>NZ_JBQQXJ010000025.1:0-50043 GCF_052266595.1 Antarctobacter jejuensis | reverse complement strand
TTCAAAGCCAGTTCCGAAGCCGCCAAGAAAACAAGAAAGGAGACGCCGGCATTGACCACAACATGACCGCCGAGGAATAAACAAGGGTGGGTCAAATCTCGGTGAAAAAACCGGGTCACTTCTCAGCGGAAATCAACAGATTGTGAGCTTAGGATCTCGAACCCGTAGGAAATGGACCCCTTGGGGCGCGGGCTGTCTCGCCACACAGAAAACGCGGCGCCGGGACCGTCGCCACCGTTCAGGCGATCCAGCCGCACAATTACGGGACTGTCCTCCAGAAGCTCTCTGGGGCGTGTTTGCAGGATCGCGTCCGTGAAGGCAAAACCGATTTGCACGCGGACGTTTTCCGCAAAGGCATCGGATGGGACGGCCCCAAAGGCGGCCCAAGAAACCAAGTAGACCATCAATGATGTGCCGCGAACCAGGGATTCAGCCGTGCCCCGTTTCAATGTGCCCGCATTCACAAGTCCGCTCATATCTCACATGCCCCGCATGCCCCCGTCGTGTGCCGCATCGAACGTTGGATTGAACGACCACTCGTGATAGTCACTTCTAGCTTTAATAAAAATCATCTCGGGGAGACCTTCCATGCTCACGCGTCGTGCCCTCTTGAGAAGCACTGTTGGGGCTATGGTCGCCGCAACAGTGGTTCCAGCGCAAGTCAAACCTGCCGCTGCCGCCCCGAGGGCAATCGATGAATTCATCGACCGGGACGCCTTGGGCATGGCCGAACTGATCAAGAGCGGCGAGATTTCCGCACGGGAGGCTGTCGAGATCACGATTCGCCGGATCGAGGCGATGGAGCCCATCGTCAACGCGATCACGACCCGCAGTTATGACCGCGCCTTCGAGAAGGCCGAGACGATTTCCAAGGACACGACCTTTGCGGGCATGCCGATCCTGATAAAAGATATGATCGACGTGGGCGGCGTGCGGCGGACCGATGGGTCGCGCATGATGCTTGCCAACATCCCGGCCGAGAACGTCATGTATGTCGACGGGGTCGAGGCGGCGGGGATGAACATCATCGGCATGACCAATGTGCCGGAATTCGCCCAGTTGGGGATCATCACCAACAACACCGCCTTTGGCCTGTCGCGCAATCCCTGGGATCTGTCCTTGTCCACGCTGGGCTCGTCCGGGGGTGCCGGCGCGGCGGTCGCGTCAGGCATGGTGCCTCTCGCCCACGGAACCGACGGCGGAGGGTCGAACCGGTTGCCAGCTTGCGCGCAGGGTCTCTTTGGTGTGAAACCCAGCCGCGCGCGGATGCTGCCGGGCGAGGCGGGAGGCCAGCACGGCCCTTTCAAGACCAACCAGGCGATCTCGCGCACGGTGCGCGACAGCGCGGCCCTCTTCGCACATACCGAGGATCCGAACGGGCCGTTCCCAGCGATCGGACTGGTAACGGGAGCGTCCACCAGACGGCTTAGGATCGGATATGCTCCGAGCATGGACGGCGGCGTGGCCGTCGATCCCGCCGTCGTGGCCGCGCAGGAGAACACCGTCCAGCTGTTGCGCGATCTCGGGCACGAAGTGGTGGACGCCGCCATCCCCTTGAATGCGAGCGAGTTCTTCGAGAATTACAACGGCGCGTTCCTTGGGCAGTTCGGCGTCGTCGCCGATGGCGCCCGCGCGATTACCGGCGCGTCCGCGCGCGAGAGCGGATTGCTGGACCCCTTCACTGCGACCCTCATCGAATACGGCAGCACCATCCCGGCCGACGTTCAGACGGCGGGCATGGAGTATCTGGCCACTGTACCGGCGCGCTACGCCCAAGTATTCGAGGACATCGACCTGCTCTTGTTACCGGTGATGCCGTTCCTGTCGATCGACGGCAATGCGCTGTCCCCGGACACGATCGTCAACGACTCCGTGATCGACTTCCTTCAGGCGGGTCTTTCATTCACCGCGTCGGTCAACGTCTCCGGCCACGCGGCAATGTCGGTGCCGCTGAACTGGGATCCGGAAACGGGCCTGCCTGTCGGATCGATGTTCCAGACTGCGACGGGCAACGACCGCATGCTCTACGAGCTGGCGTTCGAGCTGGAAGAGGCGCGCCCGTGGAAAGATCGCTGGGCTCCCTATTCCTGCAAGTTCATTCCGGTGTGATCCACGACTGAGATTGTCCTTGCGCGGGGGGCGGCGCCCGGTTGACGGGAGTGAAAAGCGGGACAGCGGGAGAATTTGGCCTTGGGCATCGGCGGCGATCACGCTATCCGCGCCTAGCGCGGCCAAAACGGCTTGTCCGGCTTGATCGATTTGCACCGCCTGTTTGATCGCTGGACCCTGGCAGGCCGCGGGAACCGGACCCAATGTGTTGGTCGTTCGAAAACCGGAGCGATTTCTTCGAAACGCCATCGCTGCTTGGCCTGCGGGTTGGTCAGGTAGGGCCGACAGGTGGCAGCTTTGGCGATGCTGGCTGGTTCCTCGCACGGCACAACTGTATGCAATGTCCGGACAGAGGTTACGGTGCACTGGCCTTTGGGTAGCTTGCCCTTTTTGGATTTTATCGACTTGTCCGGCTATCCTGGGAGATGGAACCGATTTCAGAACGCGTTGCTGCTGATCAACTCGACGTTCCCATTCCCGGATCTTGGTTTGCGGGCGACGCTGCCCCAAGCCGAACGATCCGCATTTCCCGTTCACGGCGCCAATGAGGACATCGGGTCTGGGCCCATTTGCGGTGAGCTTTTTTTGGCGTGCGGGCGGCCGACTTTACCGGTCACGGCCAATAGCCCCGGGTCGAAAACAGCCTTTGGCCTTCGAAATCCGGGTCGCGCCTTTCAGGACCCGGTCCGGCGGCAAACCGTGACAGGTCCCAAAGCCCCACTTCGCACAAAAAGCGGCCAGATTGAGCACATGGGATCACGACATTGGGAGGGGTCCGACAAATTCTGGACCGCCTAGGGGCTTCGTGAAACTAATTCCGACGGAGTTGAGACGCGGCGTCGTTGAAGGCTCGAACCCCAACTGCTTCGAAGCGGAGTCCGCAGTGAAATTGGTCAAACATACGGCAGTCATTTTTGCCTCCATCGGTATCCTTGCGGGCGCATACGCCCTGACTTTCGGCGTGCCATCGCAGGTATCGCAGCTTTGGGGGGGCGTAAGCTCTGAACCGGTTGCAGGGGGCCCCGGAGGGGCGCCCGGTGCGAGGGCAGGGGGCCCCGGCGGCGGGCGCGGCGGTCAGGCGACTTCGGTTGTGATGGGGCCGATGGAGGAAAGCAGCTATGCGCTGGTTCTGCACACCGTCGGCAGCGCCACATCCCTGCGCCGGTCCAACGTTACGATGAGCGAGGCGGGCGAAGTTGTCGAAACCGCGCTTTTGGCCAATGGGGCCGTCGAAAAGGGCGATGTTCTGTTGCGGCTGGATGACCGGACGCAGCGTCTGGCGCTGGACATCGCCGAGGCGGAACGGGATCAGGCACGCGACACGCTTGAGCGGTATAAAAGCCTCCAGTCGGGCGGAAATCTGACGGTGTCCGGTGTCACGCTGGCGGAGGCCGAAGTTGCGCTGCGGCTGGCGGAGGCCAATCTGGGCATGGCCGAATTGGCCTTGGAGGAGCGCACGGTGGTCGCGCCAATCTCCGGGCGCATGGGGCTGAGCGATGTTCAGGTCGGCGATCTGGTCAGCGCGGGCGATGTGATCGTGACCATCGACGATTCCACCACCCTGATCGCCGAATTCGAGGTTCCGGAACGGTCGATCGGTTTGCTGGAAATCGGCAAGACGGTGCGGGTAGGCACGCCGACTTATACAGGCCGTGTGTTCGAAGGGCGCGTGGCGGCCTTTGACAGCCGTCTTGATCCGGTGACGCGCAGCGTGACGGTCAAGGCGGAAATCGACAATTCCGAAGGTCTGCTGTGGTCCGGCATGACCTTTTCGGTGCGTATGATCGAACAGACGGAGCCGCTGCCCACGGTGCCCGCCACGGCGGTGACATGGGACCGGACCGGCGCGGGCATCTGGGTGGTCGATGGCGGCCGCGCCTCGCGCGTGCCGGTGACCATCAAGTACCGTGAGGGCGACCGGGTCTGGCTGGAAACCTCGGTTTCCGACGGCGCGATTGTCGTGACCGAAGGTGCCTCGAAATTGCGCGATGGCGCGATGGTGGCCAATGCCGACGGCGCTCTCGATGCTGGAGGCCCGCAGACATGAGCCTTGAAAAAACGCTGCACCGGGTCGGGTTTGCGGATACCTTCGTCGCCCGCCCGATCCTTGGCCTTGTGCTGAATCTCTTGATCATCATTGCCGGGCTGGCCGCCCTGACCAGCGTTGACGTCCGCGAAATGCCGGATGTGGATCAGCCCGTGCTGTCGATCCGCACTACCTATGAGGGGGCTGTTCCCGCCACCGTCGACACCGAGATCACGCAGGTTCTGGAGGATGCGCTGAGCGCGCTCGAAGGGCTGGTCTACATGGAATCGGAGTCGAGCGCCGGTTCGAGCCGTATCACCATCGACCTGTCTGACGGGACCGACGTGGACATCGCGGCAAACGAAGCGCGCGAGATCGTGTCGGAAACCATGCGTTCGTTGCCTGACGACGTGGACGATCCGAGCGTGTCCAAGGCTGACAGCAACTCCGACGCCATCATCCGGCTGGCGCTGCTGGGCGACGCCAGTTTCGACGAGCTGACGCGGCTCGCCGAAGGGGCGGTTTATGAGCGGTTGTCGACCATCGACGGCATCGCCGAGGTCACGATCCGCGGCAACCGGGCGAATGAATTCCGCGTCACGCTGGACATGCCGTCGCTGTTGGGGCGCGGGTTGACGATCTTCGATGTCAGCGATGCGCTGTCCAGCCTGCGGGACGACACCCCGCTGGGCGAGTTGGAAAGCCAGGCGACGACGCTGGCGCTCAGCGTCGGGAACAAGGCCGTCACCGTCGATACGGTCAAGGCGGTGCGGATCAATGGCACGACCTCGATCTCTGATGTGGCGCTGGTGCAGTTGCTGCCGGAGGATGCCAGCGTCTTTGCCCGGGTGAACGGGCAGACGGCGGTAGGGCTCGACATCACGCGGCAATCGGTCGGGAACACGCTGGATATCTCACGAGAGGTCAATCTGGCTGTCGAAGAATTGCGGCAGGTCCTGCCGGAGGGCGTTCAGCTGGTCATCACCTCGGATGACGGTGTCTTTATCGAAGGGTCGATCAACGAGGTGGTGCAGTCCATCCTGCTGGCCACGGTCATCGTGATCGCGGTGATTTTCGTCTTTCTGCGCTCGCCCCGGGCGACGCTGATCCCGGCGATCACGATCCCGGTGGCGCTGATCGGCACATTGGCGGCGATCTGGCTGACCGGGTTTTCGGTCAATACGATCAGCCTGCTGGCACTGGTGCTGGCGACCGGCATGGTGGTGGATGACGCCATCGTGGTGATCGAAAATATCGTACGCAAACGCAAACAGGGCATGGGGGCCTTTGCCGCTGCGGCGGCAGGCACGAACGAGGTCTTCTTTGCGGTCATTTCGACCACCGCGACGCTGGCGGCGGTCTTCATTCCGATTTCCTTCCTGCCCGGGCAGGCGGGCGGTGTGTTTTCTGAATTCGGGTTCGTGCTGGCCATTGCGGTGACGCTGTCTTCGGCCACGGCGCTGACGCTTGCGCCGGTGTTGGCGGCCCTGCTGGATCCCGGCAAGCCGACCGCGAAAGAGACCGGGGGCACTCAGCCTGCGGGTCTGATGGCGCGGGGGTTCGATGCGGTGATGGACTGGGCCATCCGCACGCCGGTTCTTGTGCTGGCGGTGGCGGGCGCTTTTGCCATCGTGGCCTTTGGCGCGGCTTCTACCTTGCCCTCTGCAGTGACGCCTTCCGAGGACCGTGGGTTCTTCCTTGTGCAGGCTCGCGGGGCGTCGGATGCGACGGTGGACTATCTGGATACGCAGGTGGCGCAGGTCGAGGATATCCTTGCCGCCTATCAGGCAACCGGCGAAATTACGACGGTGCAGAGCATCATCGGGGTCGGCGGCGGCACCAGTGCCTTTATCATCGTGCGTCTGCCGGATTGGGATGATCGCGATTTTTCGCAACAGGACCTTGTTGGGCGGATCAGCGGAGAGCTGGCTTCGGTGCCGGGCGTGCGCGTGAGCGCGCGGTCGACCAACAGCCTGAACATTCGTGGCGCGGGCAGCGGTCTGAGTTTTGCCATGACCGGCACCAACATCGACGCCATCACCGAGGCGACGCAGACGCTTGTCGCCGCGATGGCGCAGGATGCGACCTTTCTCAACCCGCAATTGTCCAATGACAGCGTCGATCCGCAACTGCAGGTCAGCGTGGACGTGGATGCGGCGAACGACATGAACCTGAAACCGTCGGAGGTGACCGCGCTGATCCGCGCGCTGGTTCAGGGCACTGTCGCGGTCACGGTCTTCGAGGATGACACCGAAATCGATGTCAACGTCGTGCCGGGCGGGCCGCCGATTGACGATCCGTCGGATATTGCCTCCATGTCGATCCGCCTTGGCGATGGCTCTTTTGTGCCGCTGTCGTCGCTGGCCTCGCTGGACATGGTGGTGAGCCAGGCCCAGATCGAGCGGCAGGGCGGTGCGCTTGCGGTTGCCGCGCAGGCGAACCTTGGCGACGGGGCAACCCTGTCGGATGCGATGGACCGGCTGCAGGAGATCGCACAAGAGGTGCTGCCCGACGGCATGGCGATTGCCTTTACCGGAGAGGCGGGGACACTGAACGACAGCGCGCAGTCGATCTACATGGTCTTTGCCGTGGCCTTGTTGGTGGTGCTCCTGGTCCTGTCGGCTCAGTTCGAAAGCTTTGCCAGCGCGATTGTCATCATGCTGACCGTGCCCTTTGGTCTTGCGGCGGCGGTTCTGGCGATTTCGCTGACCGGCGGATCGCTGAACTATTACAGCCAGATCGGGCTGGTCATGCTGATCGGGGTGATGGCCAAGAACGGCATCCTGATCGTCGAATTCGCCAACCAGCTGCGCGAAGAGGGGCAGGACATCGACAGCGCGATCCGCAATGCGCTGCGGCTGCGGATCCGGCCGGTCATGATGGCGATGGTGTCGACGGTCTTTGGCGGTCTGCCCCTGATCCTGACCTCTGGTGCGGGGGCAGAGGCGCGGGTGGCGGTCGGCTGGGTTATCGTCGGCGGGCTAGGTTTTGCGACGGTGTTCACGCTGTTCCTGACGCCGATCTTCTATCGCTGGATTGCGGTTTGGGGCGCGGCCCCGGGAGCGGCGGCCAAACGCCTGATGCAGGAACGCCAGGAACCTGCGCCAACCTGAGCGCACGCCGGGCCGATTGGTCGGCAAATGTAAACAGGGCAAGGCCGCCTGCAATGGAGTAAGGCCGGGGAGCGCTCCGGCCTTTTTCATGTCCGCGCCCGGGAATCCGGCGCACAGATTGACGCAGTGTTTTGACAGGTCAGGTCATCGTCTTACTTATCTTTCAGAAATTACTGAAATCTCCGAAAGGCGGCGTGCCGGTCATGAACATGTCACCTCTACATCAGGAGTTCGTCCTGCATTTCGGCGAGATGGGCAGCCGGTGGGGGATCAACCGGACCGTGGGGCAGATCTATGCCCTGCTGTTCCTGTCGGCCACCCCGCTGAACGCCGATCAGATCACCGAGGCGCTGGGCATCAGCCGCTCCAACGCCTCGATGGGGCTGAAGGAACTGCAGGCCTGGCGGCTGGTGCGGCTGAAACACATGCCGGACAGCCGCAAGGACCATTTCACCACACCCGAAGACCTGTGGGAGATCGGCCGCATCCTGATCGAAGAGCGCAAGAAGCGCGAAATCGATCCGACTCTGACCAAATTGCGGGCGCTGGAGATGCAGGGCCCGGCGGGGGACGCCTATTCCGAGGCCCGCATCGCCGAATTGCGCAAGATGATCGAGATGATGACAGAGTTCTACGAAGACATGGCGCGGCTGGAGACGGAAAAGCTGATCCGGCTGATGACCTATGGCAGCCGGATCGCGGGGCTGATCGACAAACTGGGCGGCTATATTCCGTCGCCCTCCAAAAGCTGACGAGGAAACCAACAGATGGAAGCGCTAGACACCCTCCTGCTCAGCCGCATCCAGTTTGCGGCGAACATCTCTTTCCACATCCTGTTCCCGACGATCACCATTGCGCTGGGCTGGGTCCTGCTGTTCTTTCGCCTGCGCTTTGCGCGCACCGGCGATGAAAAATGGATGGCGGCCTATCGGTTCTGGGTAAAGATCTTTGCCCTCAGCTTTGCCATGGGTGTGGTTTCAGGCATCACCATGTCGTTCCAGTTCGGGACCAACTGGCCCGGTTTCATGGAAACTGTGGGCAATATCGCCGGGCCGCTGCTGGCCTACGAGGTGCTGACCGCCTTCTTCCTTGAGGCGGGCTTTATCGGGATCATGCTGTTCGGCTTTTCCCGTGTGCCGGGATGGTTGCACATCACGGCCACGGCGCTGGTGGCCTTTGGCACGACGTTGTCGACCTTCTGGATCATCGTGCTGAACAGCTGGATGCACACGCCGCAGGGCTATGAGGTGATCGACGGTGTGGCGCATGCCACCGATTGGTGGGCGATCATCTTCAATCCATCGATGCCCTACCGCTTTGCCCATATGGTGCTGGCCAGCTTTCTGACGGTTGGCTTCCTTGTCGCGGGTGTCTCCGCCTTTCGCTGGATCGTCGGTGACCGTTCGCGCGAGGTGCGCGCGATGCTCAAGACCGGGGTGGTCATGGGCGCGCTGCTGATCCCGGTGCAGATATTCATGGGCGACATGCACGGGCTGAACACGCTGGAGCACCAGCCGCAAAAAGTCGCCGCGATGGAGGGCAACTGGGAAACCGGACCGAACACACCGCTGTTGCTGTTCGCCCTGCCGGATGAGGATGCGCGCGAAAACCGGTTCGAGATTGGCGTGCCCAACGGCGCCTCGCTGATCCTGACGCATCATGCGGATGGTGTCGTGCCCGGTCTGAACGATTTCGTGGCCGAGGACGGGACGCCCATGCATCCGCCGGTGATGCCTGTCTTCTGGTCCTTCCGCGTGATGGTGGGCACGGGCATGGCCATGCTGCTGATCAGTTGGAGCGCCGCCTTTTTCATGTGGGTTCGGCGCAACCGGCATGAGGGACGCACAGGCGGGCAATGGATGGCCGTCGAGGGGCTGCCCAAGGCGCTGCTCTGGGCGCTGGTGCCGATGGGCCTGTCGGGGTGGGTGGCCACCCTTGCCGGCTGGTACACGACAGAGATCGGCCGCCAGCCGTGGCTGGTGCAGGGGATCATGACAACGGAGATGGCCGTGGCCGAGGTGCCCGCGCCCATGGTGATGGGGACCCTGCTGGCCTACCTTGCTGTCTATGTGGCGCTGCTGATCGCCTATATCGGCGTGATCGCCTACCTCGCGCGGAAGGCCGCACGGGGGCAGGACGCCCATACCGACAGCATGACCCATTCGGGCAAGGCGCATGTCGCCGCCCTGTCCGCCGCGGAGTGAACAGATGATGCCGGACTTTTCAAACCCCGCCGACTGGCTGCCCTGGGCTTTCGCCTCTTTGATGGGGCTGGCGATCCTTGTTTACGTCGTTCTGGACGGTTTTGACCTTGGCGTCGGCATCCTGTTTCCCCTTGGCGACACGTTGCAGAAAGACCGCATGATCGGCTCTATCGGGCCGTTCTGGGACGCCAACGAAACCTGGTTGGTGCTGGCGGTGGGGCTGCTGTTGGTCGCCTTTCCGACGGCGCATGGCATGATCCTGTCCACGCTGTATCTGCCGGTCTTTGTCATGCTGATAGGGCTGATCCTGCGGGGTGTTGCGTTCGAGTTTCGGGCCAAGGCGCGGTCACGCCACAAGGCGCTGTGGAATTGGCTGTTCTTCGTGGGTTCGCTGACAACGGCGCTGGCGCAGGGCTTTATGCTGGGCCTCTATATCATGGGGCTGGAAAAGGCGCCGGATACCTATCTGTTTGCGGCCATCGTCGCGGTCTGCCTGACGGTGGGTTACGCGTTCATCGGCGCCACTTGGCTGGTGCACAAGGCCGAAGGCGCGTTGCAGATCAGGGCGCTGGACTGGGCGCGCAGGGGCCTGTGGGGCGTGATCGCCGGGGTGGGGGCGGTGTCGCTGGCCACGCCGCTGGTCAGCGACCGGATCTTTGACAAATGGGTCGGCTTTCCGGAAAGCGTGATGCTGGCGCCCCTACCACTGATTTCTCTGGGTCTGATCGTGGCGCTGTGGGTGATGTTGCGGCGGATGCCGTTTGACCGGGACCGGTATAGCTGGCTGCCCTTTGCAACCGCCAGCGGGCTGTTCGCGCTGGCCTATCTGGGGCTTGCCTACAGCTTTTACCCCTATGTCGTGCCGGACCGGCTGACCATCTACGAGGCTGCTGCGGCCCCCGAAAGCCTGATGATCATCCTTGTGGGGGCCTGTTTCGTGGTGCCGATGATCATCGCCTATTCGGTGCTGGCCTATGTGATCTTTCGCGGTAAGGCGACCGACCTGCGCTATGATTGAACCCGTGCTTTAAGCCCTTCGGGGGCCACCTGTTTCCTGTGGGGAACCGGGGCAGGGCGGTCGGCTCAGGACCGGGGCGCGCCGGTGGTTTCCCGGACGACCAGATCCGCGGCGATTTCGGACACGGTTTCGGGCATGTCCGGTTCGGCAATGCGATCCAGCAGCACCCGCGCCAGTTTCCGGCCCAGCTTGTGCGGGTGCACGGCCATAGTCGTCAGAGGCGGGGTCGCCACGGCCGCATCCTGAATGTCGTCGAACCCGATGATTGAGACGTCCTCGCCTGGCACAAGGCCAAGGCGCGTGATGGCCAGGCTGGCCCCGATGGCGACCATGTCACCGTTGCAGACAACCGCCGTGATTTCGGGGTGCGCGCGGCGCAGGTCCATCATGGCATCCAAGCCGGCCAGCTTGTTGTCGTGGCAATCCCAGATCACCGGCGCCGCCAGCCCGCGTTCGGCCATGACCCTTTTATAGCCCGCGATCCGCTCCTTGCGGACAAAGGTCATGTCCGTACCGCCCAGATACCCGATCCGACGGTGTCCCAGATCGGCAAGATAGGCGGTGGCGGTCGCTGTAGCCTCTGCGTTGCGGATGCCGACGTGGTCCTGACCGCGCCCGGCGGGGCGCAGGAAGGTCACGGTGGGGATGCCCTGCGCCATGAGCAGGTCCAGCGTCTCTTCCGACGTATCGTGCGCCGGAACCCAGATCAGCCCGCCGCGTCCGTGACGGATGAAAGCCTCCAGCTGTCGGCTCTGGCGGTCCGGGTCATCGCGGGTGTCCACTATGGAAACGAGATAGCCTTCGGCCTCCAGCAGATCGACGACCCCGCCGACGACCTCGGCATTGAAGGGGTTCTGGAACTGGTTGATGACAAATCCGATCTCTCGGTTGTCGCCGGATCTCATCGAGGCCGCGCGGGAATTCGGCACGTAGTGCAACTCGCGCGCCGCCGTCAGCACCTTTTGCCGCGTCTCTTCCGAGATGCGTCCGGTGCCGCGCATGACCTGGCTGACCGTCGGAATGGAGACGCCGGCAGCTTTTGCTACGGTTCCTAGGGTGGGCTTGCCTGACACGGCGCGGACTCTCGTGTTGGTATAACGTTTAACCAGCATCCTGCCAAAATTTCTTCGCCGTGGCAATGGATTGGCATTTTGCGCCGATGCTGCGCTGCAGGGTGGCCAGAATAGTCGTTGACAGAAGATATAACGATATATCAAACTGGATAACACGGAAGAGATTCGTCGCAGCTTGGAGGGCTGCGGGGCATCTCGGCCAGATTGCCCGCAACATCGGGCAGGCCAATCAGAAGGGGGGACGGCGCATCGGTCGGCCCCGCGACACCACTGTGGGAGGACACATGACCTATTTCTCGAAAATCCTTGGCGCGGCTTCCGGCCTAGCGCTGTCTTGCGCCGCGGTTGCCGCGCAGGCCGAAACGCTGTTCTGGTCGACGCAGGCCAAGCCGGTCGAAGAGGCGCAGGCCATGCGTGAGCAGGTGCTGTCAGGCTTTGACGGTGGCGTTGACTACCAACCGAATGACGGCGGTCCGTGGCTGACCCGTCTGCAGGCCGAACTGCAGGCCGGTACAGGTACCATCGGTGTTCTGGGCGCGCTGCATGGCGATTTCTCAGCAATGGATCCCGAGACCCTCGTCGATCTCAGCGACATGGGCGTGATGTCGGCCTCCGGCACGTTCAACGATCTGGCCAAGCTGGGCACCGACAGCCTGCAGTACGTCCCGTGGATGCAGGCCAGCTATATCATGGCGGCCAACAAGGAAGCGCTGCAATACCTGCCCGAGGGCGCGGACATCGATGCGCTGACCTATGACCAGTTGATCGAATGGTCCGCCAACGTGCATGAGGCCACCGGCGAGCCCAAGTTCGGCTTTCCCGCAGGCCCCAAGGGTCTGAAGCACCGCTTCTTCCAGGGCTACCTGTACCCCTCCTACACCAACGGCGTCGTGCGCACCTTTGCCTCGCCCGAGGCGGTCACCGCATGGGAAAAGTTCAAGGAGCTGTGGTCGCACACCAACCCGGCCTCGACCAACTTCTCCTTCATGCAGGAACAGCTGCTGTCGGGTGATGCGTGGATCGTCTTCGATCACACCTCGCGCCTGGCGCAGGCTTTCAACGAGCGCCCCGATGATTTCGTCGCCTTCCCGGCGCCCGCTGGTCCGACCGGCCGTGGTTTCATGCCCGTTCTGGCAGGGGTCGCCATCCCCAAGACCGCGCCCGACATGGAAGCGTCCAAGGCGCTCATCGCGCACCTGATGAAGCCGGAAACCCAGATCGCGACCCTGAAGGCCACCAACTTCTTCCCGGTTGTTGACGTGGACCTGCCTGACGATCTGCCGCCGTCGGTTATCGCCGCAGGTGACGCCGTGGCCAAGATGTCCGGTTCCGCCGATGCCAACCCTGGCCTGCTGCCTGCCGGTCTGGGCGACAAGGGCGGTGACTTCAACCGCGTCTTCGTAGATGCGTTCGAGCGTATCGTGCTGGCGGGTCAGCCGATCGAGATGGTGCTCGAAGATCAGAAAGGCCGTCTGGCCGCCATCATGGAAGAGACCGGCGCGCCCTGCTGGGCCCCGGACGCTCCGTCCGAAGGCGCTTGCCCGGTGGAGTGATCCACCGGGGCCATAGCGCCCCTCCCGGTCCGGGCCCGCAGGGGCCCGGACACACTCCCCGGACTGCCCCGACTACCCCCCTGAACATTGCCACCCAAGGCGCTGATCTGCGCCGGAACAAGGAGCGATTCCATGAACGCTCGACTATTGCCTTACATGCTGATCCTGCCGGTGACGCTGTTCCTGTGCCTGTTCTTTATTTACCCCTTCGTTCTGGTTGCGAAACAGGCCTTCAGCACAGGCGCCGGCTTTACCCTTGAGAACTTCGAAGAGGTTGTTAGTTACTGGAAATTCCCGATCTCGCTGAAGAACACCCTGCTGCTTGCCGCGGCCGTGGTCCCGGTTCAGTTGGCGCTGTCGCTGCTGATGGCGACGATGGTCACCAAGATGAAAAAGGGCCGCGATATGGTCCTGTATGTCTGGACCATTCCGCTGGGCATCTCCGACCTTGCCGCCGGTCTGATCTGGCTGGCGATCTTCGAACAGTCGGGTTTCCTGAACTCGATGATGCACGGCATGGGCCTGATCGACAAACCGATCAACCTGCTGACCTTCCAGAACCCCGGCCTTGTCTTCATCGCGATTGCGTTGGCCGAGATCTGGCGCGCGACGGCCATCATGCTTGTGATCCTGGTGGCGGGCATCGGTCTGATCCCGAAAGAGTATTACGAGGCCGCCGAAGTCTTTGGCGCCAGCCCGTGGAAGCGTTTCCTGCGCATCACGCTGCCTCTCTTGCGGCCCAGCCTGCAAACGGCGCTGGTCCTGCGCGTGATCATGGCCTTCGAGGTCTTCGCCGTGGTGGCGGCCCTTGGTGGCACGCTGTTCCCGGTGCTGATGGGTGAAACCTATGCCTACCAGTTCGACCTGCTGAATAACGGTGCGGCTGCCGCGATTGCGCTGATCATCCTTGCCATCTCGATCGCTGCCACACTTGTCATCCTGCGCGTTCTGCGCGTCCCGAAAGGAGCAACGATATGACCGCTGCTGCTACCGAAGCCCCCGCTGAAGATACCCGCAGCGCCGGCCGGTTCGTCTATATCGCTGGCGTGGTCCTGCTCTGCGCCTGGGTGATCGTCCCGATCTACTTCCTGCTGGTGAACACGCTGTCCTCTCCGGACACGGTGAACAGCTTTCCCAAGCCGTTTTTCCCCGAGTTCGACTTCGGCTCGCTCAGCTTCTTTGCCCAGTTCGCGGGCATGTTGAACGCGCTCAAGAACTCGGTGCTAACGGCAGGGATGACGATGATCATGTCGATCCTGATCGGCGCGCCCGCAGGTTATGCCCTGTCGCGCTTTGACTTCCGGGGCAAGGAGTTGTTCCGGATGCTGATCCTGCTGACACGGGCCTTTCCGCTGCCGCTCTTGGCGCTGCCCTTGGCGGTGATGTTCATCCGGACCGGTCTGGACGACACTGTCTTTGGTCTGGCGCTTGTGCACACCACGCTGGCACTGCCCTTTGCGGTTCTGATCACCTTCTCGCTCTTTTCCGGCATCCCGATGGAGCTGGAAGAGGCGGCATGGACCCTGGGCTGCACCCGGCTGACTGCCTTTACCAAGGTGGTGCTGCCGCTGATCCTGCCCGGCATCACGGCCTCGGCGATCTTTGCCTTCGTGATCTCGTGGAACGAGGTCTTCGCCGCCGCCGTGCTGACCATCGAGAACCGGACGCTGACGGCCTTCCTGCTGCAGAACCTCGATACCTCTCCTCTGCACCTGAAGTTCGCCGGTGGCTTCATCCTCGTCGTGCCCGCGCTGATCTTCATCTTCGCCGTGCGCAAATACCTCTTCGCCATGTGGGGCATCGCCAACCGCTGACGCGGGGCGAGAGACAAAGGAACCAGAAAAATGGCTGAAATTCAGATCAAGAACGTCGCCAAGAAATTCGGTGCTTACCAGGCGCTGCATGACATCAACCTGACCATAGCGGACCAGGAATTCATGGTCCTGCTCGGGGCCTCGGGCTGTGGCAAGACCACCCTGCTGCGGATCATCTGCGGGCTGGAAACCGCCACGGAAGGCGAGGTCTGGATCGGCGGGCGTCGCGTCGACCACCTCGCCCCCAAGGATCGCGGCATCGCGATGGTGTTCCAGAACTACGCCGTCTTCCCGCACCTGACGGTGTTCGAAAACATCGGCTTTGGCCTGCGGATGCAGAAGCTGCCCAATGACGAGGTCAAACGCCGCGTCGAGAAGGTGGCTGGCCTGATGCATATCGAAATGCTGCTGAAGCGGTATTCGGGCGAATTGTCGGGCGGTCAGCGGCAGCGTGTCGCCGTGGCCCGCGCCCTGGCGATGGAACCGGACGTGATCCTGATGGACGAACCGCTGTCGAACCTCGACGCGCTCTTGCGGATGGAAATGCGCGCCGAACTGAAAGGCGTGCTGGCGGAATCCAAGACCACTGCCGTCTACGTCACGCACGATCAGGTCGAGGCGATGTCCATGGCCGACCGGATCAGCGTCATGCACAAGGGCAAGATCGTTCAGGCGGCTTCGCCGATCGAAGTCTACCGCAACCCGGCTGCCGAATTCGTCGCCAGCTTCATCGGCAACCCGCCGATGAACTTCCTTCGCGCCGAGGCGGCAGGCGATGGCAAATGGACGGTCGCGGGCAACGTGATCGACGGGCCGCGCTACGGCAGCTCTCCGCTGCAATTCGCGATCCGGCCAGAGGATATGCAGCCCGCCGACCAGGGCCTTGCCGCCAAGGTCAGGATCGTTGAACCGCTGGGCGCCCATCTGCTGGTCACCTGTGATGTCAACGGCTCCATGTTCCGCGCAGTGCTGGACAGCGACCTGCGGGTAAAGCAGGGGGACACCCTGACACTGGCCCCCAATCCGGACCGCGTGCGCTGGTTCGATCCCGAAACCACCCTTGCGGTCGCCTGAGGCAAAACCATGCAAAAACACGAGATGATCGACCACGCGCGGCAAGTTCTGCGCGACAATGACCGGGGCACCTACACGGTGCCGACGCACGGGCTCTATCCATTCCAGTGGAACTGGGACTCGGCGCTCAGCGCGCTGGGCTTTGCGCAGTTCGACGAACCGCGCGCCTGGACAGAGATCGAAACGCTGCTGGCACACCAGTGGGAAGACGGGATGGTGCCGCACATCATCTTTCATCAGCCCGACGATGGGTATTTTCCCGGGCCGGATGTCTGGGACACGGGGCGCCCTGTACCGACCACTGGCATCACCCAACCGGCGGTGGCGGGCTTTGCTGTGCGCCGTATCCACGACCGTGCCCGGGACACGGCGTTGGCGGCCGAGAAGGCCCGCGCCATGCTGCCCAAGATCCACGCTTGGCACCAGTGGTTCTACCGCTGCCGCGATCCGCAGGGCACCGGCCTCATCGCGGTTCTGCACCCTTGGGAAACCGGGCGCGACAATTCGGTCGACTGGGACGAGGCCTTTGAACGTGTGCCCACCGATGGCGTTGGCACCTTCACCCGCCGCGACACGACCCACGCCAACCCGGCGCACCGCCCGACGGATGAGCAGTACAAGCGTTATATCTGGCTGGTGCAGAAGTTCCGCAGCCTGAACTGGGACAACACCAAGCTACACGACGCCTCGCCGTTCCAGATGGTCGATCCCGGCTTCAACGCGATCCTGATCCGGTCCTGCCATGATGTCGCGGATCTTGCCGCGCGTTTGGACATGCCCGAGATCGCCGCAGAGGCCCGCGCCATGGCGGACAAGGGCGTGGCCGCGATGGAAACGCTTTGGCACGATGGGCTGGGGCAATACCTCTGCCTTGACCGGACCACCGGCAAGCTGGTCGAAAGTGCATCGATCGGCGGCATCCTTGCGGTTTTTGCCCCGATCCCCAAGGAGCGCGCCGCCGCCGTCAGTCGCCGGATCGAGAAGCTGGCCGAGTCCTGCGAATACCTGATCCCCAGCCACGATCCGACAGCGCCGGAATTCGACGGGCTGCGCTACTGGCGGGGGCCGGTCTGGCTGATCGTGAACTACATGATCGCCGACGGGCTGGAATGCGCCGGTGAGACAAAGATGATCGACCGCATCATGGGCGATTGCCTGCGCCTGATCGAGACCAGCGGCTTTGCCGAGTATCACGACCCGATCACCGCCGAACCCTGTGGCGGGGCGCATTTCACATGGACCGCCGCGATGGTCATCGAAATCCTGCACACTTTCAAGGCTGCCGCATGAAACGATCCCGTATCAACGACATCATGGGGGCTGCGGATGACATGATCCGCAGCCAAGGGTTCACCCTGCCGCCCTTTGCCTATTGGACTCCAGAGGAATTCAAGGCGCGCAGGGCGCAGGCAGGCCATGTGATCGATGCGCGCTGTGGCTGGGACATCACCGATTACGGCGCCGGGCGCTATGATGAGATGGGGCTGTTCCTGTTCACCCTGCGCAACGGTCTGCCGGGCGATCTGCAGAAGGGCGGGGGCATGTGCTATGCGGAAAAGCTGCTGATTTCCAAGCAGGATCAGCTGTCGCCCATGCACACCCATGTGATCAAGGCCGAGGATATCATCAACCGCGGCGGGGCGACCCTTGTTGTGGAGCTGTTCGGCTCGGACGATCAGGGCAACTTTGCCGAGGATCGTGGCGGCACGGTCTGGCTGGACGGCATCCGGCACGAATTTGCGCCCGGCGAAAAGCTGCAACTGGCCCCCGGCGAAAGCGTCACGCTGCGCCCCGGCGATTGGCATGCCTTCTGGGGCGAAGGGGGCGACGTGCTGATCGGTGAGGTCTCGACCGTCAATGACGACGAGACCGACAATATCTTCCGCGAACCTATCGGACGCTTTGCCGAGATCGAGGAAGACGCGGCACCGACGCATCTTCTGGTCAGCGACTACCGGAATTGGCTGGCCTGATCGTTCCAAGAAAATCGCGGCGCGTCCGATGGGTCACTGGGCGCGCCATCCCGCAAGATCTTTGCGCCCTCTTCCCCCTATTTCGCTCTGCAATTTGCAGGATAATACACTTGGGAATAGGGCAGGGGAGGCGCCCCTTGATCAAGATTTAGCATATTCAGGTGCTGCTGGCCGTGGAAACTGCGGGCAGCATTAGGACCGCCGCCAAGGCATTGGACAAGACCCAGCCTGCGGTGACCAAGGCGCTGAGCATCGAATTCGCGGTCCAGTCGCTGGCCGGGATGCCGCTGCATCCGGGCGCAGAACGGTACTATCGCGAAGTCGGCGCATCGAAATAACGTGGTCGGTCGGGGCGGATTAACGTCCCGAACAGCCCTGCGCAACATTCGGCTGCGCGCCTGCGGATACCCTGCAATCGGTTTCCGAATAAATGCCTTGGCATTTTTTGAATTCTCAAGGTTTCCTCGAATCTCCTTTTAGGTGATGCTCCGTAAATAAATTCAATCGGAGTTTGATCATGCGGCACCTTGGAATTCTTGCACTGGCACTGTCCCTATCGTTCCCCTGTGCGGACAGCGCGTTTGCCTTTGATGCAGGAAAAGCCGCGCAATCGGCCAAACCGGCAAGCCTGCCACTGCCCAGCAGCCTGCCCCTGATCGACTACGAAGAGGTTCTGTTCCCGTGGATCGCCAAGCGCGCCTATCTTGACCTGCACTGGAAGCGCGACAAAAGCTGGCGGGACACCGGGCCCTTTGTCTTTGACATGAGCTTTGGCGTGCATCCGGCGGTGCGCATGTATTATTCGCCGGAAATCATGACCTGGCTCGAAGGCGGGCGTACCGGCGAGATTGCCGACGGCGCCATCGTGATCAAGGAAATGGTGACGCCACCGGCAGAGCGATACAACGCGCATTACGCGGACCTTCTGGTAGAATACAAGGACGACCCGGCCAAGGTCGCCGAGGCGATGGCCGCCTATGCCTATGGCACCGGTGGTTTGAACTGGACCGTTATGGTCAAGGACAGCGTGCTGTCCCACGGCGGGTGGTTCTTTGCCTCGGTCTATTTCGCCGATCAGGATGACATGAAGGCGCGCAAGCCCGTCATCGACAGCTTTGAGCCGCCCTTCAGCCCGCCGCTGGGGGCCGGTGGTGATGGCATGTGTATGCGGTGCCATGCCTCTGCGGCAGAGGAACTGATCTTTTCCGCGCTGGAAAACGTCGAGGGCTATCCGGGTGAGCCGATGATCTTCCGCGTCGACGAAAGCTGGCGCGACTTGCCAAAGCCCCAGAAACCGGCCTTTGGCGCCAGCCTTTCGGAAATGATCGATTCCTACCTGAAGGACCCGCATGATCCGGCAGAGATGCGCGCGGCGCATGTGGCGGCGGCCAAGGCATCGCCGGTCGATGTGAACCCGGAGTTTACCGCGATGTTTCCGGCCTCTGGCGGGATCGATGTCACCCATGCCAACCTGCAGACCCTGCCCAGCGAATGGCTGGATCACGTCCCGGCGCGGCCCGATGACACGCAGCATTTCCTGACGTCGGACAATTGCATCGGCTGTCATGGCGGGCTTGGCGGGGCGCCCTCGGGTGTCACCATGTTCATCAAGGATGGTCCGAATTACGGTGACGGGTTCAACATCTCCGAATACGGCGAATGGCGCTGGTCGCCCATGGGACTGGCCGGGCGGGACCCGATTTTCTATGCACAGCTGGAGTCCGAATTTGCCCTGCTGAAAGCGGCCGGGGCCGGGGATTTGTCCGGCAATCTTGGCACCACTTGCCTGTCCTGCCACGGCGCGATGGGACAGCGACAACTGGAGATCGATGCGCACGAAAACCCGGCGCTGGGCCTCGACGGCAATATCTTCAAGACCGAATACACGCTGCTGCACACCCCGCTGACCACAGAACAAAAGGATCAGCAGGTGGCCGACGGCACCTATGACTATCACATCTACGGCAACCTCGCGCGCGAGGGGATTTCCTGCACCGTCTGCCATCATATCGCGCCGCCGGAACGGGCAGAGGGGCAGCCGGACTACAACAAGCTGGACACCTACCTGATGAACGGCACGACCGGCGTGTTTCGCATGAACGCGGCCAGCGAACTGATGGGCCCCTTTGCCGATGTCCGGGAAAAGCCGATGCAGAACGCCATGGGCATCACGCCGGTGCATGACGATTACATCAAGGACAGCGAGATGTGCGGCGCCTGCCACACCATCAACCTGCCCAACGTGGACGCGCCGACCGACAAACCACTGCCAGGCTTCACCGAGGCCGAACAGGCGATCCTGAACAAGGCGGCGGAAAACGCCGTGACCTTCCTGAACGAGGAATTCGGCGTCACCTATCGTGAGCCGCTGGTCAAGTTCCAGCATTCGGTGGAGCAGGCGACCTTTCTCGAATGGCAGAACAGCCAGTTTGCCGATGCCGGCACCGCACAGTCCTGCCAAGACTGCCACATGAAAGGCAATTTCGAAACGCCGGACGGCAAGATCAAGATCGACAGCCTGACGACGCAGATCGCCTCGATCCAGGACACCAACCTGCCCGATGTGCCCCATGCGCTGCCGCATGAAGAGATCGAAGTGCCGTTCCGCGATGGCTACAAGCGGCACAATTTCGTCGGGCTGAACGCCTTCATGGTCGAGATGCTGCGGCAGTTCGATGAGGAAATGGGGCTGAGCCCCAAGGACCCGATGACCTATGCCACGAATGGCGCGCAGCTTTCGCTGGACACCATGGCCCTGCAGGCCCGCAATGAAACGGCCGAGGTCAAGATCGAGAGCCTAACCGGTTCGGATGGCACGCTGACAGCCATTGTCAGCGTCGACAACAAAACCGGCCACCGCCTGCCGTCGGGCGTCGGCTTCCGCCGCGCGTTTCTTGAGCTCCGCGTCATGGATGCCGGTGGCAAGCAGTTGTGGTGTTCGGGGTGCACGAACGGGGCTGGGGTCATCATCGGGCCTGACGAGAAGCCGCTGAAAACCGAGTTTCTGGACTTCGTGCCCGAAGGCGCGACCGAGGCCCTGTATCAGCCGCATTATGACGTGATCGACGATCAGACGCAGGTGCAGATCTACGAAGAGCTGACCCAGAACGCGCAAAAGCAATTCACCAGCAGCTTTGTCCATCGGGTCTATCACCCCAAGGACAACCGCTTGCTGCCTTGGGGTGCGGCCGAACCGGGATCAGAGGCCTTTGTGAAACGCTTTGGCGATTCCGACGTGACGGCGGCCTTCATGCAGGCGACCATGCCGGAAGGCCGGGCAGAACATGACGCGGGCGTGAAGGCGGGCAAGGATGAGCTGGCCTACCGGATCGCCTTGCCCTCTGATGTCGACCCCAAGACGGTCACGGTTTCGGCCACGCTCTATTCGCAGGCCATTCCGCCCTATTATCTCAAGCAGCGCTTCGAAACCGCACCGGATGGCCCGGCGACGCAGCGACTCTACTACCTCGCCAGCCGCCTGAAGACCGAAGGCACATTGATCGAGAACTGGAAGCTGAGGGTGCAGGGCGATACCGCGCAGCTGCGCTGACAGGGAATTGCCCCGGCAGCGCAGCAGGATTGCGGGCGGTTACAGGATGAAATCGCCCGCTGTCAGCCCGGTGGTGCCGGTCAGTTCGATTTCGGCCTCGGCCGCAAGGTCGGCGTCGGTGTTGAACTGCACGATGCTGTTGCCTGCGACCTCTGTCACCCGGATCTGATTGGTCCCGGTGAAGGCGGCGCTGCCGACAAAGGTGAAAACGCCCGGTGCCATAGCGGCGACGTCGATCACATCGGTGCCGGTTTCGAAATCCAGCACCTGATCGCGCGACGCGCCCAGTCCGGCCTCTGCGGTCGAGGCAAAGACAAAGGTGTCCGCCTCACTTCCGCCGGTCAGCAGATCGGTGCCAAGGCCGCCGATCAGCAGGTCCGCACCGGCACCACCGTTCAGTTCGTCGTTGCCTCCATCGCCGCGCAGGGAGTCGGCTCCGTTTCCGCCGGTCAGCATATCCGCTCCCTGACGTCCGATCAGCACATCCGCGCCGTCGCCACCGTCCAGATGGTTGTTCAGATGATTGCCGCGCAGCACGTCACCAAAGGCAGTGCCGGTGAGGTTCTCGACCGACAGATAGCTGTCGCCGCGCGCGTCCCCGGTATTGGCAGCGGCATTGGCCAGATCCGCGATCAGCCCGGCGGAGGCCGAGGCGTAGTCGGCCGTGTCGGTTCCATTGCCGCCGATCAGGCGGTCCGCCCCGGCATCGCCGGACAGCGTGTCATCGCCGTCATAGCCGATTAGCGTGTCATTGCTGGCACCGCCCGCCAGTCGGTTGGCGGTGCCGTTGCCACGCAGGCTGTCACTGAAGGCGCTGCCGATCAGGCCCTCGACATCCAAGTAGCTGTCGCCCGCCGCATCGCCGGTGTTCAGGGCGCTGTTGCCAAGGTCGGCGATCACCGCGCCCGCGGCCGAGGCATAGCTGGCCGCGTCGATCCCCGTGGCGCCGATCAAGCGGTCAGCCCCGGCGCCACCCAACAAGGTATCATCGCCGCCGCGGCCGATCAGGGTATCGTCCCCGCTCAGCCCGGACAGCAGATTGGCGGCGTCATCCCCGCGCAGGCTGTCCGCGAGTTGTGACCCTTCGAGGTTTTCGATCCCGACATAGGTATCCCCGCGCGCGTCGCCGGTGTTCAGGCCGGTATCCGCCAGATCGGCGATCAGCCCGGCCGCCGCATCGGCGTAAGAGGCGGTGTCCCGCCCGGTATTGCCGACAAGCCAATCCGCCCCTGCGCCGCCGGTCAGAATGTCATCGCCGCCAAGCCCGTTCAGGATGTCATTGCCCAGGCCGGCGGTCAGCCGGTTGGCCTGCCCGTTGCCAAACAGCCGGTCGTTTGCGCTGCCGCTGGTCACATGTTCAATGCCGGTCAAGACGTCCAGACCGTGGCCGGTATCCTGCGCGCCGGTGATGCTGAGATCCACAGTGACGACATCCTCTCCGGCGTAGGACGCTGTATCCTCTCCCGCGCCGCCGATCAGGCTGTCGTTGCCAAGGCCGCCGGTCAGGTCGTCATTGCCAAGGCCGCCGTCGATCAGGTCATCGCCTGCACCGCCGTTCATGGTGTCATTGCCGCCACCGGTCTGGCTGACGATCTGGGGCACTGGTCCGGTGCCGCTAATGGTGCGCGGGGTCAAAGGCGCACCGCCAAGGTCATCTGCCATCTGGCCGGTGGCAGGATCGGGGCGCCACAGGGACACAAGACCCGGCTCGGTAACAGGATCGACCGAGCCAAAGGCCTTTTGCGCGATCTCGCTGGCGCCCATGGCGCGGTTCCAGAAGCGGACCTCGCCGACCTCACCCTGCAGCACCTGGTTGGAATTGAAGGCGCCGTTCACCGCATCCTGTTCCTGACCGAAGATCAGCGATCCGCCTGCCGTCAGCCCGCCAAAGATCGAACCGACCGGGGCGCGATAGCTGTAAACCTCTTCGCCATCGACATGCAGGCTGAAGCCCGCCTTGTCCCTCGATCCTACGATTCCGGTCACCGTGCTGAGCGACAGGGCGATGCGATGTTCCTGTCCGTCGAACAGCGAGGTGATCGGCTCGTTGGTTACAAAGTGCCGGCCGTCGACCCAGATTTCGAACCCGTTGCTGCCGGGGTTGCCGTAGATCAGCAGCTCGTTGTCGGTGCCGGGCACCGCATAAGACAGGAACGGCGTGTGCAGTGTCCCAAGAGGGGCGATGGCGCGGAACATCACGTCGACGGTCAGTGATCCGCCGGGCATGTCGCTGTATCCGTTCAGTGCCAGCATCTGGTCCCGCGTGCCGCCTACGTTCATGGCAAATGCCGGGGTGTCCTGCCCGTCCAGCAGGGTGTCGTTGCCATCGCCGCCCGACAGAACGTCATTGCCGCCCAACCCGACCAAAAGGTCGTTGCCCGCGTCCCCGGTCAGCTGGTTGCGCAGGTCATCGCCGGTCAACCGGTCATCCGAGAGCGATCCGGCCACGTTTTCAATGCCGGAGAAGACGTATGTGGAGGTCGTGCCGGTCGACAGATCGGTAAAACCGCCGATCCCGTCGGCAAGGTTGATCGTGGCCCGCCCGGGCGTTTGCGTCGGCTGCCAGTCCGGCGTTCCATCCGCCAGATCGCCGGTCTGGTTGGGGCCAAAGCTGGCGGTGTCGATCCCGGCGCCGCCCTGCATGTCACCGCCGCCCAGCCCGACAACCAGCAGGTCGTTGCCGTTGCCGCCCAGCAGGGTGTCCTGCCCCAACCCGGCAAAAAGCACGTCATTGCCCGCACCGCCGTCGATCAGGTCATCGCCGTCCTGCCCGTTGAGATTGTTGCCAAGGTGATTGCCGGTCAGGCTGTCGTTGTGGACACTGCCGCGCAGGTTCTCCACACCGATGGCCGTGACCGTTGCGTTCCCGCCCACAGACAGGTCAAAGGTCAGCGGCCCGACATAGTCAGAGAAATCTGCGATGTCGGATCCCGGTCCACCAAAGAGGGTGACACTGCCGGAGCCGCTGAACAGGCGCAGGATATCGTCACCATTTCCACCGGACATGAAGTCGGTTCCGCCAACGAACAGGCTGCCTTCGGCATTGCGCAGGTCGTCATTCCCGTCACCGCCAAGGATGCTGTCGTCGCCAGAGCCGCCGATCACGGTATCGTCCCCGGCATCGCCCGACAGCAGGTCCAACCCGCTGCCGGAGTGGCCAAAGATCACGTCGTTGCCCAACCCGCCCGACAGGGTGTTGGCGTGGTCGTTTCCGGCGATGAAATCATTCTGCGCGCTACCGGTGACAGCCTCGAACGCCGCGATTTCAAGATAGGATTCCCCAAGCAGGATGTCGTAATCCGCCCCCGCCGCCAACTGCCGTTGCAGACTGTTAAACGCCAGGTAGTCGGTCGGCCCCGGCAGATCGGCGGTGCCCGGTTCGTGGCCCTCTGCTAGCCCCCCGTAGCCCAGCTTGCCCGGGTCGCCGAGGTAGTCGCCGGCCAGGTCGACGGCCCAGCCCAGATCGCTGCCGGAAAAGTCCAGCCTGTCGACCTCTGTGCTGCCCGTAGGTTCGGTCCGTTCGCTGCCGTTCACCAACAGCCAGCCCGGCTGCGTGATCCTGACGGTGTCGTTTCCGCTGCCGCCTTCGATATTGGTGCGCCCGGCAGTCGGGCGGAACAGATCGTCCCCGTCACCTCCGTCATAGTAGTCATGCACGGTAAAGCTGTTCTGGGAGTCAGCCGTGTCCCAGAGCGGGCGAAAGTTGCTGAGCCCGCCATCAAAGATGTCGTTGCCTGTGCCGCCGTAGTAGAAATCCTGACGGGCGGAGCCGGTGAAACGGTCGTTGCCCGCGGAGCCGTAAATGGCAAAATTGCCCTCCGTGGTGTCCGTGCCGGTCAGGGCGCCCGTCGCATCGTACTTGCGGATCCGGTCCACCGTCCCGTCGACGACCACACGGCTTGGCAGCATGGCATCGATTTCGGCCGGTGACAGACCGGCAGCGGTCAGCGATGGAAACCCGGCAAGGACCTGTTCAAAGTCCTCACCGCCATACCAGATCGAACTGAAATTTCCGCGCTCGTTGACGAAGTGATCATTGCCGGTTCCCGCGACCATCGCCTTGAACCCGACAGTCGACGGGTCGAGCGGATCGTAATCCACGGCAGTCGCGATGACGGTGTCATTGCCCGCGCCGCCGATCATCAGATCCCTGCCTGATCCGCTGAGCAGAGAGTCGTCGCCATCCAGCCCGCGCAGCACGTCATTTCCGGCACGGCCGTCCAGACGGTTTGCCCCGTCGTCGCCCCACAGCCAGTCTTCGTTGTCGCTGCCGGTCAGGTTTTCGACGTTGACGTAGAGGTCTTCGGAGACGAAGGGCTGACGCGCATCGCCCGGCGCGAGCAAAGAGGCGAAATGCGCGCTGCCCGCTTCGCCAAGATAAGAGCCGACGTCGATATCGCTGCCGCCGTCGATCCGGTCAAACCCGTCGCCACCTTCAAGGAAGTCGTTGCCGCTGCCGCCATAGATAGAGTCGTCCCCACCGCGCGCGGTGATGTAGTCGTTCTGCTGGTAGGAGGCGATGCTTTCGCCGCCATCGGTGCCGAACATGAAATCGCGCGCAGGGGCGTTGGGCACACCGGGCAGCGACAGCCCGTCGCCGTCGGTTTCCCCGTTCGCGGCATCGTAGAAATAATCGAAATCGCTGATGTGCAGCGTGCGATCCTTGAAGATGAAATAATCGACGTTGGTGATCACGTCCGTGCCAAGGTCTGGCCCGGTCGGCGCGCCGTGGGTGTGACTGACCGTGATAGCCCCGGTGGCGGTGTCGCGCTTGAAGCTGAACTCGCTCAGGTATCCCTGCAAGATCACGCCGTCGGTGTAATCGACGCCCGACACCGTATCGTCGCCGCCGCCATCGATGATGTCATCCCCCGCGCCGCCTATCAGGATATCGTTGCCAAAACCGCCGTTCAGGAAGTCGTCGCCCAAACCGCCCGAGATCAGATCATCGCCACCCTGGGCGTTGATCTGCGTGCCCCCGGCGATGATCCCGTTGGGGTCGCGGTTTGCGAAACCATCGTATCCGATGGCAAGGTTCGCGCTGCCATCAAGGATGATGTTGCTTGGATCGAAGGGGGTGATCAGCTTGCGCACCTCGATGGTCAGGTGGCCGATATCATCGCGCAACCGCGCCATCAGGTTGGGGTCCAGCGCCGCGTCCAGACCGGGCGTGCCAACCGCCAGCCCGCCGAATTGGGTATCGAAGCGCGACAGATCGGCGTCGATGCCGGTGAAAAGGCTGAGTTCGGGGACGAGGCCGTTGATGACGTCTGCCAATTCGTCGAACAGCGCCGTTACACCAAGGCTGTCGAGGATCGGATCCAGCACCGGGTTGATGACCGCTTCGATCACCGCCTCGGCGGCATCCAGTGCCCATTGAACCGGCTCCAGCGCGTCGTTCAGCAGGTCCATCGGTGTCTGCAGGAAATCGACCTTGCCGATCATGTCGGCAAAGTCCTTCGCCGCCGACAGAAGGCCTGAAACCGACGATGGAAAGCTGCCAAAGACGCCATCGATCCGCGCCTTGAGCGTGTTGATGTCATCGGCCAGATCGGTGATGCCAGACGTCGCGCTGTTCAGGTTGCCGGCGATGATGTTCGCCTGATCCAGTGCATTCTGCAGCTCTGCCGGGATGGAATGCGCGGTCTCGATGCCGGTGGCCGCATCGGCGATGCCATTTTCCACCGCCGAGAGTTCCGCGACAGAGATTTCCAGCCCGTCGCGGACCACTTCCAGCCCGTTGAGCAGGCTGTCGACGCGCTCCTTGAAGGTGCCGAACTTGCTTTCGACGTTGATGCCCTTTTCGACTTCGTCGGCGCGGGCCTCGACCTTGTCGATCACGCGTTTCAGGATCGGTGCGACGCTGGACAGCGGAGGGCCGACCTTGGACACCAGTTTCATCGCATTGCTCAGGCCCTTGGCGATGCTTTCCAGCTTTTCAGCGTCCTCGTCGATGTCTTCGAGCACCTCGAAGACGTCCTTGACCAGATCGAGCGCGTCGATCGCGCCATTGACCGCATTTAGCGAGGTTTGCGCGGCTTGGCGGGTGTCCTGAATATTATCGTTCAGCAGTGAAATCTGGCTGGGCATTGGAATAGCTCCGTCAAAACAATGGGGCCGCAGGTGCGGTTTGGAAAAAATCTATACGGGAGCAGACAAACGGAGGATGGGGTCGATCCCCCATTCGACGATCCGGACCAAACGGATGCGCAAATCATCCTGCGCGGTTTGGGCCGCACCTGTCCGGAACGGGGGCCTTACAAATCGGCCGAAGGGGCGATCAGACCTTCACGCAGGGCATAGGCGATCAACTGGGCCACGGAATGCACGTCCAGTTTCTGCATCAGGTTGGTGCGGTGACGGTCGACGGTCTTGGCGCTGATGCCAAGGATCTCGGCGATTTCCTTGTTCGATCTGCCCGCGACGATCAGGTTCAACACCTGCCTTTCACGGTCGGACAGCGGCTGGACCTGTGGCGCGTTCTCCAGCATCTGCGCAAAAGCCGTGCCGATGTGGCGCCGTCCACGCAGGATGCCCGGCAGGGCGCCGAACAGTTCCTCATTGTCTTCGCCCTTCGAAAACAACCCATCAACACCGCTGGCAACCAGCTCGCTGATCTTGCCGATGGCGGTCACGCCGCTGAGCACCACAACCCTTGTGTCCGGGGACCACCGGCGCGCCTCGATCAGCACTTCCAGCCCGCCCGCCAGTGGCATCTGAACATCAAGCAACAACAGGGCAGGGCGGTGCTGACGGACAGCAGCAATGGCGGACAGGCCATCCGCCGCCTCGGCGACCACACTGATGCCTGCCGGTTCCACCAGTCCCGGACTTTCAAGAGCGGCACGCAGCCCGGCGCGGACAATGGCGTGGTCGTCGGCCACAACGGCATGGAAACGGGGCTCTGTCACTGTATGCTCCGTCAAAGCGACTGGGAGAGGTTTGTTTGCGCGCAGTTCTAGCACTTTTCCTGGCCTGTTCGATGGTTCTCTTTTCAGCGGCGGGCGTGAAGGCCGAGCCGCCGAGGCCTTTTATCCTTGATCCCGACACACCGGCGCAGCAATTGGCGGGCGCCATGCGTTTTGCGCCTGACAGGGGCGATACGCTCAGCGATCTTTCGGCGCGATACGCCGAAGGGCTTTTAGATCCGTCTTTCACTGAGGCCGCGCGCCAGTTGCAGCCCTATCAACCGCTCTGGGCGGTGGTGGAAATCCAGAACGGCGCGCCCGCCGATGGGCGCCCGCCCGACGACTGGCGGCTGGCCTCTGACATCTACGGGCTGATCGCTCTGGACGTGTTGTTGATCCGGTTGGGGGCCGAGACGGAGCAACTGCTGGCGCATGACATCCGCCAGCCTTTTGACCCGTCGGATTATGCGGTCAACCGCTTGGTCAGCGCGCCCTTCGATCTGCGACCCGAGGAGCGCGCGCTGCTGATCGTGCGCATGGTGCATGGCCCGACAGAGGCGCTGGACCTAAGCCTCGAACGGGGCGAAACCGTGCGCGCAACGGCCTTTACCGGCGGTTTGTCATTGGCGGCCTTCTATGCCTTCCTGTTGTCCTGCCTGCTGATCTTTGCCGTTTTCAGCCTGTTGATACGGGTGGAGATTGGCCTTGCCTACGCGGTGCTGTTGTTGATGGGGCTGGGGTTCGTCGCCTATCTTGACAACTTCGGGTTCCGATGGCTTTACCCGCAGCGGCCGGACCTGCATCTCCCCTTGGGCGTGGTTTTGTTGCTGATCGTCACCTCGTTGGGCTATCTGACGGCGGCGCTGTCGCTGGTGCGCCTGTCCGGCGTGACACGTTTGCGGAAACCCTTGATCGCCCTGTTGATCGCCTTGGCCGCCTTGGCGGCGATCTGCCTGCCGGGCGCAGTCCTGCTCTCTCCGGATCTGATGGTGCCATGGGCTTATACCCTGTTGGTCGGGATGCTGGCGGCGCAGGTCTATGCAGCCTTTCACTGGGACGTAATGGGTAAGGCGCAGCGCCCGGTGTCCCGGCTTATCCCCTTGGTCGCCCTTGTCGGGTTGGGCGGGGTGGTGGTGCTGGCGATGGCGCGCAGTCAGCCAGGCGACCTGTCCATTCCGTGGATCATCAAGGGTACATACGGCGCGCTTGCCCTGACGATCATGGCGGGGTTGTCGGCTGGGCTGATCGACATGCGGCGGTCCCATGCCGCCGCCCTGGCCCGAGAGGTGGAGGCCGTGCGCAAAGAGGCGCAGGTCACGCGGGATCTGCTGGAGGCGGAGCGGAACCATGCCCGGATGCGGGACCTTGCGGACCAGCGGCGCATGCAGATGGCCAGCATGTCTCACGATATCCGGCAACCGCTCAGCGCGCTGCGCCTGACGTTCGAGCGAATGACCCGCGATGCGCCACCGGACACGCGCGACCATCTGCGCGAGGCCTTTGACTACCTCCAGACACTGACCGCCGGTCATCTGGATCAATCGAAGGAGGAGGTTCTGGCGGAAAATCGGCATGTTCACGAGGCCGCATCCGAAGAGCGCGTCGATCCTTATCCGCTGTCCCTGGTTCTATCTGCTGTCGGTCAGATGTTCGGCGACGAGGCGCGCGCGAAGGCGCTGGAACTGCATATCGTCCCCTGCACCGCAGAGGTCAGCGTTCCTCCGCTGCACCTGATGCGCATTGTTTCGAATCTTGTGTCGAACGCGGTGAAATACACGGTCAATGGCCGGGTTCTTGTCGGTGTCCGCAGGCGGACCGATCACCTGCTGGTGCAGGTGTTGGACACGGGCCCCGGCATGACGGACGAAGACCTGAAACGCAATATGCAGGCCTGGCAGTCCGGCGCATCCAGTCAGGGTCATGGTCTGGGGCTGGCGATATGTCAGCAGCTTGCTGCGGAGAACGGGCTTGAACTGGACGTGGCATCGCGGCCAGACCGGGGCACGGCCTTTTGCCTACGCATCCCCAGAGAGGTGAACACATGATACGTTTAGCGCTCTGTTTTCTGGTGGCGGTCTGGATGGCCACGCCGGACCGGGCAGGGGCCCAGACCACTGTGCCCGGCGCAGGTGTCGTGTCGCCCAGCGAGGTCGACGCCTTTGTTCGGGCGGACGCAAACCGCGATGGGCTGCTGAGTTTCTCCGAATTCCGCGTTTTCGTGCGACAGATGGCGGCTGCCGGACAGTCGACAGCAATCACGATCCGCAGTTTCGGGGCCTATCGTCTGGCCTTTCGCAGGGTCGACCGTGATCGCAACGGGTTCGCCACACCGGGCGAATTGAGGCGCGCGGACGATGGGTTCCGCGCGGGGGACTGAGATCGGGAAACGCTGATTGGGGGATCGGCCCCATTCGGCGCGTGTTGGTTGCAGGCTAGGGTGGCGGTGCCCCGATGGAGCGCCGCGCCCGCAACCGAAAAGGACCGCCCGATGTGTCACCGCCGTTCGATCGCCCTGTGCTGTCTGCTGGCCCTTTCGGGCCTTCCGGCGTGGTCCGAAACGGTGGGGACGAACTCCGCGCCGGTCGGGGATGGGCCGTCCATGGATATCGCCCAACAGGCGCTGGTCAGCGGACGGTACAGCGGGCAATGGCACGACGGCCGGACGCTGGCACAGACCATCGTGATGATCACGCCTGACATGATCACCCTGCAGCGCCATGCCTATTCCTCGACGCCGGTGACGTTTCGCCGGGTCGAACCGGACCTGTTTCGCGACCGCGACGGCAATACGCTGACCCTGATCGACCCGGAGCGCGTGATCTGGCGGGACCGGGCGGGCGATCTCAGCGTCGTCTACACTCGGACGCCGTAAGCGCCGCCAAAATTTTTTTCGATCTGTCCGAAATGCGCCAAGGACGCGGGGCGCTGTCGCGTCATACACTTGTAGGACGGCTTTTCTGCTGTTCTCGAACGACCAGGAGCACAAGACCATGACGAAATCCATTTTCCTTCCGGCCCTGTTGGCCACGACCTGTCTTGCGGGTATTGCATTCGCCTCGCCCGAGATCACCCGCATCGAACTGGGGCAGGCCGGGATTGCCCGATACACATTTATCGCCCCGACAGAGGGCAACACGCTGTCCTTTGACGTGCCTATGCGCGATTCCGACGACGTTCTGGCCTCACTGGTCGTGCGCGATCCTGCGGGCGGTGTGATCGACCTGCAGACCGATACGCCGGGCAGCAGCCTTGCCGCGCTGGCGGACACGATCTTTTCCGGCGGTGTGCCGCGCACGACCGAAGGGCTGGTGCGGGCCATGATCGGCGAAACGCTGGAGGTCACGACCGAGCGCGGCGCCTTTACCGGCCGCGTGATGGGCGTGTCGGAGACGCCGATGGTTGAGGATGGCAATGATGTGATCCGCACGTCGGTCCTGATGCTGACCAAGGACGGCGTGCAGGAAATCGTGCTGACGCCGGGCGCGCAGGTCACCTTTTCCGAGGCTGTCGCCCAACAGTTGGCGCGCGCGATGGATGCAGACCGGCGTGACACCACATCCCGCCGGTTCGACCTGACGCTGGAGGCCTCCGGTGTGCGGGATGTGGAGCTGTCTTACGTGACAGAGGTGGCCGCGTGGAAAAATTCATGGCGGCTATTGCTGGACGAAGGCCGTTTCCAAGGTTGGGCCACGGTCGAAAACGTGTCGGGGCAGGACTGGATCGACGTGGCGCTGACGCTGACGACCGGCTCTCCCGTCGCTTACCGGCGTGAGATGATCGACCCGCTTTATATCGCGCGCAACGATCCGCCGCAGGGGCCGCGGCCCGTGACGGTTGCGCCGGACACCGGCGCCTTTGCCCGCCTTGCCATGAAGGCGCCCGCGCCGATGGCCTCCCCGATGGCCGAGGCTGCTTTCGCAGATGCGATCGCGCCGTCCGGCACGGCGCGCGCCGGTCAGGCACTGAACAGTGCCGGGATCCTGCGTTATGCCATGCCGCAGCCTGTCGATCTGAAAGAGGGGCGCACGGCGAACCTGATGTATCTGGACATGCCGATAGAGCCGAAAATCCGGGCGCTATACCGTCCGTTGAAGACCGGGGATGACGTTCTGCTGGCCGCCTCGTTGCAGGCGGATGAGGCCCTGGCCCCCGGCCTTGTATCCGTGCAGGACAGCAACGGCTTTGTCGGCGATGCGCCGTTCACGGGCATGTTGGCAGGCCAGACGCGCCTGTTGCCCTTTGCATCGGCGACCGGCGCGCAGGTTCTGACGGACCGCACCCAGAACCAGCGCGTGACCGGCATGATTTCGGGCGGCGAACAGGTGACGGTCAACCTCGTGACGCTGCGGACAACCCGCTACGATGCCTCGGTGCCCGAACAGGCAGGTTTGTTTTCGGTCGAACACCCCGAAGGCTTTGGCGAGTTGGACAGCGCACCGGGAGAAGTGGAACGCGGCGACGGTTTCGTGCGCGTCACGGTGCCGGTCGAAAACGGAGAGGTTTCCCTGTCAATCGTGGAACGGGCCCGCAGCAGCCGCCAGATGACGCTTGGCTCGCAGGAATTCGAAGGCTTTGTCCTCGACGTGCGCGCCGGGCGGATCGCGGTGGCTGAGCCCATGGCGGCGGCATTCGATACCGCGCATGAGTTGATGCGCCGCGCGCGCGCCGTGGGGCAGGAAATCGACGCACAAGAAGCCCGGCAGCGCGATCTGTCGTCCGAACAAGGGCGCTTGCGTGCCAATCTCGATGCTGTCGAACAGGACGCCCTGCGCAACCGCTATCTGAAATCGCTGGACGAAACAGAGACACAGATCGCGGACGCGGCGGACAAGCTGGCCGAATTGCGCGCAGAGCGGACGGCCCTCGGTGATCAGCTCATTGCCCTGTTCGATCCGAAATGACGGGCGCTTTCTGACGCTTAAAATGGTGGATGGCCGGATCCGGTACGGGTTCGGCCATTGCGCGTTTCCACCTGAAAGAAGCTGCACCGCTTCAAGTCCAGGCAAATCCCAGAGCGGCGTTCAGCCGGAACGGCAGGCGCAACTGGCGCGGATCGGAATGTCGGCCCGGGCCAGCGCCTGATCGAGCTGCGCCTTTATGTGCTGCCGTTCCACCGCTTCGCCACGTCGGATGAGGCATTCGTGCAGCCCATGCAGCGCCCAGACGTTGCGCGGGTGCTGGCTGGGCCGGGGCAAGGATCCGTCAAGGCCAAGGTCGGCGCGATAGACCGCCTCTGCCTCATCGTGTTGTCCCGCCTCCATCAGCAGCGCGCCAAGCGCGTGGCGCGTGGGCTGCGGCCATCCCCAGGGTTCTTCGTACATCAGCCCGTCATCCAGCGCGACGGCCCGGCGCAGATGATCCAGCCCCTCGGCTTGCCGCCCGGCCTTGAAGGCGACCTCGCCCCACATCATCGCCTGCGCCACGGCCAGCACGTCGCGGGCGGAGTTGTTAAAGAGCATCCGCTCCTCTGGCACCTCGGCAAAGGCCGTCTCAAAGTCGGCGCGGGCGCTTTCGGCCTCCCCGTGGCGTCCGAGATTGGCCAGCGCCACCGCGCGGGCGTAGAGGATCAGCGCGTTTGTGGTCGTATACAGTGCCTTGTCGCGTGGAAGCTCCAGTTCAAGCACCTCGGCCCACAGGCCGAAGCGGATGTAGACATGCGGCAAGGCGGCGACGAAGGTTTCGAACAGGTCCGGATAGACGCGCACGACCTCATCGGGCACCTCGTCCCGCAGGCGTATCGCCGCGTCCAGCGCCGCCGCCTTCTGTCCAAGGAACATCGCGCCGTAAAGCGCGAAGTGCAGGTTGTGAATGCGGTAGAGCGCATAGAAATTCGCACCTCCCGCGTAGGCCTTGAATTTCTCGTCCACCCGTGCGGCGGCAAGGTTGCGGGTCAGCACGTTGTGATAGTCGCCACACAAAACATCGATGTGCGACCCCATGTGAACCAGATGCCCGGCGTCCGGTACCAGCCCGGTCAAACGGTCGCCGTGGCGCAGGGCGCGTTCGGGATGCGGCGACATCTCCATCAGGTGTATATACATGTGCAGCAGCCCGGGGTGATCCCATGCGCCGGGGGTCTCTTCGAATGCACGGTCAAGCACGGCCATTGCCTCGACGGTCGACGCGTCGGGGTTCGGCACACCCTGTCGGAACTCCCACAATTGCCAGGGCGTGCGGTTCATCAGGGCCTCGGCAAAGACAAACGCAATGTCCAGATCATCGGGATAGGCCTCAAAGATCGGCCTCATGGCGGCGGCAAAACCGTCGTTGAACGGCTGGTAGTCTTCGATCTCAGGGTCACGCGGATAACGCAGGGCCAATGCCTGCAACAGTGCCCGTTCCTCCGGCGCGGCACCGTCCAGTGCCAGGCCCTCGGCCAGCGCATCATGCGCGCGGGCCAGCGCCGGGGCCTTTTCCTCCGGGCTAAAGACTTCCCACGGCTTATTGTAGTTCGGGCCGATGGCATAGGCGATGCCCCAATGTGCCAGCGCGCACGCGGGATCGGCCGACAGGGTCTTTTCGAAACAGGCGATGGCCTCTTCGTGGTTGTAGGCAAACAGCCAGTTCAGGCCGCGGTCGAACCAAAGCTGGGCGTCATGAACTGTGCTGGCAGGTCGGCCATATTGACCAAGGTCGAAATAATCCGTCACGAGCAATGCCCCAAATGAAAACGCCTGCGCCGGTAATACCACAGCGCAGGCGTTTTCGGGAGCGTTTGACCTCAGGTGCGGTTGGTCGCGGTGAGGTTGGCATCCTGCGGGGCGGGGCGCATGCGACGGGCGTCATGGGTCAGGGCTGCCATGCGGAAGAAGCCATGCGCCATCTTGGAATAGGGCGTCAGCAGGAAAAAGGTCAGCACCGCGCCCAAGTGCAACGGCAGCAGGGTGCCCACGGCTGACGTCCCGGTCGCCGCATAGAGGGCAAGGCCCGTGGCGCTGACAAGGAACAGCAAGAGGACAAAAGCCATCTCACCGCCCCAGGCGGCGGGCGCGCCAAGATTGCGGTCCGCCTTGGTCTTCAGCCAGGCCAGGCCAAGCGTGCCAAGGCACAGCAGCAGGCCACCGGGCACGCCCAGCAGCTTGGGCAGGCTGAAGAAACCATAAGGCGCCTCCATCCCGAAACCATAGTGCAGGACCGTGCCGCTGGAGGTGGAGGCAAAGCACAGCAGGAAACCATAGAGCGTAGCCTGATGGAAATGACGTCGCGCCTGCGAAAACCGGTCCTCATCTTCGAAGTTGCAGCCATCGCCGTGACCGCCTTCGAGGTTTTTCATCCGGCCCGCGGATTTCATCGCCGTCCAGATATCCCCCAAAGCCACGTCCCCACCGTCGACGCTGCGCCAGTAGCTGCGCAGCGATATGCCAATCGCCACCAAGGGCAGCAGGAAGGCGGGCAGAAAGATCGCCACCATCAGGCCATGTGACATGACGGCGTAGAAGCCCTCACCGCTGGCCGGTTGCAGGGCGCGTGCTAGCCAGAAGATGAAGGAAAAAGCCAAAACCAGACCCGCCGCGATGGCCAGGCCGGACCGATCGAACAGCCGCGCAAAGCCTGCGGGCCATGCGTTGGCCTTCCAACTGTCTTGCCGCACCTCTGCCAGCGCCTTTGGCAGGTTCAGGTCGAACTCATGCGGGGCGGTGTACTGGCAGGCGTAATAGCAGCCACGGCAGTTGTGACACAGGTTGGCCAGTTGCGTGATGTCGCCGTCGGAAAAGGCGCGGTCCGCGTGCATGGCGGGAAAGACCGAACAATAGCCTTCGCAATAGCGGCAGGCGTTGCAGATCTCGGCCTGACGGCGGGCTTCCTGAATGAGGTCAATTTGCATGGGCTGCGGCCTCCTTGCCTGCGATGCGCCCGAAGACGGTGCCGATGGTCATGCCGAAACCGGCAAGATACCCTTGGCCAAGGATCGATCCGGCCATGGTTTCGCCCGCGGCCCAGAGATTTGCCACGGGGCGGTTGCCGATGCTGCACTGGGCGTTTTCGTCAACCTTCAGGCCGAGATAGGTAAAGGTGACGCCGGTGCGCAGCGAATAGCCGTAAAAGGGCGGTTCGGTGATCGGGCGCGCCCAGTTGGTCTTGGGTGGGGTGATGCCGGTGGTGGTGACGCCGTCCAGTTCGGTGGGGTGAAAGCCAGAGGTGTCGCCACAGGCTGCGTTGAACGCGTCGACCGTGGCGCGCAGCTTGTCGGCGGGCAGGTCCAGCTTTGCGGCCAACTCCTCCAGCGTGTCGGCCTTTATGGGGGGAAAGACGGAGGGCATGAACAGGTTCAGCGACTTGGCGTCGATGATCACATATCCCACCTGATCCGGCTGACCGGCCACAAGGCGGCCCCAGATCGCATAGCGCTTGGGCCAGACGTCCTCCCCCTCATTATAGAACCGTTCGGCGTTCTTGTTCACCACGATGGAAAAGGGCACGCAGTCCAGACGGGTGACGATCCCTCCGTCATATTTCGGCGCGCGTCCGTCGATGGCGACAGCGTGGCATTGGGTCGGGTCGCCGACCTGTTCGATGCCCTGATCCAGAAGATCGGCAAGAACGACGCCGCGATTGTATGGGGTGCCGCGGATCAGGAAGTTCTTCGCCGCCGGTCCCCATGCCCGCGCCAGCCAGTCTGTATCGGCTTGGAAACCGCCGGAGGCCACGATCACGGACTTGGGGCAGACGCGGTGAGTCTGGTCGTCTTGCGTGTAATCGATGGCCGCAACCCGGTCGCCGTCCATCTCCAGATGTGTGACAGGGGCTTCGTACTTGACCTCGACACCCAGTGCTTCGGCAGTGCGGTAGTAGGCGTTCACAAGGCCCTTGCCGCCGCCAAGAAAGAACGCGTTTGTCCGGGCCAGCGACAGCGTGCCGGACAGGGATGGCTGAAACCGTACGCCATGCGCCTGCATCCACGGCAGGCATTCCTCGGACGTACGGATCGCCAGACGGGCAAGGTGTTCGTCGGTCTTGCCGTCTGTCACCTTCATCAGGTCGGCGAAGTATTCCTCTTCGCTGTAGCTGTCGACCAGCGGACCCAGCGGGCCGGAATGCATGCAGCGAAAATTTCGGGTGTGGCGGGAGTTGCCGCCCCGGTAGGGTTTTGGTGCGGCCTCCAGGATCAGCACGCGGGCCCCGGCCTCTGCTGCCGTGATGGCGGCACAAAGCGCGGCGTTCCCCCCGCCGATCACGACGATATCAGGCTCATTGGTCATGGTGGCGTCCTCGTTTGTCAGGTCTTTAGCAGCCGGGATTTGATTTGACCAATTCAGGCTTTTCAGAGATTGATGCGATATGCGTATCAATTTCGATTTCACCGATCTCGAAAGCTTTGTGGCCGTCATGGAGGCGGGGTCCTTCCACAAGGCAGCGGAACGACTGAACATGTCCCAGCCATCGGTCACCCGGCGTATCCGCAAGCTGGAAGAGGCGCTGGGCTCGGTGCTGTTCGAACGCACGACACGCTCTGTCCGGCCGACACTGGCGGCGAAGCGGCTGAAAATCAGTGCCGAGGCGATTCTCGAAGACGCACAGGAAGCCACGCGCGCCCTGCGCGACGAAAGCCAGGCCCACGCCTATCAACGGGCCCGCACCATCACGATTGCCACGATCCCGACGCTGGTACGCCCGGTGATTATTCCGGCGCTGCGCCGGTTCCGCGAACTGGGACAGGAGGCGCGCATTCGCCTGATGGACCTTGCCGCCAATGAGGTGGCCGAGGCGGTGGCCGAAGGTGAGGCCGATCTTGGGATCAGTTCTGTGCACCTGCAGGACCCGGCCATCCTGTTCGAGGGGCTGTTTGACGATCCAATCGTCCTCGCCCTGCCGCAGGAACACGGTCTTGCCGGGCAAGAGCGTGTCAGATGGCAGGATTTGGAGAGCGAAACCCTGATCCTGCCCGCCAGAGGTACCGGAAACCGCCTGCTGATTGACGATGCGCTTGCGCGCAGTTCGGACAGTGTGCGCTGGACCTATGAGGTCGGGCGATCCTCGACGGCGCTCGATCTGGTCGAAGACGGGATTGGGGTGGCCCCGTTGCCACGCGTGTCGCTGGCCGGGACAGCCATGCGGAGGATTGTCTGGTTGCCTGTGACAGAGCCGGAAATCCTGCGCCCGATCGGTCTGTTGACGCGCGTGGGCCAGAGACCGTCAAAGAGTGTCGCAGCCATGAAATCCGCGTTGAAGGGGTGGAAAGCACGGGCGAGGTCAGGCGAATAAACCGCCCGCCTGTGCAGCGATCTTCGGTTCGTTTTGCCGATCTGCCGTCAGCCCAATGTCCCTGTCGCCGCCCGCGCGATCACCAATTCCTCATTCGTGGGCATCACCAGAACCCGGACCCGCGACAAGTCTGCGCTGATCTCCCGCTCGTTTCCCAGATTGCGCGTCTCATCCAGTTCCACGCCAATCCAGCGCAGTTTGTCACAGACCCTCTGCCGGATCGGGGCGGCGTTCTCGCCAATTCCCCCGGTAAAGACGATGGCGTCCAGCCCCTGCAGGGCCGCAGCCAGCCCGCCAAGCTCACGCTGGATGCGGAAGCAGAAGTATTCGACGGCTTCCCGTGCGTGCCTGTCGTCCGAGGCCAGCAAGGTGCGCATGTCATTGCTGATGCCCGACATGCCCAGCAGGCCGGACCGGCGATAGAGAAGGTCGGCGATTTCATCCGCGTTCAACCCTTCTTCCTGCATCAGGTACAACACCACGCCCGGATCCAGTTGCCCGGAGCGGGTGCCCATCGGCAAGCCGTCCAGCGCCGAAAACCCCATCGACGAGGCGATCGAGCGACCGTTCAACAGCCCGCACATCGAAGCGCCGTTTCCCAGATGGGCGACGATGACGCGCCCGGAATGCAGCGTGGGCGCGATCTCTGCCAGACGACCGGCGATATAGTCGTAGCTCAATCCGTGAAAGCCGTAGCGGCGCACGCCCTTGTCATAATAGGCGCGGGGCAGGGCGAAGGTATCGTTCACAAAGGGATGCTGACGGTGAAAGGCGGTGTCGAAACAGGCGACCTGACGCGCCTGCGGAAAGGCCTGCAAGGCGGCGCGCACCCCGGCAAGGTTATGCGGCTGATGCAGGGGCGCAAAGGGGACGAACCGGGCAAGCCGCTCCATCACCTGCGGGGTCAGGATCACCGGTTCGGCGAAATCCATGCCGCCATGCACAACCCTGTGCCCGACGGCGGTGATCTCCGCATCAGGGTGACGGGTGCAGATCGCCTTTAGCACAGCGGCCAGCGCTCCCTGATGGGTTGCGGCCTGTTCGCCGGTCAGTGTCTCGGCCTCGTCGCCGATCCGCAGCGTTGCTGAGCCTCCGATGCGATCGACCTTGCCCCTCAGCAGGAGGTCCGGCTCTGCCGCTTCATTGAACAGGCCGAACTTCAGCGAGGAAGATCCGGCGTTCAGGACCAGCACATGGCTCATGCCTTTGTCCCCTGAAGGCGGGCATGATGCAGTGCAGCCACCGCACAGGAAGCCAGCCGCGACATGTCATCGTCCGCCCGACTGTTGAGAATGATCGGCACCCGCGCGCCCAGTACCAGCCCCGCACCCTCTGCGTGGCTGATGAAGGTCAATTGCTTGGCCAGCATGTTGCCCGCGTCGATATTGGGGACCACCAGCACCTCGGCCTGACCGGCGACCGGCGATGTGATCCCCTTGGTACGGGCGGCGGCTAGGTTGATTGCGTTGTCCATCGCAAGGGGGCCGTCCACCAACCCGCCGGTGATCTGCCCGCGCTCTGCCATCTTCGACAACAGCGCCGCATCGACGGATGAGGGGATATCCGGGTTCACGGTTTCCACCGCCGACAGGACGCCCACCTTGGGTTCCGCCATGCCGATGCTGATGCCTAGGTCGATGGCGTTCTGAACGATATCAACCTTGGTGCGCAGATCGGGCGCGATGTTGATCGCGGCATCCGTCACCAACAGCGGATGTGGCAGGCCCGGCACGTCCATCACAAAGACATGGGTGAACCGGCGACCGGCGCGCAGCCCGGTTTGTTTGTCCAGCGCGGCGCGCAGCAGTTGGTCGGTATGCAGGTGCCCCTTCATCAAGGCCGCCGCGCGCCCCTCTGTCACCAAGGCCACCGAGCGGCGCGCGGCGGCGTCATGGTTCGGCTCGGCGATGATTTCGATGCCGGCAAGGTCGGCGCCAAGCTCCTCGGCCGTCCGCGCGATCTTGTCCGGATCTCCGACGAGGATCGGCTCGATCAGGGTGTGTTCGCGGGCCAGGAGCGCCCCGCCTAGAGAATTGGGTTCTTCCGGGCAGATGATGGCGGTGACAAGCGCGGGCAGGGGGGCGGCCAGCCGCAACAGCTTTTCGAAATGGCGGTGGCGTTGAACGACGAGGCCGGGCAGGTCGTGGCTGGAATAGCTCAGCTTGCGTCGGGGCGCCTCGACCTCGGCCACGCCGGACAGGATCAGCGCGCCGTCGCTGACCCGTTTGACCTCGGTTGCCAATGTGACGGTGAATTCCTTTTCATTCTTGTCGGTCACGGTGACCGTGCTTTCAAGTTCATCGCCCGCATGTGCCCGGTTGTGGAAGACAAGGCTTTGCGAGCGATAGAGCGTGCCCGCCCCCGGCAACAGATTGCCCAGCACCGCCGAGATCAGCGAGCCTACGAACATGCCCGGCGCAATCGCCTCCGGCTGGCCGTCTGCGTCGCCATCGGCGTCGAAGATATGCATGGGATTGTGGTTGCCCGAGACATTGGCGAAGACAAGCAGATCGTCCTGCGTGCACAGGCGGCGCAGAGAGGCGCTGTTACCCGGCTGCAATTCGTCGAAGGTGCGGTTTTCCAGTTTCACGGCCGGTTGCCTTTCTGTAGCGCCGCGGACCTGACGGGGGCGGCTGTCGGAATGAAATGGAGGTCGTCCAAGTCATCTGTGTTTCATCAATGTGTCGGGATGCTGCGTCTTATGGGCGAAATCGGCAAGCGGGGGACGGTGCAAAAGTGCATGTCACGGTTGAAGAACTGGCACACCTGCCTGTTTCCGGTCCGAAGCGAGAGGCTTGAACGGCTACGGGTCCGGCACTTATGACTTAGCTCGTCCTGACCGGCGCGCGACGCACAGCATCAGTGGAGGTGGCCATGAGGTCCTTTGTCGAAATCCTGTCACCGGCAACCGGAAAGGTCGTCCCGGTTCTGCAAACCGACAGGCTGATCGAAGCCCCGAACTGGACGCCCGACGGGGCAGTGCTGATCGTCAATGGGGGCGGACAGCTGTTCCGCGTTCCGCTGGCCGCGCCGGTACTGGATCCCGTTCGCTGCGATGGTCTGAACCATCTGAACAACGATCACGGTGTTTCACCGGACGGCCAGAGCCTTGTGGTCTCCAACTCAAAGGGGCGCGGAACCGCCGTGATCTATAGCCTGCCGATCACAGGCGGGGTGCCGCGACAGGTCACGCAGATTGCACCAAGCTGGTGGCACGGCTGGTCGCCGGAGGGCGTGCGGCTGGCCTATACCTGTGTGCGCGACGGCGCGTTCGGGATCGCGACCTGTCCGTTGCAGGGGGGAGAAGAGCAGGTGTTGATCTCCGGTCCACATCACTACGATGGACCGGACTACGCGCCGGACGGGCAGTGGATCTGGTTTAATTCGGATCGCGGCGGATCAATGGATCTTTGGCGCATGCGTGTCGACGGCAGCGACGTTCAGCAAATGACCGAAGACGCCGAGGTCAACTGGTTTCCCCATCCGTCGCCGGACGGTCGCCACGTGCTGTACCTTGCCTATCCGCCGGGAACCGAGGGGCATCCGCGCGACCGCGACGTCAAACTCAAGCTTCTGGATCTGAAGACCCGGGAAATCCGGGTTCTGCGCGACATCTTTGGCGGTCAGGGGACGATCAATGTGCCCTGCTGGGCCCCGGATGGTGAGCGGTTCGCCTATGTCCGGTACGCCACCGCGCCCGAAGGCTGATCACGGGCATCTGCGTCTCGACGGGGCGGTGAACGCCTGCGAAGCTGCGCAGATAAGTCATGCCAAGTGAGTATTCCATTATCCGCATATAACTTGATCTAACTCAAGGCGGCGCCGTGAGGACCTGACAAACTCGGGGTATTGATTGACACCCCTTGATTACTGGTCCCGAGTTGAATGCCGTTCCCGTGAGGGGGGTGTCTCCACACTGTTGCTGGGGAGACAACATGAAAAGATCACTCAAACGCCTTTCCGTTGTGGCGGCTGTCTTGCTGGGATCCGTCTCCCCGGCAATGACGCAGACCGCCAATGAAACCCTGAAGCTGGACACCTCCCGCGCAGATCAGGTGACGGCCATCATCAAGTCCCTGGCCCCGACGGCAGAGCAGCCGGGCACGCCACCCGCGCCAGCGCCGCCGGCCGGGGGACAGCCGCCGCAGGTGATCTATCCGCTGCCGGATGTCTTTCTACCGCCAGTCGTGATCGGCAGGCCGACGACCGTGATCATCGACCGCCGTCCGATCGTGCTGAACTATCGGTACAGTCTGGATCTGACGATCTACTTTGCCTACGACAGCGCCTTTCTGACACCGCAGGCGCGGGATCAACTGGTTCTGGTCGGCATGGCATTGCAGTCGCCCGAACTGTCCAACAACCGCTATCTGATTGCCGGTCACACCGATGCTCGCGGTCCGGACGCCTATAATACGGAACTGTCCTATCAACGGGCCTGGGCGGTGAAGCGTTACCTGATGCGGCACTTCGGCATCGCGTCCTGGCGGTTAGAGGTTGTGGGTTGGGGCGAGCGGTATCCCCGTGATCCGAATGATCCCTATGCCGCCACGAACCGCCGGGTGGAAATCACCCTGATCGACACCATCCGCCCGGTGCCGCCTCAGCCGCAGCCTGCACCGACGCCCCCGCCTGTCGCGCCGCCGCAGGTCAGCAGCCTGTACAAGCCGCTGCTGCCTCCCTGTCCGGAACGTGTGCGCGGGATCGACGGCGCGGTGGTGCCCGACCTCGATGACTTTACCCCAGAGGCCTACGTGGATTGCGATCCGTCGCTGCCCGCCGCTGGCCGGGTGATCGTGCAACCCGATGGCCGGGTGATCGTGCTGCCCTGAGCCACAGCCCCAAGCCAATGCGCTGTGAGCGCACAAGACAAGACAGATGCCAACGACCGTGGGCCACACCGGCCCCGGACGACAGGAAAGACTTAACTGGAGGACCCCCGAATGAAACAGATCTTCAACGCGATGACAGCGTTTCTCACCGCACTGACACTGGTGCTGACGCTATCGCTGACAACCGCCCCGGTGCAGGCCGGTGACCAGCCCAATATCCTGCCGGTGCCAGAGGACTTTGATCTCGACACCGTGCCCGGCAATTCGCGCGTGTTCGAACGTGTGCTGCGCGTGATCATCACCGAAATGCAGAACCAGGGCTTTCGCGTTTATGACCAGACCGGCGTGATCATGGGCTTTACCAATCCCAACCGGGTACGCCGCAGCGATGCAGAGTTGATCGCCATCGCACAACGGGTGCCGAATGTGCCGATCGATGTGCTCCTGCCGATCCAGATCTACGCTTCGGCAGAGCAGAACCCCTATATTCAGGACGTCGTCGATCTGCGGATCCGGGTCACCGGCCGGATGATACACGCGCAAAGCATGCAGGCGCTGGGCAACTTCGAAGTGTCCTACGGTCCGGGCGAATTGCCGCCGCTGCCGGTCAACTGCAACCGCGACTGCGTGCTGGAACACGTTGGCGAAGAGGCCCGCCGCATCGGGGCCGATGTGGGGGCCGCGCTGGCGATCAAGCTGGATGTGCTGTCGCCCGCCCGTCCGCAGCCGCAACCGCAGCCTCCCGCAGCCGCGATGCCGGCGCAACCGGCCATGCCCGCAGCACCGGCAGTGCCCTATGCCTCACCCTGCACCGGCCTGACCACGGCCTACACTTTGGCCTTCTCCGGTTTTGCCCAGGACGAGATGACCCGAATCGAGGAATACCTTGTGGTCTTCAAGGGCTATGACCATCACCGTCCGGTCCGAGTGACCATGACCTCTGCCGACTACTGGTATGAAACCTGCAGCGATGTCGCCCGGCTGAACCGCAACCTGCGCATGATGGTCGAACAACTTGGGGTGAACGCGCAGATATCGATGGTCGGCAACCGGTTCGAGATCAACAAGATCGGTGTCATGGGCAACCGCTGATCCCAAGGGCCGAAACGGGGCGCGCCGGATCACCGGCGCCCCCGACACACCTCACATCGCAATCGCCGCTTTGTACCGACCGAAAGGATAAGGGATGTTCCGCTATCTGCGCCTTGCGCTCTCATCGGCTCTTGCCCTGTCTTTCCCGGCGGTCGCGCTTGGACAGGTGGCGATGTTCGATGCGTCGGATTATGGCAAGACGGATTTGCCGCTGCTTGAAAGCACCGGTGACGCCAGTGCCTATATCGCGGCCAACGACGGCGCATTCGAACCTATCCGCGAACTGCCCGAAGACGATCCGATCCGTCGCATCGCCTCTGCCATCGGGCGCGTCGATATTCTGCAGCGATCCCCGGACGGGTCGCGCGGGCTTGTGACCTGTAGCGGGTCGATCCTGCCCGGCGGGTGGGTTTTGACAAACCATCACTGCATTCCCGAGGGCGCGGACAGCACGCTGCTCGCCGCCTCCATCGTGACCGGCTATCTGGTGCAGGGACAGGACGCGGCGCGCTACACGCTGTCCGTTGCGCCCGAAGATTGGCACAGCATTCTGGATTTCAGCCTTGTGCGGATGCGGGAGGTGCCAACCGACATCCTGCCGCTCATGGTTTCTGACGTAGGGATCGACGCCGGCGATCCGCTGATCGTGATCCATCACCCCCTGGGCCGCCCACAGGTGATGACGCGGTTCCGGTGCTTTGCCGCCCGTGAACAGGCGGACGACGTGATCCTGCGCCACCGCTGCGATACGCAGCCCGGCAGTTCCGGGTCGATCCTGTTCGATCGGGATCTGCGTCCCGTGGCTCTGCACCACACTGGCGGCATGACCCCGAATGACGACCGCAGCTTCAACAAGAGCACGCGGCTCACCGCAATCCTGCAGCAGTCCGCCCTGCTGCGCGAAATCGTCGGGGGGGCGGTATCAGCTGACCGCGCTCCGGCGTCGCCGCCCGCCGAACAGCCTTTGTCGCCGGAACACGCTCCGGCAGCCCCAAAGGGCCTATCTGCGGGCGGCATCACCGACATCCTGCGCGGCGACTGACTGGTTGCGGGCGCGACAGAACACAAGGGAGAGGACCGATGACATTGAGATCGAGCAATCGGCTGGGAGGATTGGGGCTTGCCCTCTGGATCGGGCTGTCGGCCTTGCCTGGACAGGCGGATCAGGCGGCGGATATTCAGGCGCTGATCACCGCGCTGGCCCCGACGCCGGACCAAAAGGAATCCTCTGCCGCCGCCGAGGCGGCGGAAGTCCACGGCAAGACCATCTATCTGGTGCCAGCCTACAGCGCCGATCTGGAGGTCTTCTTTGCGCTCGACAGCTATGAACTGACATGGCAGGCGCAGCAGGATCTGGCGGCACTGGGCCATGCCTTGGTTTCGCCCGCGCTACGTCCTTACCGCTATCTGGTCGCCGGTCACACGGATGCAACCGGCGATGCGGGTCATAATCAATGGCTGTCCGAACGCCGCGCTGAAAGTGTCGTGCGCTTCCTGATCCAGAATTTCCCGATCGACCCCATGCGGCTGATCGCGGTCGGCTGGGGCGAGAGTCGGCTAAAGACACCCGGTACGCCCAATGCCGCGATCAACCGGCGCGTCGAGGTCACTCTGATGCTGCCCTACGCGCCCGAGGCATCCGCGCCCGCGCCGTCTGCCAGCGCCGTTGACCCCGAACCCGTCGAGGGGATGGACCCGGCTCCACAGCCAGAGCCTTTGCCGGGCACGCTGCAAAAGGACAAGGACGGCAACATTACCATCACGTGGTGAGCGACCGGAGAGGACCGCTGGAAAGGGGACAATATGTTGCGCAACTTGAATCGAGGTTTGATCGCCCTGTTCGCCATGTTGGTGTTCCCGTCAAACGCCATCGGTCAGGAGGGGCCTTTGGTGCTGGAAGGGCATCAGGGGGCCGTTGATGCGGCGGCGTTCAGTCCTGACGGGATGCATGTCCTGACCGGCAGCGCCGACTACTATGCAGCCCTTTGGGAGGTGTCGACGGGGCGGGAGCTGTTGCTGCTGGACGGGCATGAAAACCGCGTCAGTGGCGTGGGGTTCAGTCCTGACGGGACCCGTGCGGTCACCGCCAGCACGGATGGCACTGTCCGCCTCTGGGATCTGGCCGACGGGGCGGAACTGCTGAAGGTGTCCAGACCGGAGATGCGCTTTACCGCCATCGCCTTCAGCCCCAACGGGCGGCAGGCGGTGACGGGCGGCAACGACGGTACGGCACGGCTATGGGATTTGCGAAACGGGGCCGAGTTGCGCGCCTTCGATGGGCATGAGGCCAGCATCACCTCTCTGGCGCTCAGCACGGACGGTCGTCACCTGCTGACCGGCAGCACCGACCGCAGCGCCCGTCTTTGGAACATGGCCAGCGGTGAAGAGGTGCAGCGGTTCGACGGCCACAGCGCCCTGATCCTGTCGGTGGGCTTATCCCCGGATGGGGCGCGGGTCATCACCGGCAGTTGGGATCAGACCGCGCGCATCTGGGATACTGAAACAGGCAAGGAGGTGCTGCAGCTTCCCGGGCACGAGGCGGCGGTGCGCGCCGTGGCCTTCAGCCCGGATGGAGCGCTGGCGCTGACCGGGGAATGGGGAAATGCGGCCTATCTGTGGGATGCGGAAACCGGCGCGGAACTGCACACGTTCGAGGGGCATGAGGCCTCTGTCGACGCGGTTGTCTTCGCCCCGGACGGGCGCAGCGTCCTGACCGCGAGCTGGGACAGGACCACGCGTCTTTGGCCGCTGGATCCGGCGATGTGGTCCGACAAGCCGATGCCCGCACCGGAGGTGGCCAAACGCCCGTCGCCGCCAAAGGCTCCGCGCGTGCCGGTCGCACGGCCCGACATGTTGATCCTCGCCATAGGCAACCGCATCTACGATGAAGCGCCGCCGGTCGCGTTTGCCCACAACGATGCAGAGGCGATGGCCCGTTACTTTCGCGACATGCTGGGGGTTCCGGACGAGAACATCATTTTAGAGAAGGATCTGAACTCGATCGGCATGGCGCGGTATTTCGGTACCGAAGAAGTCCCAGAGGGGCGGCTGGCCCGGCGCGCCCGCTTTGTCGATGAGATCGTCGTCTTCTATTCGGGACACGGTGTGCCGGTCTTTCGTGAAGAGGGTTTGCCCAACGGCTATCTGTTGCCGGTCGATGTTCCTGCTGCAGAGCCCGGTTTTGGTGCCTATCCGCTGGATCTGTTGATCCAGCAGTTGGAGGCGCTGCCGGTGACACGGGTAACGCTGTTGCTGGATGCCTGCTTTTCGGGACTGTCGACGCAGGGAAGCCTTGTGCCCAACGTCTCGGGTGCTTTTGGTGTCGCCATCGCGCCGCCGGAAGAAAAGGCGAGGGTCTCGGTCCTTACGGCCACCGATTTCCGCACGCCGCAGTTCGCCCACTGGTTGGAGGACAAGGAACACGGGGCCTTTTCCTACTTTGCATTGGAGGGCATGCGAGGGGCCGCCGACAGCGACGGCGATGGGCGCGTGCTCTTATCGGAATTGCGGGATTACGTGGACGAGGCATTGGCGCGCAGAGATTTTCGCCAGACGCCCAGCCTGATGCCGGGGGGCGGTGATCCGGTGATGATGGAATACCCGGCGGATGACTGAATGATGGGGAACCGTTTCACCATATCGGCCCTTTCGCGGCGGGCGGTGCGCGCCTTGGTCGGGATGGTGCTGATCCTGGGGATGGCAGTCGCGCCGGGACAGGCCGCCGCCCAGGCAGATCAAACCCTCGGGGCCGAGCTATGCGCCGCGGCCCAGGGCGTGATCCCGGCCGGAAGCCGGATCGCGCTTGCGCCGCCGTTCGCCACGGAAAGCCCGATCCCGGTGCCAGAGGTCGAGGCCGTCATGAGCCGCGCCGCGCAGGCCATGTGTGCCGATTGGTCTGAAAAGCCGCGCATCTTAGCGGGCAGCACGGATTTGCGCACGTCCCTAGCGCTTGTGCAGGCGCGGCAGGGGGCAGAGGCATGGCGCGACACGGTCGAAGCGACCGTGCGACGTGAGGCGGACTACGTTCTCGTCGGCGAGACGGCGATCATGGGCGATAACGTCGTGTTGCGACTGACGCTGGTGGATCTCGAAGACGGGCGCGTCTTAGTGAAAACCTCAGACGTCAGTCTGGGCTCAGTCGCGCGGCGGGTGGCCGGTGATCCACGGGCCGCGATATGGGACGCGATCGAACAGTTCATCGACGGTCTCCCTGCCGCAAGGGAGGAGGTGACCGTCGGTGCTTTCGTTAATGAAACCTCCGGGGTCGAGACAGCGCTGGGCCGGGCGCTCCGCGAAATGGCGGTCGAGGCTTGGCTGGACAACGCCAATTCCATCACGGCGCTGTTGCGCGATGCGCCCCCGGCGCGCGTCCGGACAGCAGCAGGACCCGAAACCGGATTTTTCCTTGAGGGTGCGATACGCCCGGTCAATGGCAATCGTTTCCAATTGGTACTGCGCCTGTCGCAGGACGGGGCGCTGCGGGCGACCCGCACTTTGGATTTGTCTGCACTGCAATTGCCGGACAGGTTGCGGCGCCTTGTCGATCCCGGAGCCCCCGAGGCCGTTGGCCTGGATGAGATCGAACGGGCGCTTGCCGAACTGGGGGACGGCCATATGGCGGTAACGGCCCGCGGGGGATACAACGGCGTATACCCGCTGTGCCGGACGACTGACGCCGCGCGCGTGGTCGAAGACTGCGCGGACAGCCTGATCCGCGTCGATCTGTTTGCTGACAGGCCAGGCAGCTTGCTGTGCCTGTCGCTGGATGACAGCGGGCAGTTCTTCGTGATGCTGCCCAGCAGCTATGCTCCGAATACGGCGCTCCATGCCGAACGTCTTCTGACCTTGCCGGATCATCTGCCGGTCTTGCCTGACGGCAACCGAGTCTATTGGCCCGCGATGGGGCCGCCCGCCGAAACGCTGGTGGGATGCGCTCTCTATGCGGGGTCGCCGGGACCAGCACTCGGCCCATTGGCGGGTCTCGACGGCAAAATTCTGTCGGCGGAGGAAAAGACCCGCCTGATTTCGATACTACGGGACTCCGGACCGCTCGCCGGTGGGGCTGTCCGGGTGCGGATCGTGGACTGAAGCAGGCGGATTCGGGTGGGGCAGGGGGCAAATCGCGAAATCGGCGCTGCGCTGGCCGCCAGAAGGGGCGATTCCGGCCGGATTCCGGCGCTGACTCGATGCGATTCACAGCCTCTGGTAGACTGCCCTGTGAATAACCCTGTGGGAAACCTTCCGACTGGAAGCGAGTCGCCCGAAATGGGGGTCAAAATCGGAGATGTTTGCGCAAACTTAGAGAAAATAGGCCTGTCAACTATCTGATTTAGAATGGATTTTTCGACTTCTTCAAAAAAGTTGGGGTTGGGGCGAAAAAACTGCTTGCGGGTATTGGGTGATAACCTTAGAACCCCCTTCACCGGCGGCGCTGAGGCGCACAACGGGACGCCAGACGGAACGGACGGGACGCCAACGAGGGGTTCTTGATGGGAAGCGAG
>NZ_JBQQXJ010000024.1:0-55329 GCF_052266595.1 Antarctobacter jejuensis | reverse complement strand
TCAAAAATCCCATGTCGATCACTCCATATCTCCCCGACCAAATCCGTCGGGGCAACGTGTTCACATGGGTCAGTTCTCAGTGAAAATCTGGGGGGCTACCGGGTCACTTCTCAGCGGAAATCAACAGTCCGGACCCTTGCACGGGATCCAGCCGTTACTACAAAGTCCCCAGAAGGACCGATCTCCATCTCTGCAGCGAAGCCCTCACCGCGAAAGTAGAACCGAGGACTCTCATGGATTTCAGCCTTCGGAAGCCCATGCTCGGAGGATTGCTCGGAAACGCGACCGCGGATCTCCCGAAAAAGGTCCCAGCCGAGAGCACCAACGAGTGTCTTGGTTTGATCAACGAACTCATCCATAGCGGCCCGGTCAGGCAGCGGCAGCTTTCCAGCATCGTCAGAGGGCGTTCTGCTATTAGGAAGTGTCCAGCGGGGATTGCTGCCCACGCCGCGGATTAAGCAAGCCTCGACGTAGCGGGCGTGACTCTTGGTAAGGTTCTCGTCCTTGCTGATCAGAACGACCGTGTCGGTCCAAAAGCCCTTAGCATCGCGACCGGCTTCGTTTGAATTGTGATAAGAGAGGCGAATTCCGACGCCTTCGGACTCGCCGATATATGCAAGCTGCCGGTCCTGCGCTTCTTCGTCGGCCCCGATGAGGATGTACACGCCTGGACGTTCGATCTCAGGGAAAGCTTCACGAACCCGACGAAGCTGGTTGCGCCGGAAGGCGATCGCCTGGATCGTCGACATCGAGATTTGTGCCACCCGGATGCCATTCGGATCGCCGTCGAGTAGGAATATATTGATGGAGCGTGGCTTCAAGTCATTGCTTCTCAATTGGTATTTCCGGAACTTGGCTTACGTCCAGCCAGTCCTCATGAGCTTTGCGAAGTCTCGCCGTGAAAGAACCTCTGTGCATTCCCGCCAGTCTCGATCGGAGGGTTCGGCGGTTGCATTGTAGCGAAGATCAAACCCCGTCGCTTCACGCTGTGCATTGATGTATTCATCCATCTTCTCTCCCAGCGTCTCGATGTCGTCTATCCACTCATCTCTAATTGTGTCTGGCAGCGAGCCAAACAGGTCAAAGCGATCTCGCATGCGCTCAGAGAGCCTGTCGTACACCTTCTCATCAACAGTTTGCTCGTTTACGAGGTTAAGCATATCGACCTTTTCTCTGGCTTGACCGAAACGCTTAATCCTTCCAATTCTCTGCTCTAGGCGCGTTGGATTCCACGGAAGATCGATATTGATAAGAGTGCCGAGGGTTTGCAGGTTCAATCCTTCACACGCGGCATCTGTCGCAACCATGATCTTTATTTCGTGCTCAGCGACCATTTTCTTGAGTGTCTCGCGCTCGATGCTGACGCTGTCGCCCTTCTGGTAAAGGCGACTCCGAGATGCGCCTGCATAAAGCCCTATCGCCAAGTCGGGATATAGAGCCGCCAAAGAGTCGGCAATCCACTTTGCGGTATCGTAGTATTGACTGAATATTATTGTCCCGTGGTCTAGCCACTTTTCTCTATCAAGAAAGTGAATTGTGGCCTGGAGCTTGGGATCGCCATCAATTCGTTCTAACCGGGAAATGAGGCGCTCCAGTGCCAATTTTTCCTCGGACCCCTCCGCAGTCAGTTCGATAACCTGATCCTCGGTTTCTTCCTCGACAGTTCTGCCGGCCAATAGAGTTCGAGCGGTGTTCAGGCCTGCTGCGATGCTCGAGCAAATCCGCTGCTCCATGAGATTCTTCATAAAGCCGCTCCCCTTCCCGCGCTTGGAGAGAGCCTTGCCGAATGCTCTAGCCTCTCGATACGCTTCCCGGAAATCATCATTGGTCCTAAGCGCCTTACCTTCGAATAGTGCGTCGAAACGCTGTGTGTCGCGGATGTATCTGCGATCAGGATGCAGATCGACACCGATCCTCGGCAGCAACCCTGAGGCTTCGAGGTCAGCGCGTTTTCGTAGAACGATGTGTCGGATGAAGGGGTTCTCTCGCTGAAAAAAAGTGGCACCCGATATCTTCCGCTCAAGATCTTCTTCTAGGATTTCTCGCGTATCATCACTCAATTGCGTGATGGGGGCAGAAGTTTCGGTCTGTCGTTCGTTCAGGCCCAGGTCCTGGCGGATGGCGCTGAAGAGCTTCCGGGCACGCAGTTCATCCGTGGAATTGACAACGGGCAGTGGTGAGCGAAGCAGTTCCCATCCGAAATCCGGGTCGTCTACATTGGTTTGCCCGGAGATAAGCGGCAAGACCGCATCTGGCTGGTGCCATCTCGAATACTCATTACCAAGGACGAAGCGTCCCTTGCCTTTGTGGAGGATGCGCATGAGGTCCCACAAATCCTCTGACCGTGTCTGGATCGGAGTTGCGGTGCCGAGCAATACATGGTCGCTGCGTTCTGCGACTGCGTTGACGAATGCGAGGAGCTCATTCGGGGTACCTGCGTCTCGACCGAAGCCTTGTCGACTTCGGGCCTTGTGCGCTTCATCGAGGATCACGAGCGCGAAGCGCAGACCTAGAAGATGCTGTTTTTCGAGGCTGTCGCGCATCATGAGACCTGTGGACACAATGCCGATCCTCAATGGGCAACGCGCGATCTGTTCCCGCCCCGCAGGAGAGATCACCCGGTCTTCGTGATCGAGCCAGACTTTCTTCTGCGTCTCCCACCTCGCGCAAGGTATCCCGAGCTTGTCGACCATCTCGGTCTGCCACTGCTCGCAGAGCGTTGCCGGCGCGAAGATCACGACAGGCTTTTGGCTCCCACTATCCTTGTCTTGGACTAAGCAAAGGGCGAGCGCCGCAGTGCCGAGCGAGAGTGTCTTCCCAAGACCAACTTCATCGGCAAGAAGGAGGCGGACGATGCCATGGTTGGAATAGTGGCGCAGGCACTCAGTCAAGAAGTCTTGCTGCCACGGCTGTAGAGAAAAACCTTCTCGATAGAGCGGCGACTCTATAAGGGCAGCAGGTGCGATGCCTTCTGGGTCATCGAGTTCGTCGAAAAGCACTTCACGGCGATAGCCGCGCCGATGCACCTCACGGATCACTGCGCGCGGCAATTCCTTTGCCGCTCTCCAGAGGAAGTCGAACTCCTCCTCGATCCAGGCAACGCCCTCTGGGGACGAGTCCTCCCACAGGATTTCATAGTGGCGCTGCCAACCGCTGCTGGTCTCATTCATAGATCCGATGAAGCCCAGCTTTCTGCCGTCCGCGCACTCGATCACGCCGGCCTTGCCATGGAGGAAGCCACAGACGTTATCAGGGGCGACCCGAACCGCCTGGCCGTGCTTCTTCAGAAATGCGTCTAGCCGCCGGTACCGCTCTCGGTTCAGGAGAGCTTCAGCCTCCAGCGCACGCTCGTTCCAACGCCCGATCATCTTGGCTTCGCGCAGCTTGGCGACCTTCAGATCATCGGGGTGAATGTCGACGTTGCAGACGATCTTCACCTCGGGGATCTGATCCAGCAACTCACCGGCCACCTCGAAGAGCGAACTGGTGAAGTAGCCGGCGATCCGCTTGTAACTGCGGGCACCCTTGAGGTGCTCGAGAAGGATCGTCTGATCGAGACGATGCTTCCGTGAAGAGAACCGACGTATGGTCATGTCGCGGGCCCCTCTCTGAGCGCGTTACTGGTTGAACGCGCGAAGGTTCTTGAGACGTCCGCCGAGGACCTCGGCGGCATCACGGACCTCTTGTTCGGGGGCTTTCCGCTCGATGAACGAGAGCATGTCGATCAACAGCGGCCGGATTTCGAGGAAGTCCGGCAGGTCTTCCTGGATCTGGCCCACGACGACCGCCGGTTCCGTTTCCGCCAAAAGCTGCTGCAGACCGATGATCAGTCGGCCGAGCCAGGTCGGACCGATTTCGGTGCTGTCCGTCAGGTCGCGGGAGGCGAACTCGGTCACGCGCTTGAGGCGCGCGCTGTTGGCGGCCATGGTACCCATCACCTTACCGTAGTCGGCAACGCGGAACGCCTTCGCGAAATTCTGGTAGTTGTCGAGCTTGCTGGCGCCCGTCGTCTCCATGTCCATCATGCGGAAGTAGAACCGCTGAATACCGGTCAGGCGGGACCACGTCTCAGCCTCGAGCCCTTCGGGTACGAGAAGGCTGTTGGCCGCTTCTGCAGCTTGCTGGACGATCTCGTCGACGACGGTCTCCTCACCACGCTGGCGCGGTCGCAGCGCGAAGCTTGTCACGTCGTCTCCGCCGATATGGGTGTAGGCGGTGAGCACCTTCAGCGCGGCGGCATATCCCGCCATCTGCAAGTCGGAGTCGTTGAAGACCGGCTCGCCGAGCTTGTCCTTCACCTCGTCATTGAGGTGCATCATGCTCTCGATCTGTCGTTCCACCTCGGTGCGGACGGCGGGGAGGATGCGCTGTTTGAAGCCGGAGCGTTCTCCGGCCGGCCGCTTGCGCAGCATCAGGATGACCGTGCCCTGGACGTAGCCGCCCTTCTTCAGCTCAGAGGTCGTTTCGGTGGCGATGTACCAGGCCGCCACCACCTGGAGCCCTGCAGCCCAGAAGATCCCGACCATGTCCGACCACACACCAGTGTCCTGATGTGTGAACATCACGCACTGCATGCCATTGTCCGGCATGTGCTCAGCCATGGCGCGATAGGCGTCGACCATGCCCCGCCTGAAATCGTCGCCAGTGCCCTTTATGGCAAGCGCGCGACGAGAGTCCCAAACCCACTCATCGAAAGGCGTCGGTGGATTTCGCCGAAGCCATGCTATGAAGTACTCTGTGATTTCATGATAGTGCACCGCATCAGCGTAGGGTGGGTCTGTGATGAATAGGTCGCAATTCATCTCGACTTCAGACGCTGGAAGCGAACGAACAACTCGCCCGGTTTTGATGTTCTCTTTCTTTGCAATCGGCGACTCAAATAGGTCGCGAAATGCAGAAATTGATGCTCGGCATCCGTAGTTATAAAATGTGTTCAGTGCCATGTTGTAGAAAACATCGAGCGCCAGATCGTGTCCAACCGCCGGTGACCATCTCGACATTTTCGACTCAACGTTAAGAATGCGGCATAGTAAGATGTTGAAGTAAGCCTCATGTTCCGAACGCATTTCCTCCTTCAAAGTCGCGTTAAGTAGGAGGTGCCTAGCATTGAAAAGATGGTGCCAGTAAGTCCAGCCCCTTGTTCTAATGGGCTCATCTGTTTTGTCACCGGGTTCAATTGCCATGTCTGGCAACAACCCATCTCGCTGCCAGCGCTCGAGGTTGTCTTTCACAATAGTCTTTACGCGCTCTTCTCGAGCAATATCCGCTTGTGTGACAGCGGCGAAGTAAGTCTGCAGCCGGCCTTGTCCGAGGCTATCTCGCTTAATCCAATGAACCGCGTAGAGGCGCTCTTGGAATACATCGTCAGCGCGAGGCTCAAAGTCGGATTTCTCCCATTTGCGAATCCTATTTATTGTAATGCCGTCTGGTCCGCGAAAATCGCCTCTCAGGCTCTTGATCGAAGTTCGATAGGTTTTTCCATCGAGATCATAAACCATATTGCCATCTTGAACTGTGCCTTTGTCCGCAAGTCTCATGTCGTCAGCGGATACTCCGGAATGCACCTCTATTGAGAAGTTCTTCTTGGCATGGTCTGGAACCAGTCGCGCGATGACCTTTTTGCTTTTCGAGATTATCCAACTTGGCGACAAAGGAACCATCCAGCCTGTCTCTGGGCACCTGGCCTCTAGGCAGTAGATGTACGCCTTGGCGACATTTCCCTCATCGTCGGTTTCAACTCCGAGGTCGCGGATCTTTCTCTTAATGCTATGGGCAAGTCGCTGTTGAGCCCTTTCAATTTCAGCATACTCGGTAGGGCTGGCACCAACGACATTTAGGGCACCCCAAGTCAACATGCACGCGATAGGGTTTAGGTCAGATGCATACACGTCGCACCCAATGCGTGCGGACTCGAATGGAATCGAGCCGCCACCTGCGAACGTATCGCCGACGCGCGGTCGATGCCCGAAGCGCAGTTCGCCCATTTGCCCAATGAGTTCCTGGATCGACCGCGCCTTGATTCCCCACTTGGCAAAGTGGTCGTTCACTGCGGGCCAGATCGGTGCGTATAGCCAAGCCTGATCAACTTCTTCAGGTCGCTTGCAGAAACCGGCTTTCTCTTCGTAGGTCGAGAATGTTTCAAGTGTTCGCTCAATGAGCCGGATCTTGGCGTCGTCGGAAGTGTCCCGATCCCAACGCAGAGAGATGCCTTCCTCATCTGCGTCGAACGGACACTCGAGGTTCAGAAGGCGATCACCAGCGTCAAGCTCGTCGCGCCCTGTGAATGTGAAGTAGTCCCAAGGGTTAGACAGCGAAATGCGTGAAGCGATATGCTTCGGCTTGAGATCATTTTGAACAAAAGCACGTCGCGCGAGTCCGTGATCGTCGAAAGCCATCAATTTCTCGAAGATCTCGAGGTCCTTCTCGCTGTCGCCGGTCTGCGGCAGTAGCGAGCCAAGGACGATGGCGCGCACCAGAATGAGCGGTTTGCGACCTTTCCAGTACGAACCTAGGCCCGTGAGGGTCTGGCCAAGATTCGCCTTCCTTTCCTTCTGAGCCTCGAAAGAAATCTTTTGTGCAGGAAAAACCGCCTCGATGAGGGCGGGCGCGTCCTTCAGCGAGACGGGGGTCAAGTCGTTCATTCAGATCTCGTCGTCAAAAAGGTCGAGGGTCGGCCGGTCACTGGCCTTCCCGATTTGTCTTCTGGCGCGGGGCTGCATCAGATCGCTCTGTGCGACATCTCCAAGCGCGTGTCGAAGGGCGAGCCGCCAGCCACGGCCGGCGTCCTTTACCGTTCCGGTGGCCATTGCCGTCATGCCAAAGAGCCACCACCGTTCCTCCGGGCGAAGCGCCAGCCAGTTGCGGACCGCGACGGCGATCTTGTCCATCTCCATGTCCTCGACCGCCCATGCCAGAACGCAGAGTTCCTTGCCGAGCAACCGGTCAACAGGGTTCTCCCCGACCTTCCAGGCGGATGTCTTCAGGTCATGGGCCTTCAGCCGCGCGTTGAAGGCGCGCTGGACTTCGCTGCGGATCGCGGTCCAGCGTGGGCGGTCCAGAACGACCCGGTCCATCACCGCAAACTCGTCGCTACTGGCCTGCAGTCCGAGGTATTCGCTGATCTGGACCTTCCCGGAGTTGGCCGGAGGGATCCTGACCTTGAAGTGGTGAGGGTCCGACGTTGCAGGCACACCGAACCCGAGCGTCGGCTTGGCATCGCGGCCATCTCCGGCGTCCAGGTTCGTCTTCTTGCCTGCCGTCTGCCCTTTGGGCATTCTCTACGCCTCCTGCACCAGGTCCCCGGGTTTCAGATCCAGCCCCGCGATCTTCGCGAACTCCTTCACGGCAAAGCCGTTCTCGAACTCCACGCCGTCGCTGATCGTGATTGCGACCGGCGCCTGATCCTCCTTCAAGACCTCGCGGAGACTGTTGACGACGCCCTCGATCATGCCGGCTGTCACGGCGCGCTCCTGGAAGCGCACGGTTACGGTGTTTTCGCCTTCGCCGATCTCGATGCGTACGCCCCTGAAGAGCGTGTTGTCATTGTCCTTGAATTTGTTGATGACGCCGTAGACCCGGTCGGTCGTGTCGAGAGAGACACGCTTCCCCTGAAGCCTCGCGGGCTTAGTGTCATCGATCTGAACCCGCTTGTCGCCGCTTGCGGGGATCTGGAAGTCCGCCGTCTTGTTGGCTTCGCCGGCACGTGCATAGACCAGTAGTCGGAGCGCCTCCGGACCGATCTCGAATGGCTGCGTGTAGTCGATGCCATCCTTCGGGTTAGAGCCGTCGAGCGAGTACGTAATCGCCGCCCTAGGTGTCGACTGCAGAGTGACGCGGCGCTTGTCTCCTGCGGGGTCAACCTGATGCCGTATCTTCAGCTCAGCCACCCAGCGAACGGGTGGGCCGCTCTCGAACTTGCCGGTCGGATCCTTGACCCAGAAATACAGCGATCCTTCACTCGTCGAAAAGTTGTCCAGGTCGTCGACCTTCGGATCGGCCTCAGTGACCTCGGCCCTTGGAGAGTAATGAACTACCGGGCTGTCTCCTGCGTTGCGGGGCGTGAGGCTCAGGAGGGACTCGCCTGTGTCCGTGCTTCCCTGCAGCGAGACATTGATCGTCGTCTTTTCCTTCGGGAAAGGGCCCTTCTCGATGTAGCCGTCTTCGCCAAGACGCCACCGCCCTTGCTTCAGAGCCTCAGTCTTTAGCGCCTCCAGACCACCGGCGCCCGGCATCCATGGCCATACCGGATTGCCCTTGGCCCGGCTGACGACGTCCTTCCATGGTGTGCGCCGGTTGTCCTTACCAGAGGGCCAGAGGTACTCCTCGGCCATCGCGAAATACTGGCTGAATTCCTCGGCCATATCGAGCGCGAGCTTGTAGTTGGCGCGCGGGCTCGCAAGCAGGTTCTCGATCTGCAGCTCCGCCGACTGATCTCCTTGGCCAGTTCGCAGCCCATTGTCGATGGTCACCGCCATCAACCGTTCGCTGCCGTCAGTCTCTTCAAGCGCCGGGTAATAGATCCGATTGTACCCAGCTGACAGAGCCTTGTGAAAGCGATCTTCTGCGTCTTCCAGGCGGTCTCGCGCCTCTTCGAACAGGGTGTCGCCAGGCTTAAGCCGCTTTGAGATTTGTTCGATAGCGTACAGCTCCCGAAGCCGATCTTCTACGGCATCGGCGAGATGACTGTCCTGACCAGTAAGCACAAGGAGATTGTTCTTCTCTTGTTGGTAGTCGAAGAAATTCTGCAATTCGTTCGGCGGGACCCGACCGTCCGGGCGGATCACAATCGTGGTGCGAGGGCCGCTGAGACGCAGGTCGTCAAGCTTGGGGAGAACTTGAAGCTCCTGATATGCGCGCTTGCTGGACGGCTGAAGGATACCCGTCAGTCGATTTATCAGCGCTTGGTCGATCTTGGGCTGCGGTATCTCTTTTGCAGTACGCTCAATCTGCCGTGAGAGATTCTCCGTCTCTTTCACGAAGAAGCGCTGTTCCTCTCGATGTAAGTACCAAGCCTGCTCGCGGAGACGTTCGAGTGCCGACAAGAACTCATCCGGCTTTCGATTGGGTGCGGCAAGAAACTCGATAATCTCGCTGTCTGACAGGCCGATCCTGCCACCCACAGCGCGCGAGAGTGACGATGCAAGCAAGAGGGTCATAACCTGCTGGGCGGCGTCGGCTCCGAGCTCGTCATCGATCGTTTCTGAGATAGAATTGCCGGAGTCGGCTATGTCTCGGGTAACAGCAGGGAGAAGCTTGGGAGCGATGCGTTCAATTTCGTCGCGTACCTGGTCGTCGTTCAGGTCCAGATGCTGAGTGCCAATGAGGAACACATCATCTGACTTCCGCTGCTCGACACTCTTCAGAAGTCGTGCAGTGAATTGCATCAAGCCACGGGTCTGCCGGAAGCCTTCATTCTCTTTGAACAGCGCGACAAGATGTTTGAACGAAGGATGGAAAGGATACGTCTCGCGTACTTGCTCAGCAATCTGCTCGATACTTGAGGCAACGATGTACCCGCCATCTTCCGCCTTTTTCACCTGCTGCGCATATTCCTCAGCGATGTCGGCGACCGTTCTTTCGTCCGGCAACTGATCGATCAGGCGCTTCTTAAGGATTTCGTATATTTCGTTTCCCGCCAGCTGGACTGGGGTAATCGTCATTGCCTGGCGGCGCGCCTCCTGCTGCAGATTCCCAACGGCTTCAGCGAGTGCCTTTATTTGAGACTTGTAACTGCCTGATAGGTTAGCGATCACAATGGCGCAGTTCGGAAGCTCTAGAGCTGCGCTCATCAAGGAGCTCAGAGAGTAGACCACCATATCCGCAAGCGTGCCAGCACCCACGGATTGAGTGGCAGCGTTTTGAAGATAAGGTGGTAGCTCGTCCAGTAGGATTAGCGTTGGCTTATCGCCAATGATCTCTTTCCATTTTCTTTGGTCGACTGCCCGGGGGCCGTTCGCCCAATGCGGCCGTATGGCTTCATCGGCACCAAGTTGGGAAGCTATCTCGCCCCAGATGTAGTTGTCGGGGCTGTTGCGACCATTGAAAGCGGCAATCCTTGCCTCTGCAAAGTCGACCCGCTTGTTGAGCTCCTCCGGGAGGACTTCAGGCCGCAAATGCGGATGGCGTGCCAGCAACCCAAGGGCAACCATCATGTGGGTCTTACCACCACCCATGGCTTGGGTAAGCTCGAAAACCGCTTGGTCTGATTTCCCGGATAGACGTAGCATGCCCTCCTTGAAAAGCTGCTCCATTCCGTGCGTCACGAAGTTCCGGGCAAAAAAGTCGCGCCCATCACCATTATCAGCGATCAAGTCAGCGAGGTTTTCGATACCCTCGGCCATCCGATAATCCTTGATCACCGGATTGAACATGCAACCTTGCTTAACTGTCTTGATCACTTGGACTGCTCCCCACGCTTCGTCTCTTCCGCAGCGTTTGGGACCATATGACCGTGGCGACCGCAATAGTCCAAGATCATGACTTCGACCATGTTGGCCAAGGACCGGTGCTCTCTTTCGGCAGCATTTCGCAGCGCGTCCTTGAGGGCTGGATCGAGTCTCAAGGTGAGCGTCGCCGTTTTGTTGCTGGCCATCATGGGGATCCACATGTGCTGCAAAAGTAATGCACACCGCAGTATCACACGCTAGCGCACCATGTGAAAGCCTTGAAAGCGCTCTATCTTGATCACTTGCGTTCATCTCGCGAGCGTTTGGCTGACCGAAGCCGTCTTTGCACCCGCCGACACCTGCTGCGCATCGGCCGCAAGGCGGGTTAAGCCTTCCGTAGGCCCGACTTGCGGCTAGCGGAGGAGATTCCAGAAGCACTGCCGTGGAAGCTGCAAGCTCAAATAGATATGGGAGAAATCTTAACTCTGGATGATTGCTCATGGTTTGTCCGATGCAATCAGAGATCCGAAACTTGCGAGCTGCGCAATCCACTCCTTGGGAAACGACTGCAGCACCTGCGCGAGCGTCACCTCCGGCGCCTGATTCCCGTCCAAAACCGCCTCTACGATTTCAGGCGCGAGCAGGGTCAGGCGCAGGACGCGGGTCATGTAGGAGTGCGCAATCCCCTCGCGCTCGGCCAGTTCGGCGATGGTGGCGAACTCCCCGGATTCGATCATCCGTTTCCACCGAAACGCGCGGGCGAGCGCCTTGACCAGCGCGCTGTCCGCCCGGCGCGACGGCGTGGCGCCGTCCGGCAACTGCATCTCCTTTCGTCCGCCGCGCTTCACGACGCGGAACGGGACGTGGAGCGTCACAGTCTCGGCGATCGGCGCGCTGCGGGTCATGCAGCGGCCTCGATATCGCCGGCCAGCATCTCGCGCGCGAGACCGGCAAGGCCGTCGATGCGCATCTTGACGTTGAGCCCCTCGGTGCCGATGTCGACGCGCTCGACCAGCAACGTGACGATGCGCGCCTGTTCTGCTGGGAAGAGTTCGTCCCACAGCGGGTAGAGTTGCATCAGGGCCATGCGGGCGTCGGCATCGGTGATGTCGTCGGCGTGGGAGCGTGCGGCCTTCCATGTCCCCGCCACGATTTCGGGTTGACGGAACACGGCGCGGAGTTGGTTGATGACGGCTGCCTCGATCTCGCCGGCGGGAACGCGGCCGACCGGACATGATCCGGCGCCGTGTTTCAGCACCGTCTGGCTGACATAGTAGCGGTACAGTCGGTCGCCCTTCCGCGTGTGGCTCGGCGAAAAGGCCGCGCCGTCCGGTCCGAACAGCAGTCCCTTCAGCAGCGCCGGCGTCTCTGCCCGGGTCCGCGCGGCGCGCTTGCGCGGACTCTCCTGCAGGATGGCATGGACGCGGCCCCACATCTCATGGTCAATGATGGCGTCGTGCTCGCCGGGATAGCTTTCGCCCTTGTGGACCGCTTCACCGATGTAGGCTCGGTTCGAGAGCAGCCGGTACAGGTACTTCTTGTCGATCCGGTTGCCCTTGGGCGTCCGGATGCCCTGCCGGGCGACTTCCCGCGCCAGTTCCGTGCATGAGCCGATCTCGAGAAAGCGCGAAAAGATCCAGCGGACGTGCTCGGCGCGTTCGTCATCGATTACCAGTTTCCGGTTTTCGACCCGGTACCCATAGGGCGGCACCCCGCCCATCCACATCCCCTTCTTGCGGCTGGCGGCGACCTTGTCGCGGATGCGCTCGGCCGTTACTTCGCGCTCGAACTGGGCGAAGGAGAGCAGGATGTTCAGCGTCAAGCGGCCCATTGAGGTGGTGGTGTTGAAAGACTGCGTGACCGAGACGAAGGTCACGCCGTTGCGGTCGAACACTTCGACCAGCTTGGCGAAGTCGGCCAGCGACCGGCTGAGACGGTCGATCTTGTAGACCACCACCACGTCTACCAGCCCGTCCTCGATGTCCTCCATCAGCCGTTTGAGGCTGGGGCGCTCCAGCGTTCCGCCGGAGATGCCGCCGTCGTCATACTGATCGCGGACAAGCACCCAGCCTTCGGACCGCTGGCTTGCGATGAAGGCCTCGCAGGCCTCGCGTTGGGCGTGGAGCGAGTTGAACTCCTGCTCCAGTCCTTCCTCGGAGGATTTTCGGGTGTAGACCGCGCAGCGGAGTTTGCGGACAACCTTGGATTTGTCGGCCACCTTTGTCATGACCGGCCTCCCTGACGCTTGAGTCCAAAGAAGACGAGACCGTTCCAACGCGTGCCCGTGATCGCGCGGGCGACCGCCGACAGCGACTTGTAGGGCCGCCCCTGCCATTCGAAACCGTCGACCATGACGGTGACGACATGCTCGACGCCCTGCCACTCGCGCATCAGCCTTGTGCCGGTGATCGGCATGGCGTCCGCGCGGATGCGGCTCTTCTTACGGTCGCCGCCGTCGAGTTCCTCCCCCAGCCGCTCCAGCCGCCGTATGGTCTCGGGCTTCAGCCCGCCATAGGCCAGTTCCTGGATGCGGTAGGCCAGGCGGCTTTCGAGGTAGCGGCGGTTGAAAGGCGGCGGCTCGCTGTCGAACAGTTCGCTCCATTGGGTTTTCAGCTCCGGCGTCGGGGTGGTTTTCAGCGCAGCCAGGCGCGCGGGGATCGTGTCGGTCATGCCGTTCTCCGGTCAGTTGGACCTGCACTACCGCTCTGAAGACCCGAGTTGTGTAGCGGAAAATCTCCGGTTTCGACCGGAAGTTCACCCCTCTCTCGCAGGCGCAAACGGATGAGGCCGAGAGCCAGCAGACCGCACAACTCGGCGCGGCGTTCAGCAGGCGACATCCGGTCGGGATAAAGGGCGTTCGCGTGAACGCGCGGGCGGCGGAGGGAGAAAGCGATCTTGTGTTCCATGCCTGATCGCTGACGTCGGCTGCAGGATTCGACAAGCGATCTCAGATGGTTGTGGGGCTCCAGCGAAACCCTGCGGGGTCTTTCGAAGGTTCACGCGAGACTTGACAGACGCTGAGATTTCTCGGCGCGCCGCATCGGGAATCGTGCCGGCATTTTGCGCGTTCTCAGCTTGATAAAATGTCGATTGCGGGTCGCCGCGCCGGGTTCTAGTCGACTTGAAAACCAACCCAAAAATGAATCGGAGGCGGGATCTATGTATATAGAAAAGAAATACTTTTCTCTCGAGGAAGTCATGGAGCGCTGGCAGATGCCCGAACGTGACGTGGGGTATCTCGCGGAGAACGACGAGCTCAGTCTTTCCGTGCGCGTCAGCCGTCTCTGTCTGGAAGTCGGCCGGCTGATTGCGTCATCCGATTTGGGGCGTTGGGTTTGGGATGCTTGCCAACGATACTCCGGCCTCGTCGATCTGCATGCCGATGACGCCTGCATGGTGTTTCGGTGTGCCGAGCAGCATCTCACCGAGTTCAGAGACCCGAACGGCGACCGCCTCCGCATTCCCGAAGCCAGTCCGTCCGTGCACGTCATGTTGGGTGACCTGCTGGTGCGGCGCGAGGAGCGTGACCGGGTCGAACAGGTGCAAGGATTTGGCGCTGGGATACTCAGATCCGGAAACCTCGCCTTCTCGACCTCGACGGATTTCCGAAACGTCAGCTGGAAAGGCACGCATTATCGCTTTGGCGAAGTCCAGGCGCGTGTGTTGCGAGAGTTGCGCCGCGCGGCCGATGAAGGCGAACCGTGGCAATCCGGAAAGCACCTTCTGACCCAGGCGGGGTCAAGGAGCATGCGAATGGCCGATGTCTTCAAATCGCAGCCCGTTTGGCGCGAGTTGATCGAATCGAACGGCCGGGGCCACTACCGGCTGAGAGCCGAACTGGGCCTGCCCGAATAGAAACCAGGTGGGATGCCGCTCCCCCGTACAGGGGGAGCGCTGTGGGATCACGATCCCCCACCAGACGACAACCATCTGATTTTCCGGAACGAAATTTTTCACGCGTATCCCCCTGCGATCCCCACGACATCCCCCTGGCCGATTTCGCATCCTGATCTCCAACGCAGTCCACGGAGATCACGATGCAGCCGCGTCACCTCAACCAGATCGAGCTTTCCCGCCGGTGGAACATCTCCCATCGCACGCTGGAGCGGTGGCGGAGTATCGGACAGGGCCCGGACTTCCTGAAACTCGGCGGCCGGGTTCTTTATCGCCTGAGCGACGTCGAGGCCTATGAGCAGGACCAGCTTCAGCGCGCGATCAAGGTCAGCAACGCCGTCGACCGGTCCGGCGCGGCCCCGCGTCGACTGACCGCCGATCCCGCCCGCGCCAGCTTCCGCTCTGATCTGGCCCTGCGGGCTCCGCGGGCATGCTGATGTCGCGGCCAATACCATGCGGTCGCCCGGTTCAACCGCCGCGACTCACCGACATCGCGTTCTGCGCCTGGGTGGCGCAGGCCGAGCCGGGTGACCGGCTGATCTATCACACCGGCTTCCTGGCGCTGGATACCTTCAAGCTCTTCACTCGGCTCGACGAGCGCGCGCGCAAGGATCTGATCGACTTGGCAGGCCGGGCGTTCCAGGCCTTCGAACTGGGTCTCGTGCACCTCGTCCAGGAACGGCTTGATATCGACAGGTTTGTCTACGTTGCCGTCGCGCGGCCGAGGTCGAAACACGGCAATGCCGGGTTAACCGAGCTGCTGCTCGAAGGCGCCGAAGCCGCCTGATCGCCTCTTTCTTGAAACGCCCCTCACGGAGATCAATCCATGCCTTTCCCCGAAAACGCCCCCGGCGTCGATGACCTGCCCGGACTCAGCCCGGCGGAGATCGCGTCCCTGCCGGTCGAGTTGCTGGCAATCCTGCAGCGCGAACTCGACGCCCGCCTGAAACAGATCCGGGCCGCGAAGGACCGGTTCGATGTCGGCCTGACCACCCGCTATGCACACGATGCCGCAGCGGCACGCCGGGCGGAGGGCAAGGATGCCGGCACGGTTCGCTTCGCTGACGGCGATTTCACTGTGGTGGCCGACCTGCCCAAACGCATCGACTGGGACCAGGCGCAACTCGCCGCGATGGTCGAGCGTATCCGGTCGGCCGGTGACGATCCCGACCAGTATGTCGACATCGCCTACAAGGTGCCGGAGCGCAAATACGCGGCCTGGCCGGAAGCCATCCGCGCCGGGTTCGAACCGGCACGGACCGTCGGCAGCGGCAAACCGAGCTTCCGTCTGGAAGGGGCGGAGACCGTCTGACCGTCCCGAACACGGCGGTGGGGAAGCCCGGTTCGCAAGGCCGGGCAGGTTCCCCTTCGGCTCCCGGTCATCCCCCGCCGCCGTCAACCCTGTCTCAATCGCAAAGGAGCGCGCCTTGGCATTGCGCATCATCACCGCCGACGAACGCCTGTCGGCCGCCGAAAACAAGACCTCGCTGGCGGTCTTCGGCCCGCCCGGCGTGGGCAAGACCACGCTGGTCAAATCCTTGCCCGAGGACAAGGCCGTCTGCTTCGACCTCGAAGCCGGCATGAAATCCGTTCAGGACTGGCGCGGTCCCAGCATCCCGATCCGCAGCTTCTCGGATTTCCGCGACCTGGTGATCCTGATCGGCGGACCGGACCCGGCGCAGCACCCCGGCAGCTATTACGGTGCCGAGTACCACAAGCATGTGCAGGCGACATACGCCGAAAGCGGTCTGGAAGCCTTCCTGCAGCAACGCTCGATCATCTTCGTCGACAGCATCACCGATCTGACGCGCCAGGCCATGGCCTATGCCAAGCAGCAGGCGGAGGCATTTTCCGAGCGCACCGGCAAACCCGATGTCCGCGCCGCCTACGGCCTTCTGGGCCGCGAGGTCATCCAGGCGCTGAAACACCTCCAGCATGCCCGAGGCAAGACCGTGATCTTCGTGGGCGTGCTGGAAAAACTGACCGACGAATTCGGCACCTCTTCTTGGCTGCCGCAGATGGAAGGCTCGAAAGCCGGCCGCGAACTGCCGGGCATCGTCGACCAGGTCATCTCCATGCAGCTCTTCGCGAAGGACAGCGAGGGCACCTGGGTGCTCGACGAGAAATCGACCGAGCGCCGCCTGGTCTGCACCTCGGGCAATCCCTGGGGGCTGCCGGCGAAAGACCGCTCCGGTCGGCTCGACACGACGGAACGGCCGGACCTCGCCGCACTGCTGGCCAAGATCGATGGGCGGCCCATCCCGGCCGCGCCCCTGAACCCCGCCTGATCCAGAAAAGGATGACCCACATGAACTACGATCTGAACGATGCCGGCCCGCAGATGGCGCCGATGGGCGAACTGATCCCCGACGGCAGTTTCGCCAGGGTGATGATGCGGATCCGCCCCGGCGGGGTGAATGGCGCCACGCCCATGGACGCCGGCCTCCTGAAGGCCTCGCCGCACAGCGATGCCAGGATGCTCGATTGCGAGTTTACCGTCGTCGAGGGGCCCTATGCGCGGCGCAAGTTCTGGCAGAACTTCACCGTTGCCGGCGGCAAGCTCGACGACAAAGGTCAGTCCAAGGGCTGGAACATCTCGAAAAGCACCTTCCGGGCGATGATCGACAGCGCGCTGGGACTGATGCCGGAGGATGCCAGCCAGTCGGCGCGGGAGAAACGGGTGATCGGCGGGCTGAAGCAGCTCGACGGGATCACCTTTGCTGCACGGATCATGGTGGAGACCTCGGACAACGAGACCTACCGCGACAGCAACAAGCTGGCCAATGTCATTCTGCCCAACGAGCCGGTCTATGCGGCGATCATGCGCGGCGAGAGCGTGGCACCCGATCCGGTCAAGGCGCCGCCGCGGAAATCCGCCGCCCCGACGCCTCCGGCCTGGTCGGCGGCCTCTCAGGCACCGGTCGCGCCATCACCTTCAGGCCCGGCAGCGCCTGTCCCGGGGGCAGCGCCCGCCTGGCTGAACAGCTGACGCGATGACCCCGGATGAGTGGCAGGCGCATGTGACGCGCGCGGCGGCAAGGGAGATCGGCAAATGGCTCGAGGCCCGCGGAAGACTGGATCGACCCATCGCAAGCCTCGGGCTTTCCGATCTCGACGCCATGGCATCGCGGGCGATCGGCCGCTACCTGCTCCTGTCCGCGCAGAGGCCGGCGCCACCGGCGGACCCATTCGGCCTCGACAGCCTGCTGATGGGGTGACGCCCGGCGTCTGTGCTCTCTGCGGCCGGCAGGCCCGGGGCTTCGGCTTCTGCCTGCAGCTGAAAAGGGCGCGGTATCCCTCCTACAGTTTCTGTTCGCGCCGGTGCCAGGACATCGGCGCGGACCTTGCCCAGAGGAATTTTGGAATGATCGACAAATCCGACCGCGAGGCCCAGGCCATTCGCGACGCCCGAAAAGGGTTTGCCGCGGCGCTGACCGAGCTCGGCCTGATGGCGCCGTTTTTCCACCGGAGCGCCGCCGAGATCGACCGGCTGATCGAGGCGGCCGTCACCGGCTACATCGACAGCATGCAGTCCCAGGGCGCGAGCCCCGACAACAAGGGTCGGCCCTTCGACGACCCGATCCCCTTCTGAAGGTGCGTGATGATCGACATGAATCACGGCTCGGGAGCGCAATATCTGCCGCCGCTGGGGCTCCCTGACATCACCGCGGCCCTCGGCGCCGCGATCGACGGCGCCCTTACATCTCGGCAGGCGGGTGAGCGGCCCCGGACCTATGTCAGTTCTTCCGGGCTGGGTCGCGCCTGCCTGCGGCAAATCCAGTATGACTTCCTCGCGGTGCCAAAGGATGCGGGCCAGGACTTCGCACCCAGGACCCTGCGGATCTTCGAGGCCGGCCATCGCGGCGAGGACATGGTGGCAAGCTGGCTGCGCCTCGCCGGGTTCGACCTGCGCACCGAGCGGGCCGATGGCCGGCAATTCGGCTTCACCGCCCTGAACGGTCGCTTCAAGGGTCACATCGATGGCTGCCTGGTCGGCGGACCCGTGGCGATGGACTATCCGGCCCTCTGGGAGACCAAGGCGCTCGGCGCGTCGAGCTGGAAGGACACGGTCAAGCGCGGCGTGACGGCCTCGAAACCGGTCTACGCGGCACAGATCGCGCTCTACCAGGCCTATCTCGACCTGCCCAACCCGGCGCTCTTCACCGCGCTCAACCGCGACACGCTGGAAATCTATGCCGAGCTCGTCCCCTTCGACGCGGCGCTGGCGCAGCAGATGAGCGACCGGGCGGTCGCGGTTGTCCGGGCATCGGACGCCCGGGAAGTGCTGCCGCGCGAAGCGATCGAACCCACAGCCGCTGTCTGCAAGGGCGGCATGACCGCCGGGCACTGGCATCCCACCTGCGCCTGGGCGCAGACCTGCTGGAGCGCCCGCACATGATCCCCGAGGCCTATGAGTTCAAGCGGCTGGCGTCGGAGTTCCGGCGGACGTCGATCTATGGCTTCCTCTTCGAGGGCATCGAGGAGGCGCCGGTCTACCATTTCGCCGATCAGGCGGCCTTCGACAGCGACGAGGTCGATGCGCTGGGTCCGCTGATCATGGACAAGCCCCTGCTGCTGCCCCACCCGGCGGTTGTCTTCGAGGTGAAGGACCGGGACCCGATCCGATCCTCCCTGCTGGTCTACGCGCGTCAGTTCGACGATCGCGTCGAGGCGGGCTTTGTGTTCCGCGACGGGAAACGGCGCAAATGGACGGATTGCCTCGTGCATGCCGTCTTCGCGGAGCCGGGCGTGGCGGAGGTCACGGCGCATCCGAAGCTCTCGACCGACGAGGCGAATGTCTATCACGCGGTTGCCACCGGCATTGTCTGGCGGGCGCTCAGCATTCTCGCCCATGCCGGCGAGGCCCGGGACCGCAAGGTCATGCCGGCGCAGCGCGCCGGATACGCGAAGGCCGGCGTCCGGGGCTGGACCTGGCACCAGGTCACCATCGACCTCGAGCGCGCCCGCGCGAAACAGCCGCCGGCGGGAGGGACCCATGCCAGCCCGCGCTGGCACATTAGACGGGGCCATTGGCGCCAGCTGGCCGATGGGCGCCGCGTCTTCGTGCGGGAATGCCAGGTGGGCGATCCCGCGCAAGGCGGAGTGGTCAAGGATTACATGGTGAAAGGCCGGGCCGCATGAGCGACTTCATCCCATCGGCCGAGCAGGCCCGGGCCATCCGCACGGTCAGGACCTGGTTCGAGACCGGGACCGGCACCCAGCAGGTTTTCCGGCTTTTTGGCTATGCCGGATCCGGGAAATCCACCGTCCTGAAGTTCGCGCTCGACGCGCTTGGCCTCGCGCCACATCGCAGCGCCCGCGACGGCATCTGCGTGCCCGGTGTCGTCATCGCCACCTTCACCGGCAAGGCAGCGCTGGTGCTGACCCGCAAGGGCACGCCGGCCCGCACCATCCACAGCCTGATCTACTCGGTGATCGAGGCGACCGAGGCGGAGATCACCGCCGCGACCCGGAAAATGCGCGAGGCCGAGCAAGCTATTCGGACCCTGACCGGCTTCGACCGCACCGCGGCCGAGGCGGGGATCGAGGCGATGCGCCAGGCACTCTCGGCGATGAAACATCCGCGTTTCGCACTGAACCCGCAAAGCGATGCCGCCGACGCGCGACTGATCGTGCTCGACGAGGTGTCGATGGTGGACGAGGAAATGGCGCGCGACCTGATGAGCTTCGGAAAGCCGATCCTGGTGCTGGGCGATCCCGGCCAGCTGCCGCCGATCAAGGGCGAGGGCGCCTTCACGAATGTCGCCCCCGACATCATGCTGACCGAGATCCACCGCCAGGCCGCCGAGAGCGCCATTATCCGTCTGGCGACGCTGGCGCGGGAAGGCGCGCCGATCGGCTTCGGCAGCTACGACGATCACGTCGCCAAGCTCCGCAAGGGCGACATCACGCCGGACCAGGCGCTGCGCGGCGGCCAGCTGATCTGCGGCATGAACGCCACGCGGCTGCAGCTCAACAACGCGATGCGCACCGCCGCCGGGCTTGGCGGCAGCACCTTGCCCAGCGGGGGTGCGGAGAAGATCATCTGCCTGAAGAACCAGAATGACCTCGGGCTGATCAACGGCATGTTTGTCACGCTCGAGGAAATCGTCGACGAGGGCAGCCTCTTCTTCTCGGCCGTGGTGACCGATGAGGACGAGCGCCGCGTGGGACCGCCGAGCCGCGACGGGCGTCCGGCCCGATTGCGCCTCTACAAGGGGCATTTCGAAGACCATGTTGCCTATGACCGGACCCGCCATGACCGCGACTGGAAGGAAAAACGCCTGCTGACCGAGGCGACCTTCGGCTGGGCGATCACCGCCCACAAGGCGCAGGGCTCGCAGTGGGAGAACGTGATCGTCTGGGATGACGGGCTCGGCCGCAGCGAGATCGACCGCCGCCGCTGGCTCTACACCGCCATCACCCGCGCCGAACGCGGGCTCGTCCTCCTGGCATGAGCGCATCATGATCGATCTGAACAATGTCTGGGCCCCGCCGTCTCGCCACGACCTCGGCGCCATCAAGACCCGTCTCGCCGACACTGCGCGCGACTGGCTGCCGGTACTCTTTCCCGAGGCGCGGCTGACGCCCGACCGACGCGCGCTGCGCTGTGCCGATCTCTCCGGTCGTCGCGCCCGCGGCGAGGGATCCTGCCTGATCCATCTGGATGGGCCCTATGCCGGCTGGGGCTTCGACTTCGCCACCGGCGAGCGCGCCGGCCCGGTCGATCTTCTCTACCATGCCACCGGCATGACCGATGGCCGACTGTTCGACGAGGCGGCGCGGCTGGCCCGGATGGAACTGGAAAGCGGCGCGCGCCAGCGGCCGTCGGCACCAGCGCGCCCCGACCATAGCCTCGAAATCCGCCGCATCCTCGAGGATTGCCAGCCGCTGGCCGGGAGTGTCGCCGAGACCTACCTTCAGGCCCGCGGAGTACGGGACCCGGGATCTCCGGACCTGCTCTTTCACCCTGACCTGACCGACTACGACAGCCGACGAGGCTGGCCCGGCATGGTGGCCATCCCGCGCCTGATCACAGGCGGGGCCGTCGGCGGCATCCATCGCACGTTCCTGCTGGACGATGGCAGCGGCAAGGCCCCCGCCGGCAAGAAGATGCTGGGCTCCATCGCTGAGGCCGCGGTGCGGCTGTTCCCGATGTCCGACGATGGCCATCTCGGCGTCGCGGAAGGCATCGAGACAGCGCTGGCCGCTCGGGCGATCTTCGGCACGCCGGTCTGGGCGGCGCTCTCGGCGGATGGCCTGGCGAGATTCAAATGGCCCGACGGCACAGAGCAGCTCACGATCTACGCCGACGCCGGGGACGCCGGCCGCCAAGCCGCCGCCGCGCTCGCGGATCGCCTGAACAGCGCGGATATCCCGAACCGGATCGTGACCCCACTGCATGGTGACGACTTCAACGATGACCTCCTGAAAGGCGCTAGCTGGGCCGATTATGAACCGGCCGCGGTCGATGCCAAGGACCTCGCCGCTGCGGAGGATCTTGCGACCAGCGCGCCGGAGACCGCCGAAACCCTGGCTGCGGCTACGCAGGCGCTGACCAACCCGCCCGATCTGACGGCACTGGGTGCCCTGATGGGGCGTCTTGTGCTGGCCCGTCTCGAGCCCATGGAAGAGCGACACATTCTGTCACAGATCAAGGCGCGCACCGGCATCGCCATGTCGATCCTCGACAAGCAGCTTGGCGTCCTGCGTCGCCGGCTGAACGGAACCGGCGATCTGTCCAAACCCACCGTGCGCCCGGCCTGGGCGCATCGGCTCCGGCTCGATCTTTCCGGCACGCCCGAACGCAACGAGGCCAATGTGATCATCGCGCTGAACTCCGACCCGGACTTCGCCGGCACCATCGCATTCGACGAGTTCCGACAGGAAGTTGTCACGCTGCGCCCGCTGCCCTGGGATGCCCCCGATGCCGAATGTCCGCGGCCCTGGGAGGACAGCGACGATATTCGCCTGGCGGAGTGGTTGCAGCATCGAGACGTGAATGTCGCGCCGCTCGTTGTCGGTCGATCCGTCGGTGCCGTGGCCCGCGAGGCCCGCATTCACCCGGTCCGTGACTTTCTCGACGCCCTGACATGGGACAGCACGCCCCGGATCGCGACCTGGACCAGTACCTACCTCGGCGCCGAGCCGACCGCGTTCCATCACACCATCGGTGCGCTCTGGCTGATCTCGGCGGTGGCCCGCATCTACCGCCCCGGCGTGAAGGCCGACCACATGCTGATCCTCGAGGGGCCACAGGGCGCCCGGAAATCGACGGCGTTGAAGGTTCTGGCCGGCGAGGACTGGTTCACCGACGAGCTTCCGGAACTCGGCTCGAAGGACGCCGCGCTGCACATGCAAGGCGTCTGGATCGTCGAGATCGCGGAACTCGATGCCATCGGCCGTGCTGAAGTCTCCCGCATCAAGGCCTTTCTCACCCGCACCACCGATCGGTTCCGCCCGCCCTACGGCCGTTACACTATCGAGGTGCCGCGCCAGTGTGTGTTCGCCGGAACCGTGAACCCCGACACCTATCTACGTGACGAGACCGGCAACCGCCGCTTCTGGCCGCTCCGCTGCGGCACCATCGACATCGATGCGCTCGCCCACGACCGGGACCAGCTCTGGGCCGAAACCGTCCACCGTTTCCGTGCTGGAGCGATCTGGTGGATCGATGATCCGGATCTGCTGGCCGAAGCCCGCGAGGAGCAGGATCGCCGGTATCAGTCTGACGCCTGGGACGACCTGATCGAGCACTGGCTGACGCACGAGATCCGTACCGTGTCGGATGGATATCCGGATTACGGCAACTCGCGAACCGAGACGGCGCGGCGCTGTGAGCCGCTGCGTGACGTGTCCGTGGGTGAGATCCTGGACGAGGCCATAGGGCTGGAGCCGGGGCACTGGACCCGTGGCGACCAGATGCGCGTCTCGGCCTATCTCAAGGCGAAAGGATGGGAGCGGTATCGTGGGCGCGACGAGCAGGACCGATCTGCAAGCCGCGCGTGGCGGTATCGGCTGCCGAGTTGACAGCCTACTGCTTGGGAAACCTCCTCCCACTCCCGCCATTCAAGGAGCGGCCTCACACAGCCTAAAAGGTTCACTCGGTAGCAGGGCGGCGATTCTGAAGAACTATGGCAACGTAGAGCGCATGGTCGTATGCTGAAAAAAAATAGACCATGTGTGACTGTGAATGCCGAATAACCAACTTCAAGTTTTCCTCGATGCGAATATCGTAATTCGAGGAGGCAAGCCACCCGGTGGACCGGAGATCGAGCGTGTCGGAGACTTGGTGGATGCTGGCCTAATTCATGTGCTGACCACAGATTTGACTGTTGCCGAGGTTTCAAAAAAGCACTCTGCCAATGATTTTGACGTCATAAAGGAGGTGGGCAGGCCGCATTTCCGTCGCATCATTGAGGATACGCTTGGCGCTGAGCTTCCTAAAGTCAGCAAGTCAGAGATCAAGGTTGCGCTCGATAACAAATATGCTGACTCGACCTCCGCAATGTTCGCGTCACTGAAAGCAATGGTCCTTGAAGTTGACAGCGTAAAGCCGAGCACCGTATTCGCTGCTTACTCTGCCGGTAGCGGGTTCTTTTCAGGTGAGGGTAAGAAGGATCAATTTCCTGATGCTTTCACATTTGAGTGCTTGAAGACAGTCTCGACAGAAGCATCGCCCGTCATCATCGTTTCGGACGATGGCGACTTTGACGCGCCTGCGAAGCAGGAAGAAAATATCACAGTCTTGAAGTCCTTGCCCGACCTGTTCAAGCATCTGGGATTCGAAATGGCCCCGCCGCCTGTTGAGGAGTTTCTTGAAGAAAACACCGACGACCTAGCAATGCTTGTAAACAGCGAAGTCGACGACTGGGGGTTAATTGGTGATGTTGAGGATTCCGAGGTCTATGACGTTGTGGTGGACGATGTAGAGATTGAGAGGATTTCTGCCTTCAAGCCCGTTGAAAAAGGTGACTCGATTCTGGCTATCGCAACCCTTCGGGTAAGCGCCCGTGCGAGTTTTACGCATCCAGACTGGGATACGGCATCCTACGATTCCGAAGATAAGGTTCTGATTCCTTGGGATGAAGTGAGCGGAGAAACGGATTTGCATTTGTCGGTGGATGTTTCGATTTCCATCGCTGTTGACGAAGGCGGAAATCCTGAGCAGCTTGACACCCTACGTTTCCGAAACTCCAATTTTCAGTACGTTACGTTACACCCCTCTGAAGACTATAAATAGCCACCGTACTGATCCGACGGTCCGCGTCGAGGTGCATCTATGAAAAGCACTGGGCCGCGGATTGACCTTCTTGCACTCGAGAATTGCACAGTTTCGATCTGGAGGCCGTTCTGTTGAGGTGACAATATAGCTCAGCGGCCCCAGAGGAGATGGGAATCGTCGCTTACATTACGCTCCCATCCAGGCAAATCGCGAAACGCGGTGTCGACCCGGATGGCGTCCTCGCGGCCGCGCACTTCGGCACCTTGAATAAACTGAGCCGGAATGTAGTCGGAGACCTGAACCTCGGCCTGCGGATCGAGTGGAACATTAGAAGGAATGGTCTGCTTGCCGATAATTGTGATACCAGCGCGGTTGCTATGAAACATTGCCTCGAACGCTTCGGCAGATTCGTAGTAAAGCGCGCGAGGCAAAATTTCACGACGCGCGGCATTGGTATGCAAGAAGCGGCAACGGCACTCCCAAAGAATCTCTGGCGAAAGATGGAGTATGACCCAACGCCGGTTCGGGTGATCGTCAATCTTTCTATTCAGCATGTCGCGATTGACGTTAGTGATCGTGGTGCAGATGGTATCAGTCCGCCCGTCAAAGCGATTGCAATCGGTGGTGACAACTTCAAGGCCGCGCCGTCGGCACTCCTGAACGGAAAGAAGGCCATATTGGACAATAGACGGAATGTTCTCAATAGCGGTGAAGTGCAGGACGCGGCAAATGCCGCGTGCCCCGATTATTTCTTTTATGCGGACTTGTTTTCCGGTTTTTATCATAACAATCAGAGAGAAAATCGTAATTTAGTTTTCTTACTTTTCATGACTATTCAATATTTTGGTAATCTTTCCTTTCAAGCTAATTGCGTCAGTGGCTGCGCACCAATCTTTCCAGCTGATGTGCGCCGCCCCGGAGCTTTGCTCTTTTCCCCGATAAAGGTGTAGAACAGATGCTTTCGAATTCATGACGGCATCGTAGAACGAGAAATCCCGATTCCAGCGGATCGCCACAAAATGATCGGCTTTCTCGAGATTACTCGGCCGTAACGAAACTCTTGGGAAAGCGCCGTCAGTTCCAAGGACGCGGGACTTAACTTCTACTCGCCCATATAACGAAGTGTTAACGTCAGAGCCGCGCCGATTCCCACCCTCAACAACGCCTTCCAATGCTGCAGCTACGAGTATCTCTGCCAGCAGGTCATGCGAAATCTTGTCGTATCTTCGGATGCAGTTTGCAGTGCGCAAGATCATAGCCATTTCCCGGGCATCTTCGGCCGCGTGTTCATTCTTGCTCACTAATCTGTTCCTGATTCTGATTGGGGCGTAGTTAGAGCACGTGATTCATTATTCCTTATCTAGTGCAAAGATCGCTGCAAGCCGAAAGTTATGTGCGACGACTTCCCTCGTGCTATCCATGCTCGCCACCAACTGCGTGAACTCACCTCGTAAGGCTGAAAGTCTGCTTCAGCGGCATGTTGCATGCGTAAGGCGGCTGTGACGCATGTCCGTTGTCGGCCTCAGTTGTGCGGATGCACGTTGAGCGATCGGAAGCCACGGACGCTGTGGTTCCGTATGTCCCAACCTCAGCGGTTGTCCCAACCTCGTCCCAACCTCTTGAGGGGGTTGGGACAGGAAAACGTCATTGATTTCAATGCTGTCCCAACCTCCCTCTGTTGTCCCAACCTTTTTCAATACATTCATGTAAGAGAACGGAAGCCGTTGGGAACAAGTACTCCTACGTAAAAGAGTAGCCCCCCGTTGGGACAGGCGAGGTTAGGACGGAAACAAGTCAAGCCATTGAAGTTGCGAGGAAAAGGGCTGTCCCAACCTACCCGGAGGTTGGGACCACGGGCACCGAGGTTGGGACAAGAGCCGTATTTGAGGCGATGCCGCCCCGTCGACGCCCGACCAACAATTTCGCTTTTGCCGCAGCGAGCCGGGTGCTACATCTTGTGGTGACCAAAGCCGAAGGCCCACAACTTGTGAGCCTTTACGATGAACACACCAACCCCCGCACAAGACAACCGCCCCAAACGAGGGGTGGTTCAGGCATCATGCATCCTTGCCCTCGATCTCGGCACCACGACCGGCTGGGCCCTGCGTAGCCGTGACGGGCTGATTACCAGCGGCACGGCCAGTTTCCGGCCTGGCCGATACGACGGCGGCGGGATGCGCTACCTTCGCTTTGGCAACTGGCTGGCGGAACTGGATCGCCTGTCCGGGCCCGTCGCCGCGATCTGGTTCGAAGAGGTGCGGCGGCATCTCGGCACCGATGCGGCACACGTCTATGGAGGTCTTCTCGCCACCCTGACAGCCTGGGCAGAACTGCGTGGAATTCCGTACAGCGGAGTCCCGGTTGGCACGATCAAGAAACACGCCACTGGCAAAGGCAACGCGCCAAAAGGCGCAATGATCGCCGCCGCTCAGGCGCGTGGTTTCAACCCTGCAGACGACAACGAGGCCGATGCCATCGCCATTCTGTTCTGGGCGCTGGAAACGCAGGGAAGCGTGGCATGAAGGGGATGCGGTTCACGCCGAAGGGCTATGGTGGCGAGCGCCGTGACCCCGAGCAGGTCAAGCACGACGGCTGGCATGAACAGCGCATGCTCGCGGTCTCGCTGGACGATCGCCGTCTCACCTGGCCCGAGCGGGAACTGGTCCGCCAGCTCGGTGAGAAGCTCTACGGCAAGCTGCCAGCGGTCCAGGAGGCGCGCAATGACTGACTGGACGACAGCGCGGGTGCAGGACCGCCTGGAGTTGGCGGCGGACATCTTCACGCAGCTGCCCGCAGTGAAGCCTCAGGGGTATTTCAACGCCTGGCCTGAGTACATGTACAGCTTCTCCGATCAGGTGGGTCAGGAGCCGAAGATGCGGCGGCCGCTGCCTCCGCCAAAGATGATCTCGGAGGCGGAGGAGACGCTGCTCTGGCTGCGCTGGCTGGAGAAGGACGATGCGCGGATCCTCTGGCTCCGGGCGAACCGCAAGCCCTGGAAGGCAATCTGCTGGGAGTTCGGGATCAGCCGCCCGACTGCCAGCAAGCACTGGCAGTACGGCATCGCGCTGATCACCTGGCGGCTCTGGGGACGCAAGCCATCGTCCAAGCGATCGAAGCAGTTCGTGATCGAGAATGCGCAGGACCTGTCAAGAAAAATCATTCTGTGATGTGCGTTTTCCGAGAAACATCGGCGGTGGTTTTCATTTCGGCTCGAGGCCTCTAAAAAAAGAACATGATCGCACGAGACGTGAGAGACGCATGGGCGGGATGACAACGAGTTGGGAGCGGGGAAATGGTGGCGGATGACCGCGAAAACATTCTCCCGCCTCCGGCAACCTACTGATTTTACGGGTCCTTCCTGTTTACCTGTGTATTCGGGGGGGCTGGGCTCGACGCTTTCCCAGTAACACCCCCGAAACCACCCGTTTCGTTTCGCTTTGAGCGCGACCCCCAATGAACACTGGGCCTGAGGGCCCGCCGACACCCGCCTGAACCGAAACGCCGGTCCGGGGCCATTTCGTTTTGGCGCCGCACCCGTTTCGCTTTGTGGCCAGCATCCGGATCCATCGATGGACGTCATCGACCTGCCGCTCGGGCAGATCATTCCCTATGCGCGCAACCCGCGGCGCAACGAGAAGGCAGTGGCCACCGTCGCTGCCTCGATCACGGAATTCGGCTGGCGCCAGCCTATCGTGGTCGACGAGGCCATGGTGGTTCTGGCCGGTCACACGCGCCTCGAAGCGGCCCGCCAGCTCGGGCTGGACACCGCACCGGTCCACGTCGCCAGGGGTCTGACCGATGCCCAGGCGCGCGCCTTCCGGATCATGGACAACCGCTCGTCCGAGAACGCCGAGTGGGACAACGAGCTGCTCGGGCTGGAACTCGGCGATCTGCTGAACGCGGAGTTCGATCTCGGGCTGACGGGTTTCACGGACGAGGAACTCGGCGCGCTGATTAACGGGTTGGCCGAGGATGGCACCGGCCCACAGCATGGCGAGGACGAGGTCCCCGAGACGCCCGACACCCCGGTCAGCCGGCCGGGCGACCTCTGGGTCCTGGGCAACCATCGGCTGCTTTGTGGCGACAGCACGGTCGCCACCGATGTCGCGCGGTTGCTGGGGACGGTGAAGCCGATGCTGATGTGTACCGATCCACCCTATGGGGTCGAGTACGACCCGTCTTGGCGCAACCAGGCAGGCACGTCCAAGACCAAACGCACCGGCAAAGTCCTGAACGACGACCGCGCCGACTGGCGGGAGGCCTGGTCCCTGTTTCCGGGTGACGTCGCCTATGTCTGGCACGGCGCGCTGCATGCAAAAGAGGTTGCGGAAAGCCTGGAGGCGTGCGGGTTCGTCATCCGCTCGCAGATTATCTGGGCCAAGGAACGGCTTGTGCTGAGCCGCGGCGATTATCACTGGCAGCACGAGCCGATGCTATATGCTGTCAAGAAATCCGGCAAAGGGCACTGGGCGGGCGACCGCAAGCAGACGACGCTGTGGCAGATCCCGAGCAAGGATCAGGATGCCGACACGGTTCACGGGACGCAGAAGCCCGTCGAATGCATGCGGCGGCCGATCCTGAACAATTCCAGCCCAGGTCAGGCGGTCTACGAGCCTTTCATGGGATCGGGCACCACGCTGATCGCGGCCGAGACCACCGGCCGCGTCTGCTTCGGGATCGAGTTGAACCCGGCCTATGTGGATGTGGCAGTAAAGCGCTGGCAGCAGTTTACTGGGCAACAGGCTGTCCTGGATGGGGACGGGCGGAGCTTTTCAGAAATCAGTGCCGGCAAGCCTCAGTCGCTGGAAGCGGCGCCGTCCTCTGCATCATCGGATGCCGCATAGAAGCGGATATCGGCAACGGCAATATCGGCTTCGAATTCGCGTCCGATGGCAACGATCCCCAATCGGCGCAGCCGCGACGGTTTGAACGATCGCTCCGTGCGATGCGGCTCGAACTCGGAAAACGGTAGAAAGACAGTGGTCCACTCCGACGGCGCGTGGAAGCTTTGACGGTAAGACTCCCAAGGACGCCGGATGTCGGACGTGCGCAGATGCAGGTTGTAGATCTGGTCATTGCCGAGAACATCGAGCCTGATGCCATCCCAATCCGACGCATCCACCGCGTCACCCGCGTCACCGAGGTCGAGTGCAACCTGGAGGAAGCCGCCGTCGTTTTCGAGGCTGACGCCTCCGGTCATCCGGATCGCCTCGCGGCCGTTAACCGTCTCTCGGCGCATCTCGCCACTGGAAACGCCGCCCATGACACGGTCGGAGATCAAGGCCCAGCCGTTGCCCGTGACCGCCAAGGGCGGGTCGAAACGGAGATCGTCAATGATTTCCATCGCTGCTGGCATGGAGTGTCCCTGTTCGCTCATGGCGGAGAACTTAGGAATGGCTGAGCGCGATACAATTGCCCGAGCGCCGGTTCAGTCACGCGCAATGTCGCTCGTCGAGTCCATCGCCAACGTCGCCATGGGCTATGGCGTCGCCGTGACGACGCAGATCCTGATCTTTCCGTTCTTCGGGCTGCACACGACACTGGCGCAGAACCTGACGATGGGGGCGGTGTTCACTGTCGTGAGCATCGCGCGGTCCTATGTTCTACGGCGGATGTTCGAGAGCATGAGGGTCCGAAAAACCGACTGAGATTGCGGACCAAGACGGTGCTCAGAACTGCTGCGTTTCAACTTGCGATCAGAACTTGATCATCTCGCACGCAAACCGGGCAAACCCCGATGTTAGCGTTGATCATGCTGCATGGCGGCAATTCGGGCATGTCGATTGTGCAACTGCAGCATCGGCTTAATTCTTGGGGTGTCGACGCAATCCGGTGTCGGCAGATCACAGGAGGCTCAACATGGCCTACGCACCTATCGACTTCGCACGTTCCAGCCAATCCGGGCTGAAAGCGCGCTTCCAACAGTTCCGTGACATGCTCGAGGAGCATGCCGCCCGCCGCGCAGTCTATCGCAGGACGGTGGGCGAATTGCAGGCACTCAGGGATCGCGACCTTGCCGATCTCGGCTTTCACCGCAGCGACATCCCGCGCATCGCGAGACAGGCGGTCGAAGAAAACACCTGACGATACGACCTTCAGGGCTCTTTCCTCCTCCCTGGAGCCCTGAAATTTGCGGCGACACCGATCTCCTCCCCGGTGTCGCCGCATTCATTTTGACCGGTCCGTTTGGTTTCGGAACTTCCCGCGTCAGTCGTTCGGCAGGCTGTAGACCCGTCCGCGACCCTCGACCTTCTCGGAGGTCACCTCGAGCCCGAGCTTCTTCTTGAGCGCGCCGGACATGGCGCCTCGGACCGTATGCACCTGCCAGCCGGTGGCGGCGGCGATTTCTTCGAGGGTCGCGCCGCCCTCGGCGCGGAGCATCTCGATCAGCTTCGCCTGCTTGGTGCCCCTGCGCGGTATGCGCGCCTTGGGCGCGGCGTCGGTTTCGGCGGGGGCGTCCTGCGGGGCGTTCGCACTCTGCGCGACGTTGGCCGCCGTGGCCGCGCCAGCGCCGCCTTCAGTTTCTATACCGATGGCGGCGAGACCCGCTTTGGTGATGTGCAGAAGGATGGCGTGCCCGTCCGCGTCGTTGCGCCAGATCCGGTTGAGCGCGGCGTCGGCCTTGGTCTGGCTGTCGGTCACGGTCTCTGCGATCAGCCCGCGCGAGAGCAGCGCGCCGACCACCTTGGCGGCGGCGCCGCCGCGCAGGGAGCCGGGCAGCGGCAGGATGTTGCGGTCCTCGCGCTGTGCTGCGGCGCTGAGGATCACGAGCTGGGTGTCGGAAAGCTTGATCATCTGGGTTCGTCTCCTGATCGAAACCGCGACCGTCGCGGTTCTCCTACGACCCCAAGCCGCGCATCTCGCGCGGCCGAGGTTCGGGCGCCAGCCCGAGGTCAGATAAGGTCGAGGCTCCTCAGGGTCGTCGCGGCATCGACAATGCGGTGGGTCGGCACTTCGAGCGTAATGGTCATGCTGTCGGCGTAGCCCCGGGCGTGAATGCCGCTCTCCTCGAGAAGGGCGGCTTCGAGTTCGTCCACCACGCTCGGGATGCGGCTGCGGTCGAAATGCTCCGGCAGGGTCCGGATCGCGATGCGGATGGTGCTGGTGTCCATGGGGCTCACTCCGCGTGCTCGCCTTCGCCGAAGGCGCTGTCGGTGATGCGCTTCAGCAGGCTGGCGTAGTGTTCCAGCGTGCCGACCATCGCCCAGCCCACCTCGTCGGGCGCGCAGTTGAAATGGTCGTCGCTGAGGCTCTGCAGGCGGGCGAGCATGGTGTCGATCTCGGCCTTCTTCGCGATGAAGGCGGCTTGCGCAGCCTCCTTGTTGCGCCGGGCCTTCTCGGCGCGGAGCTGGTGGCGGGGTGTGGTGAGCGGGTTCAGGCGGGTCATCGGCTTGGCTCCGTGGGGTGCGTCGTTTTCGTGTGATCAGGTTCGCTCTGCCGCGCCCGCCTATCCAGTATAATCGAAGCAATTTCAGTGCGTTGATCGGCCTGAAAGGATCATTTCTTGTCATCGGCCAGCCAGCCCATCGGGGTGATCGCGAAGCTGCTGGATCTCTCGGAACGCCGGGTTCAGCAGCTGAGCCGCGAAGGCGTGATCCCCAAGGCGACGCGCGGGCAATACGACCTGATCGGCTCGGTCCGCGGCTACGTGCAGTACCTGCGCGACCAGGCGCTGAAGGCGCAGGCCGGTGCGCCGGACTACGCCTCGGAACGCGCGCGCTTCATCCGGGCCCGGGCCGACCTGGCCGAGATGGAGGCGGAGGAGAAACGCGGCAGCGTGATTGCGGCCGAGTATGTCGAGGGGGCCTGGATCGCCGTTCTGACGCTCCTGCGCACGCGGATCCTGGCGCTGCCCGACAGATTGGCGCCGCAACTGCATTCCGAGGCGAGCCCGGCGGGCGTACGCGACGCGCTGCGGAGTGCCCTTCGCGAGGTGCTGGAAGAACTGGCGGAGAGCGATGTGCGCCCGGAAGACGACAACGACAGCGATGCTGAGACTGCCGGGATCGGAGGTGTTGCACCGGACTGTGCGTACGGCCCTGAAGGTGCTGACGCCGCCGCCGGAACTGACGATCAGTGACTGGGCGGACGCGAACCGGCGGCTGAGCTCGGAGGCGAGCGCCGAACCGGGCCAGTGGCGCACCAGCCGCGCCGAATACCAGCGCGGGATCATGGATGCGATTTCTGATGCGACCATCGAAACGGTCGTGATCATGTCCAGCAGTCAAATCGGCAAGTCGGAGTCGCTTTTGAACATGGTCGGCTACCACATCGATCAGGACCCGGCGCCGATCATGGTGGTGATGCCGACCGAGCGGGACGCGGAAACCTGGTCGAAGGACCGGTTCTCGCCCATGGCGCGGGACACGCCGTGCCTCACCGGCAAGATCGCCGACCCGAAGTCGCGGGACGGCAACAACAAGATCCTGCACAAGCGGTTTCCCGGCGGGCATCTGACCATCGTCGGCGCCAATGCGCCCTCTGGTCTTGCCAGCCGCCCGATCCGGCTGCTGCTCTGCGACGAGGTGGACCGCTACCCATTCAGCGCGGGTGCCGAGGGCGACCCGGTGAACCTCGCGAAGAAGCGGACGGTCACCTTCTGGAACCGCAAGATCGTGCTGGTCTCGACGCCGACGAACCGCGGCGCGAGCCGGATCGAGACGGCCTACGAGGAGAGCGACCAGCGGCAATACTGGGTACCGTGCCCGGACTGCGGCACCGAGCAGGTGCTGACATGGGGCCAGGTTCGCTGGGAAAAGGCCCCGGAAGGGACCCACCGGTCTGAGACGGCGCGCTATCACTGCATCGACTGCGACGCGGCGTGGAAGGATGAGCGGCGGTGGTCGGCGGTCGGGAAAGGCCGCTGGATTGCGAACCGGCCTTTCGCGGGCATCGCCGGGTTCCATCTGAACGAGATCTATTCGCCCTGGGTCCGGCTGGAAGCGATGGTGAGGGCCTTCCTCTCGGCGCGAGCCGGAGGGGATGAGGCGATGAAGACCTTCGTCAACACGTCCCTCGGCGAGACCTGGGTCGAAAGCGGCGAGGCGCCGGACTGGCAGCGGCTGCAGGGCCAGAAGGAGCAGTGGCCGGTCGGGACTGTGCCCCGGCGGGGCCTGTTCCTGACAGCCGGCGTCGACGTGCAGAAGGACCGGATAGAGGTCGATGTCTGGGCCTGGGGCCGAGGTTTGGAAAGCTGGCTCATCGATCACATCGTGATCGAGGGCGGACCCGGATCTGAAGCCTGCTGGCAGGGTCTGAGCGCACTGCTGAGCCGGACCTGGCAGCACGCGAGCGGTGAGCCAATGAGCATCACGCGGCTCGCCATCGACACCGGTTTCGAGACCAGCGCCGTCTATGCGTGGGCGCGCCAGGTGGGCTTTGCGCAGGTCGCGCCGGTCAAGGGCATGGAAGGCTTCAACCGGACCAGTCCGGTCTCTGGCCCGACCTTCGTGGACGCGACGGTCGGCGGCAAACGCCTGCGGCGGGGTGCCCGGCTCTGGACCGTGGCCACCTCGACCTTCAAGGCCGAGACCTACCGCTTCCTGCGGCAAGACCGGCCGACACCCGAAGAACTCGTCGGCGGCGCGACCGAGCCGCCAGGGACGATCCACCTTCCGGGCTGGACGGATGGCGAATGGCTGAAGCAGCTGGTGGCCGAACAACTGGTGACGGTGCGCAATAAGCGCGGCTTCGCCAAGCTCGAATGGCAGAAACTGCGGGAACGCAACGAGGCGCTCGACTGCCGGGTCTATGCCCGCGCGGCCGCCTGGATCGTCGGCGCGGACCGCTGGTCCGACCGGCACTGGCAGGAACTCGAACGGCAACTTGCCGCTCCGGAACCGGTTTGTGCCGGGGGCACTACTGGTCCGGGCAAGCCGCGTCCGGCCACGCGACGGCGTGCGGTGCGCTCGAGCTACATGGGGTGAGCCGAACGATCAGTGCAGCCGCTTGGCGCGGCTGCGCTGGAAGGCCTCGAGGGCGGTCTTGCGCTTCGCGGCGATCTCGCGGACGCGTTCCATGATCTCAGCTTCGCCGAAGTGGGTGGGGTGGAACGGTCCGCCGTACCAGCGCACCATCTCCCTGTGCTGGGGGTGACCGCGCTTGGCGATCGCCTCGAGGAAGTCCATGAAGCCCGGCGGGCCACCGACGTCTTCGGGCGGCGCGGTGCGCTCGCCGCCGAGAAAGACGGGATAGTCGATAGACGGGTCCGCCGCTTCGACATGCTCGACGATGATGCGGTGCTGCCAGTCGTCCCCGAAATCGTAGGTGTAGAGAAACTCCGTGACCCCGCGGTCGGTCAGCGTGCCGAGGCGCATGCCCTTGGCCTGGTAGACCTTGTGGCCCCAGAGATCATCCTCGCCGGTCGGTTCGCCATAGACCCGTTCGCCGACGGTGAACTGGTAGAGGTGATCATTCTCCCAGGGCATGACCGCCTGGATGACCTCGTGCAGGGCGCGAAGGTTGGTGGTCAGGCTCACCGCAACCCGACGCCAGATGATGGGTTCGAGATGCGCAAGTTCGATGCGGAGGTGGGCAATCTGATCGGTCATGTCGGCCTGGTCGGAGGGGTTCGGGCGCAGGATAGAGGCAGGCCAGCATGGCGACAATTACCGAACTGCGCGCCCGCCGGGACGCGTTGGCTGACCAGCGCGCCTCGGGCGTCGCCCGGGTCAGCTACGACGGCAAGAGCGTGGACTATCGCAGCGTGGCCGAGATCGACCGGGCCATCGAAGCCCTCGACCGCGAGATCGCCACGGCCGAGGGTCGGCGGGTGGTGCGCCAGATCCGCGTGACAACGGTGAAGGGCCTCTGAACCCATGCGCCTATTCGGAATGTTCGGCCGCCGCCCCACCGGCGGGTCCACCACCGTGCGCGCCCGGCTCGAAGGCGCCATGGCGAAACGGAGGTTGCGCGGCTGGAACCCGCCGCTGGAAAACATCAACGCGCTGGTCGCCTGCGGCGGCCCGCGTCTGCTGGCGCGCTCACGCGAGCTGGTGGTCACGAACGGCTACGCGGCCAATGCCTGCGAGGCCTTCGCCGCGAACCTTGTCGGCGACGGGATCAAGCCCTCCTCGCTGATCGGAGATGCCGATCTGCGCGACCGCATCCAGCGGCTCTGGCTCGCCTGGACGGATGAGGCCGACGCCGACGGTCTGACCGACTTCTACGGCCTGCAGGCCATGATCGCGCGCGAGATGTTCGTCGCGGGCGAATGCTTCGTCCGGCTGCGCCCGCGCCGGGCCGAGGACGGGTTGCTGGTTCCGCTGCAACTGCAGCTCCTGCAGTCGGAGATGCTGCCCTCCGAGAAGACCGAGACGGCAGCGAATGGCAACCGCATCCGCTGCGGGATCGAGTTCGATGCGATCGGCCGGCGCGTGGCCTACCACTTCCGCCGCAGGCATCCCGGCGACAGCACGGATCAGGGAGCGATGATCCCCGAGACGGTGCGCGTGCCGGCAGAAGATGTCCTGCACATCTACCGCCCCATCGACGCAGGCCAGATCCGTGGCCTGCCGCATGTGGCACCGGCCATGGTGCGGCTCTTCCTGCTCGATCAATACGACGACGCCGAACTCGACCGGAAGAAAACCGCGGCGATGTTCGCCGGCTTCATCACCAAGACCGCGCCGGAAGAACCGATGCTGGGCGAGGCCGAGGCGGATCTCGACGGGTCGGCCATCGCGAGCCTCGAGCCTGGCACGATGCAGGTGCTGCTGCCGGGCGAGGACGTGAAGTTCTCGTCGCCGGCCGATGTCGGCAGCAGCTACGAGGCGTTCCAGTACCGTACGCTGCTGTCGGTATCGGCCTCGCTGGGGCTGCCCTATCACCTCGTCACAGGCGATGTCCGGCAGGCGAACTATTCGAGTCTGCGGGCCGAGCTCGTCGAGTTTCGCCGCCGCATCGGCCAGCTGCAGCATGGGGTGCTGGCGCATCAGCTCTGCCGACCGATCTGGCAACGCTGGCTGGAGACAGCGGTGATCTCCGGAGCGCTCGACGGGACCGATCCGGCGATTCTACGCCCGGTGCAATGGATCCCGCCACGCTGGGACTGGGTCGATCCGCTCAAGGACATCCAGGCGCAGGTGCTGGCGATGGAAGCGGGTCTCACCTCGCGCCGCAAGGTGGTCGAGGCCACCGGCTACGACATCGAGGAAGTGGACCGCGAGAACGCAGCGGATGCCACGCGCGCCGCGGCCCTCGGCCTGCGCTACCGCACGAGCCCGGGCGAGACGCAAGGCGCCCGCGCGACACCTGCGGCACGCCCCGATCCGGCGGACTGCACCGCCACCGAACAGGAGTAACAACATGAACAGCTGGTACACGATCCGCGCCCTCGCGACGGGCGCGGAAGTGTCGATCTATGACGAGATCGGCGCCTATGGCGTCTCGGCGAAGGGCTTCCTCGCCGAGCTTGGCGCATTGCCCGAGGGCACGCCCATCGATCTCAGGCTCAACAGCCCCGGCGGGTCGGTCTTCGACGCCGTGGCGATCTTCAACGCGTTGTCCCGCCACGCCGGCACGGTGACGGTCTGGATCGACGGCATCGCCGCCTCGGCAGCCTCCTATATCGCCATGGCGGGCGACGAGATCGTCATGCCCGAGAACGCCTTCCTGATGATCCACGATCCCCCGGGGCTGGTCATGGGCACGGCCGAGGACATGCGGTCCATGGCCGGCGCCCTCGACAAGGTGAAGGGCAGCCTGGTGTCCGGCTACGCGGCGAAGTCGGGACGGACCGCGGAGGAGGTCTCCGCGCTGATGGCGGCCGAGACCTGGTTCGATGCGGCAGAGGCTTTCGCGCAGGGCTTTGCTGACCGTGTTGCCGAGCCGGTCCGGATCGCCGCGCGCTTCGACATCGCCCGGTTCCGGAATGCGCCACCGGCGGTGACCGATGCTGTGGACACCACTGGTGGTGACGACGATGCCAACGGTCGCCAGTCCGGGGAAACTGCTCCGGCCGCCGATGTCGAGGCGAACCCCGAGCCTCAGGCGCTGGAAACGCCACCCAGCGCAGGCGCTCATCTCGATCCCGTGGCGATCCGCGCCGAGGCCATCGCCCATGCCCGCGCCGTGATCGATCTCTGCCGTCTCGCGGGACAGCCGCAGATGGCCGGGCGCTTCCTCGAACAGGAGGCCGATGTCGATGCCGTGCGTGCGGCGCTGCTCGCCGTGAAGGTGCAGGCCGAACCCGAGATCGCCCCGCATCACCCGCAGCCCGGCCGGAGTTCGGCCGCGCGTCCCTGGGGCGAGATCGTCGCCCGCACCTTCAAGCTGAAAGGCTGACCCCATGACCACGCTCACCGAAGGCAAACACCCGGGCGGCTTCCTCGTCTGGGAGGCCTTCCGCGACTACACCCGCGAGACGATCACCGTGGCGAGTGGCACGCTCGAACCCGGCACCGTGCTGGGCAAGATCACCGCCAGCGGCAAATACGCCGCCCACGATTCCGCCGCCGTCGATGGCACCGAGACTGCCGTCGCCGTTCTCTGGGGCAAGGCCGACGCAAGCGCCGGCGATGTTGCCGCCGTCGCGCTCGTGCGCGGACCCGCCATCGTCAACCGACACGACCTCGTCTTCGCCGGCGCACCCAGCGATCCCGAGATCGCCGCCGCGCACACCGCGCTGCTCGCTGCCGGCATCCTCGCCCGCTGACCGCAACTCTCCACAAGGTTATCCACATGGCCACCATGGATATCTTCGAGGCCGATGCCTTTTCGGTCATCGAACTCACCCGCGCGCTGGAAAACATCCCGTTCAAGCCTGCGCTGCTCTCCTCGACCAGCCTCTTCAGCCCTCGCGGCGTGCGCGCCCGCACCGTGGTGATCGAAAGCCGCGACGGCACGCTCTCGCTGATCCCGTTCTCCGAACGAGGCTCGGCCTACGATCAGCAGGTGCCCGAGCGGCGCAACATACGCGCCTTCGTCTGCCGCCAGTTCAAGAAGCAGGACGTGATCTGGGCCTCCGAGATCCAGTCGGTCCGCGACTTCGGCTCGGAGTCGGCCACCCAGCAGGTCCAGACCGAGGTGGCCCACCGCCTGCGGCGCCTGCGCCAAGATGCCGAGGCCACCTTCGAATACCACTTCCTGAACGGTATCCAAGGGCTGGTGAAGGACCCCAAGGACGGGGCGACCGTGATCGACTATGCGGCCGAGTTCGGCATCACGCCGGAGGCCGAGATCGACTTCGACCTCGACAACGCGACACCTGCGTCTGGTGCCTTGCGCAAGCGCTGCCAGGCGCTGATCGAAAGCGTGGAGGTAAGTCTGGGCGGTCTCGCGGCCGGTGCCGTACAGGTGCGTGCCGAATGCGGCTCGGCCTTCTTCGCCGATCTGGTGGCGCACAAGGAAGTGCGCGAGACCTATCTCAACACCGCCGCCGCGGCCGATCTGCGCGGCCGGGTCGCCGACGAGGTCAGCTTCGGCGGTATCACCTTCCGCCGCTACCGGGGCAGCTCCGCCTTCGGCGTGCCGACCGACAAGGCGTATTTCTATCCCGAAGGCGTCGAGGGGCTCTTCGAGATCTACCACGCCCCCGCCGACACCTTCGAGACGGTCAACACGCTCGGCCTGCCGCTCTACGCCCGAACCATCCCGGACCGGGATCGCGACGAATGGGTGCGGCTGGAGATCGAGAGCAACCCGCTGCCGATCTGCACCCGGCCGCAGGTACTTCGCCAGGCGCGGCGAACCTGATGAACGCCTTCGCCGTCGCCCTCGATGCGCTCTTCACGGATGCGCATTTGGGTCGGGACGCCGTCTACACCGCCGAAGGTGGCATCCCGGTGCTGGTGCGCGCCATGCTGCGACGGGCGGACGACATCGGCAGCTTCGGCGAGGCGCGCATCTGGTCGGAAACCACCCGGCTGGATCTGCGTGTCGCCGAGGTGCCGCACCCGCGTCCCGGCGACCGCATCGAGATCGACGGCGAGGCTTTCCTCGTCCAGGGCGAGCCGGTCCGGGATCGCGAGCGGCTCGTCTGGACCGTGGATTTGCGCTTGGCGTGAAGCTGAAACCGGAAACGGTGACTTACCGGAAGCGGCTCCAGGCCTTCTGGAAGGAGCTGGCGATGTCTTCCCAGGCGTTTTCCATGCCTTTGCGCATGTCGTCCCAAGCGGCATCGCTGGCGGCCTGGGCTTCCTTCATCCGGGCCTGCGCCTCGTCACGCTGCCTGCGCATCTCGGCGAGTTGCTTCTCATAGTTTGCCTTGTTCTCGGCCTGCGCGGCTTTCGCCTGCGCCTGCAGCTTGTCGATTTCGGCGTTCCACTCATCGAGCTTCGCCTTCATCTTCTCCACATATGCGTCGCGATCCATGTCTTCCTCTCCTCCTTTTCCCGCAGGGAGTGTGTCACATGAAGGCCGGAAACTGAATGGCAGCGCCCTTGCGGTTCAAGCTCGATGTCGATCCCGACATCGCTGCGATGATGCAGAAAGAGATTGCCGCCGGTGAAAAGGCGGTTGGCGCGGCCATGCGCGAGGCCGGGGCCGGGCTCAAGACCGCCTGGCGTGGTCAGATCACCGGCGCGGGGCTCGGCAACCGCCTCGCGAACTCGATCCGGCTTGCGACCTTCCCGAAAGCGGGCGAGAGCCTGAACGCCGCAGCGCTAGTCTGGTCGAAGGCGCCGGTCATCGTCGGTGCCCACGACACTGGTCCGCTAATCCGTTCGAAGCATGGGTTCTGGTTGGCGATCCCGACCGTGGCGGCTGGGAAATCACTGAGGGGCGGCCGGATCACGCCGGGTGAATGGGAACGTCGGCGGGGTCTGCGACTGCGCTTCGTCTACCGGCGCCGGGGACCGAGCCTGCTGGTAGCGGAAGGGCGGCTGAACAGTCGGGGTCTCGGCGTCGCGTCACGGTCCAAGACCGGCCGAGGGCGAATGACGGTGCCAATCTTCCTGCTCGTCCCGCAGGTCAAGCTGCCGAAGCGGCTGGATCTGGATCGCGACGCCGAGCGGGCCCTCGACAGCGTGCCGGGGTTGATCGTGGCGAACTGGCGTTGAGGGGTGTTAGTCTATTCTCCCGAGGAAGGCACCACCAAGGTTCAATTTACTGTTCTTTCCAGCTTTGCCGCGAAGGAGCCAATACTCGACTGCATCAGCAGCGCGGACGATACCTGTGTTGCAGCCGACCAGGAGATCGCCCAGAGAGCCAATTCAATGAGAACTTCTGACACGGGTCCGTGACTCGGACTCAATACCCGCAGCTCGTCGCCAATCCTTGATTTAGCTTCGACTTCCGAAACATACACAGATCTCCCTAGGAAATTTGGATGAGTGACCTCACAAAGGACGCCATAGTGCGCCATGAGGTCACTATGCCCTTTAATTTTCGAAACCCTCTTAAGGATAGTGAGAATATTTGTGGGATTCAACTCTTTCTCCGCATCGGGTAATCTCGAAGAGAATACCGACTTAAGAATTAACTCTTCAAGCTCAGTGCTGGCAATGATATGATTCGAAAAATCTAATTTTTGCAGATCCTCCAGCGTTGGGGAGACTTTTCGCGAGACATCCAGAAACTGCACAACACTCTCTACAGCGGCGCGAGCGACAATTGCAGAGGCGATAGTTTCGCCGCCGCCTAAGGATTTTACTGCGCTTCGAAGGAGTTCTGCGGTTCGCCATACGGACATGACTGTGTAAGCTTCCAAATTTTTCAAAGAATCCGTCCAGTAGATCTTATTTACGGCCCATGGTGAATCGTCCAAAGATATCGCCTCCTGAATTTCATTATCAAAAGCCTCTTTTGTCTTAAATCGCCAGCCATATCTTTTTGGAAAATCCTTGGAGAAATCATTAAATCGCTTGACGCTATCATTTGCGCATCCGACCCAAGAATTGCCCCCGCTTGCTTTCTCGATCAGTCTATTTGGTATTTTGGGAACAGGCTCAATTGTTCGCCGGTCACCCTTTTTGTTGGTTGGTTGCTTTGGCATCGAGTATGTCCTTTTTCTTGTGACAATACAGGAGCATGCTGCCTTGGCAACTTCTCGCGAAACCATCCTCGCCGCGCTGCACGCGCGGCTCTCGGCGCTGCCTGCCACCGCCCTGCGCGGCGAGGTGCTGCCCGAACGTATCCCGACCGATGGCCTGCTGATACTGCGCGACGGCGAGCCGGGCGAGCCGGAGGTTACGCTCTCGCCGCTGACCTACCACTACCAGCACCGTGTCGAGATCGAGGCAGTCGTTCAGGGCAATGAGCGCGACACCGCATTCGACACGCTCTGTGCCAGCACCGGCGCAGCACTCGCCGCCGACCGGACGCTGGACGGGTTCTGCGACTGGGTCGAGGCCGAAGCGCCGCGGCCCGTGGACCTGCCCGTCGAGGGCGCGGCCAGCCTGAAGGCTGCCGTGATCCCCGTCGTCCTCCACTACACCACGGCCGATCCGCTGGCCTGACCCCGACAACCCGAGGAGAACACCATGGCACGAGCTTTGGGGGCGCGGGCGCAGATGGCGCTTGCGTTCGAGACGACCTATGGCACGCCGCCCGCGAGCGGTTTCACGAAGATGCCGTTTGCCAGCACCACGCTCGGCGCCGAGCAGCCGCTGCTGAACTCCGAGTTGCTGGGCTACGGCCGCGATCCGCTGGCACCGATCAAGGACGCGGTGACGGCCGACGGCGACGTGGTCGTGCCGATCGATGCGGCCGGGTTCGGTTTCTGGCTGAAGGCGGCCTTCGGGGCACCGACGACCACTGGCACCGGCCCCTGGACCCACGAATTCCAGTCCGGGTCGTGGACCCTGCCGAGCCTCTCCATCGAGACCGGCATGCCGGAGGTGCCGCGCTACGCGCTGTACAGGGGCTGCGTGCTGGATCAGCTGACCTGGCAGATGCAGCGTTCGGGGCTCCTGACCGCGACGGCCAAGCTCGTCGCACAAGGCGAGACGGTCGGAACGACGTCGAACGCGGGCGCACTTGCCGAGCTTGCCCTGAAGCGCTTCGGGCATTTCAACGGCGCGATCACCCGCAACGGCGCGGCGCTCGGCAACGTGGTCTCGGCCGACATCACCTATGCCAACAATCTCGACCGGATCGAGACGATCCGCTCGGACGGCCGCATCGATGGCGCGGATCCGTCCATCGCGGCGCTGACCGGCTCCATCGAGGTCCGCTTCGCCGACAGTTCCCTTGTGACGCAGGCGATCAATGGCGAGGCCTGCGAGCTGGAATTCAGCTATGCGCTGCCATCGGGCGAGAGCTTCACCTTCACCGTGCATGCCGTCTACCTGCCGCGCCCGCGGATCGAGATTTCCGGGCCGCAGGGCGTGCAGGCGAGTTTCGACTGGCAGGCCGCGCGCGACAGCGTGGTCGGCCGGATGTGCACCGCAACCCTCGTGAACGATGTGGAGACATTCTGATGCTGACGCTCGACCTGACCAACGCCCCGCGCTGGCATGACCTGGCCGCTGGGGTCCGGGTGCAGCTGCGCCCGCTGACCACTGCGCTGATGGTCGCGACCCGCAGCGATCCCTCTGTCGAAGCGATCCCCATCGAGGCCTCCGACGAGGCGCGCGCGCTCGCCTTCGCCAAGGCGCTGGCACGCCGCGCCGTGCTGGCCTGGGAGGGCATCGGCGATGTTCAGGGCAATTCCATCGATCCGGGCCCCGAGGCCATCGACGCGTTGCTCGACATCTGGCCGATCTTCGAGGCCTTCCAGCTCAGCTACGTCTCGAAGGGTCTGCTGCTGGAGCAGGAAAAAAACGTCTCTGCGCCCTTGCCGAGTGGTGCTTCGGCGGGGGCGACGCTTATTGCGCCGCCTGTTCCGGACGCTGTCCCGACTGCCCCGAACGGCTGAACGCACCGCTGACTTTCGAGGGCTGGCAGGTCTGGGACCTGGTCGGCCGCCTCGGTGGCCAGACCCGCATCCTGCCCGGCGCGGTCACGGGCTGGGACATGAGCGCTGCCCTGCATCTCGCCGCGGCGCTCGGCGTGCCGCCCGCCGCGGTGGCCGAACTTCTGCCCACCATCGAGGCGGTGATGGTGCGCAGGACGAACGAGCAGCTCGCCGCTGCCCGCGACTGATCCGGAGCTTCAAGACATGGCCGAAAAGCGCGTTTCCGTCCGCCTTTCCGCGGTGGGCGGCCGGCAGGTGCGCGCCGAGCTGGAAGGGGTCGGCGAGGCCGGAGCCCGAGGCTTCGGCCGACTCAGCCGCGAGATGGAGGCCGCGAATGCACGCATGGCCGCCTTTTCCCGGCGCGTCCGGGTTGCTTCTGCTGCCGCGGTGGCTGCCGCGACCGCTGCAGGTGTCGCCATGGTGCGCACCGGCCTGCAGACGGTCGACGCGCAGGCCAAGCTCGCGCAATCCCTCGGCACGACCGTTGCCTCGATCCAGACGCTGGAACGCGCAGGGGAACTCGCCGGCGTCTCCATGTCCGGCATCGAGCAGGCGACCAAGGATCTGACGCGACGGTTGAGCCAGGCGGCTGCGGGCGGCGGTCCGGCCGCACAAGCACTGTCGCGGCTCGGGCTCTCGGCCTCGGAGCTTCTGGCTTTGCCGCTCGACCAGCGCGTGGGCGCGATCAACGCCGCCATCGAATGCTTCGTGCCGGTGGCGGAGCGCGCGGCCGTCGCGGGGCAGCTCTTCGGCGAGGAAGGCTCCATCGCCATGTCGCGGATCGACACGGCGACGTTGCGCCAGGCAACCGAGGACGTGCGGGATTTCGGCGTGGTGGTGTCCGAACAGGATGCCGACCAGATCGAGCGAACCAACGACGCGATCTCGCGGCTCGGGCTGATCTGGCGCGGGCTCTCGAACCAGCTGGCCGTCGCCGCGGCCCCGGCGCTTGAAGCCGTCGCCAATGCCATGGCGGCGCTGGCCAGCCGCACCGGGCCGCTGGGCATCGCGATCCGCGGTCTCTTCGACAACATCGGCCGGTTCACGACCTATGCCGCGACCTTCGCCGCCTTCCTCGCGGGCCGCTGGGTCGCCGGGATGGCCGCGGCGGCGCTCTCGGTCCGGGGACTTGCCACGGCACTCGTGGTTCTGCGTGGCGCTCTCATCCGAACCGGCATCGGCGCACTGATCGTTGGCGCCGGCGAGCTGGTCTACCGGTTCTCGCAATTGGTGGAACGGGTCGGCGGGTTGGGCGAAACTTTCCGCCTACTCGGCGCGCTGGCCTCGGAGGTCTGGTCGCGGATCGGGCTGACGCTCGATGCGGCACTGGCCAGCATGGCGGCCGGTTGGCAGGACCTGCGCGCGGCGGGGTTTGATGCCCTGCAGGGGCTGGTCGATGGCGTCGTGGCTTTCGGCGACCGGACCGTGGCGGTCTTCCAGGGCGCCTATGACGCGGCCGTGGCGATCTGGGGCAGTCTGCCAGGAGCCATCGGGGATTTCGCCTTCGAGGCGGCGAACGGGCTGATTTCCGGCGTCGAGGCCATGTTGAATGGCGTCGTCACCCGGATCAACCGCTTCGTCGAGACTCTGAACAGCGCGCTCGCGCTTCTGCCGGACTGGGCCACCGGTGGCGCGTCCATCAAGATCGGCCAGCTCGATCCGGTCAGTCTCGGCCGGGTCGACAACCCCTTCGCGGGACAGGCCCAGGCAGCCGGGGTCGCCGCGGGGGAAGCCTTCGCCGCAGCGCTGTCCCGCAGCTACGCTCAGGCCCCCGATCTCGCGCTGGGCAGTGCCGCCGAGGACGCCCGGTTCCGCGCCGCCGGGTACCGCGAAGCCGCCAGCATGTTGTCAGATGCGGCCTCGCAACCGCTCGCCAGCTGGCAGGCCCTGCAGGCGGCGGTCTCGGGCACAGGCACAGCTGCCGACACCGCGCTTTCGGACGCCGCGCTTGCTGCTGATGGGCTTGGCACGAGACTCGACAAGGCGGGCGATGCAGCCAAAAGCGCTGGCGGGGCAGCAAAGGAGGCCGGATCGGCCGCGAAGGACGCCGCGGATGCGGCAGCCAAGGCAACCGAGAAAGCGGCGACCGGCTGGAAGGCGGTCACGCAGGCGCTCTCTGACTATGCCAGGTCCGCCCGCGACATCGGTAGCGATATCGGCCAGACGCTGGTCGGGGCCTTCGGCGCGGCGCAAAATGCCATCGGCGAGTTCGTGAAGACCGGAAAGCTCGATTTTCGCGATCTCGTCGCCTCGCTCATCGCCGATCTGGCAAAGCTTGCCGCCCGGCGTTTCATCCTCGGGCCCATCGCCAACGCCCTCGGCGGCGCGCTTGGCGGTCTCGGCGGTGTCTTCGCCAACGTGTTCCACGCCGGTGGCGAGGTTGGTGCCCGCGCCCCGGGCCGCGTGGTGCCGGCCGCGGTCTTCGCCGGTGCGCCGCGCATGCATGGCGGTGGCTGGGCCGGGCTGAAGCCGGACGAGGTCCCGGCCATCCTGCAGCGGGGCGAGCGCGTGCTCTCGCGGAAAGAAGCCGCCGGTTACGGCGCAGGCGCGCCCAGTATCAACGTGACGATCAATGCCCGCGACGCGGAAAGCTTCCGGCAATCCCGAACCCAGGTGGCGGCGGACATCGCCCGGGCGGTCTCGCTCGGGCGCAGGGGAATGTGAGCCATGGCGTTTCACGAGGTCCGGTTTCCGGACGACATCAGCCGCGGCGCCCGCGGCGGGCCGGAGCGGCGCACGCAGATCGTCGAACTTGCCTCTGGCGCGGAGGAACGCAACGCGAGCTGGGCCAACTCCCGCAGGCGCTATGACGTGGCCTATGGCATCCGCCGCGCGGACGATCTCGCGGCGGTGGTGGCTTTCTTCGAGGCGCGCAACGGCCGGCTGCACGGGTTCCGGTTCAAGGACTGGGCGGATCACAAGTCCTGCCTGCCATCGCAGGTGCCGGGCCCGACCGACCAGGTCATCGGCACCGGCGATGGCACGACCACCGCCTTCCAACTGGCGAAGGCATATGCCTCCGGCGGACAGGCCTGGTCGCGGGTCATCACCAAGCCAGGCGCCGGCACTGTCCGGGTGGCCGTAGATGGCATCGAACAGGGCAACGGTTGGGCGGTGGATCCGACGACCGGGCTTTTGGGGTTCGCTGCGGCGCCCGGCAATGGCGTCGCGATCACCGCCGGGTTCGAGTTCGACGTGCCGGTCCGCTTCGACAGCGATCTGCTCGACGTCACGCTCGATGTCGAACGGCTCGGTTCGATCACCTCCATTCCGCTGTTGGAGATCCGGCGATGAATGACGAGACCAACTTTCTCTCGGCCGCCCTGCGCGACCTCATGGCCTCGACCGCCGCGATCCTCGCGATCTGGGGTGCACTTGGCGGGGCCACCAATGCCCTGACCACGAAGATGCGGCTTCGCGATGCGCTGCGCCACATCCTGCTGGGCGGGCTGATCGCCGCCGGCATGGGCAGCCTTTCGATGGCGCTGGTGGCGCAATGGCTGGGCCTGCCGCGCGAGGCCATCCCGGCCGGCGGGGCTGCGGGCTCGGCCGCTTATCTCGTCGGCGTCTTCGGGCCCGCCTTCATCGAGGTCATCCTGGCGCGGCTGCGCAATGCCAGGTGGGACGGCAGCGATGTCTGAGCTCGCGCGTCTGACCCGGCGCCTGCGCTGCGACATCCGCGACCCCCGGCGCGCCCTCGAACACCGGCTCCGCATCGGCCTCGCGGTGGCCCTGCTTCTCTTTCTCGTCTCTCTTCTGAGGTAATTCCATGCACATGACCGACCGGGGCCTGCTGGCCCTTGCCCGGCACGAGGGGATCGTGCCCGGGCCCTATCTCGATATCGCCAATGTCTGGACTTTCGGCATCGGCCACACGGCCTCGGCCGGCGATCCCGATCCCGCAACCATGTTGCGCGGCATGCCCGGCGATCTCGACGCCGGGATCCGGGTCGCCTTCCGGCTCTTCCGCGCGGACCTCGCCCGCTACGAGGCGGCGGTGCGCAAGGCGGTGACCGTGCCGCTGGAGCCGCATGAGTTCGATGCGCTGGTCTCCTTCCACTACAACACCGGGGCGATCGCGCGGGCGACGCTGACCCGGCTGCTGAACGCGGGCGACCGCGCAGCTGCCGCGGTGGCCTTCCTGAACTGGCGCAAACCCGCGGCCATCATCCCCCGGCGCGAGGCCGAGCGCGATCTTTTCCGCGATGGCACATATCTCGGCGGCACTATCCCGGTCTGGTCGGTCGATTGGCATGGGCGCGTGGATTACGCGCGCGCCATTCGCCGGCTCAGCGAAGAGGAGGCGCTGGCGCTGCTGCGCCCGGCACCGGTGAGTGCCGCTCCCGCAAGACCGGCCAGCCAACCCGGCTGGCTCACTCGTCTCACCCAGCTTTTCACCCAGCTTGTCCGGAGGACCTGATCCCATGCGCTACATCCGCCCCAACTCCCTGACCTGGTGGGCCGGCCTCTGCGCCGTTTCCACAGGCACCGGCGCCCTGTTCCTGCCGGAACACGACCAGCTCTCAAGCCTGGCGCGGCTCGTCTCCATGCTGGCCGGGGCCGGCGATACCTCGCCGATAACGCTGATTTCGCTTGGGCTGGGCCTCATCGGGCTGCGCGACCGGATCGAGCGCGGCTTCCGGGTGGAGGGGCGATGAAACGCCTCGACGCGGAGCTGCAGGCGCATCTCGACGAGGGCACAACCACGCTCTGCTGGTGCTGGCGGATCACCCGGTCCGACGGCACCACCTTCGGCTTCACCGATCACGACGTGACGCTCGAGTTCGAAGGCACGAGTTTCGAGTCCGAGAGCGGGCTCACGGCTTCCGAGATTCGCGCGGGCACGGACCTGTCGGTCGATGCACAGGACGCTGCGGGGGTGCTGAGCTCGGACCGGATCACCGAGACCGACATCCTCGACGGCCGCTGGGACAATGCCGAGGTCGAGGTCTGGCGGGTGAACTGGTCCAACCCGCGCCAGCGCGTGCTCCTGCGCCGCGGCGCCATCGGACAGATCCGGCGCGGGCGGCTCTCCTTTGTCGCCGAGGTCCGCTCGCTCGCCCATGTGCTCGGCCAGACAGTCGGGCGCACCTTCCAGGCAACCTGCGACGCAGCGCTCGGCGATGCCCGCTGCAAGCTCGATCTCGAGGCACCGACCTACAAGGGGTCCGGAACGGTCGAAGCCATCCTGCGCGACCGGTCCTTCCGCGCCACTGGCCTCGGTGGTTTTGTGCCGGCCTGGTTCACCTTCGGCACGCTCACCTGGACCACGGGCGCCAATGCCGGGCGGATCGCCGAGGTGGGGTCTCATGATCGGGCGGATGCCACGGCAACGGTGGGACTGCTCGAGGCGCCGGTCCGGACCATCGCCGAGGGCGATACCTTCACGATCCACGCCGGCTGCGACAAGCGGATCGAGACCTGTGGGGCGAAGTTCGCCAATGTGGCGAATTTCCGGGGGTTTCCGCATATCCCGGGGCAAGACGCGGTCATTCGCTATGCCACGAAAGATGGCGGGCACACGGGAGCTGTGCTGTGAAAGCCGCGGACCCCGCGCTTGCCATTGCTGCCGCGCGCGCCTGGCTGGGCACGCCCTACCACGACCAGGCGAGCCTGCGCGGCGTCGGCTGCGATTGTCTCGGCCTTGCCCGCGGGGTCTGGCGCGAAGTGGTCGGCTTGGAGCCGTTCCCAATCCCGCCTTACAGCCGCGACTGGGGTGAGGTCAGCCCCCGCGAAGTGCTGGCCGAGGGCGCGCGCTCGATGATGATCGAGGTGGCCCCGGCCGATGCCGGCCCCGGCGCGCTGCTGCTCTTCCGCATGGAGCGCCGCGCCATCGCCAAGCACGTCGGGATCCAGACCGGGCCTGAGCGCTTCATCCATGCCCGCGAGACCCTCGGTGTCATCGAGGAACCCCTCAGCCCCACCTGGCGCCGGCGGATCGCCTTCGCCTTTCTCTTTCCAGACCGGACCTGACTCATGGCCACCCTCGTTCTCGGCGCCGTTGGGGCCGCCATCGGCGGCAGCATCGGCGGAACCATTCTCGGCATCGGCGCCGCCACCATCGGTGGCTTTGTCGGCTCGACCCTCGGTTCCGTCGTCGACAGCTGGATCGTCTCCTCGCTCACACCCGCCCAGCGGATCGAGGGCGCGCGGCTGGAAACCCTGCGCATCACGTCGTCCACCGAGGGCGCGGTCATTCCGCGGCTCTTTGGGCGCATGCGGATTGGCGGCAACATCATCTGGGCCACCGATTTCCGCGAGCGGAAGAAGACCTCGACGCAGGGAGGTGGCAAGGGTGGCGGCGGGCCCAAGGTCAAGACCACCGAGTATTTTTACTACGCAAGCTTCGCCGTGGCGCTCTGCGAGGGCGCCATCACCGGCATCGGCCGCATCTGGGCCGACGGCAAGCTGCTCGATACCTCCGGGATTACCTGGCGCTGGTATCCCGGCGACGAGATCCAGACCGCCGATCCCTTCATCGCCGCCACCATGGGGTCCGACGAAACCCCGGCCTATCGCGGCACGGCCTACGTGGTCTTCGAGGATCTGCCGCTGAAAAACTACGGCAACCGCCTGCCGCAGCTCTCCTTCGAGGTCTTCCGCCCGCTGGCCGGCGACGACGGCATGGAGACGCTGATCCGCGCGGTCACCCTGATCCCCGGGGCCGGAGAGTTCGTCTATGCCACGACGCCGATCCGCAAGGGGCAGCTTGGCAACACGAGCTCCGAGAACGTCCATGCGCGCTCGGATGCCACGGACCTCATCGTGGCGCTCGACCAGCTGCAGGCGGCGCTGCCCAACCTCGAAAGCGTGAGCCTCGTCGTCGCCTGGTTCGGCAGTGACCTGCGCGCCGGCCAGTGCCAGATCACACCGCGTGTCGAGGTCTCGAACAAAGTAACTACGCCGCAGTCCTGGCGGGTGAACGGGCTCGACCGCGCAAGCGCGCCGCAGGTCAGCATCGATGTCTCGGGCCGCCCGGTCTTTGGCGGCACACCCTCGGATGCCTCGGTGGTGGAAGCAATCCGCGAGATCAGGGCGCGCGGCTGGCGGGTTACGCTTTATCCCTTCCTGCTGATGGATGTGCCCCCGGGCAACAGCCTGCCAAACCCGTACTCGGACAATGCCGGCACGAACGGCCAGCCGGCCTTTCCCTGGCGCGGGCGCATCACCTGTTCACCCGCCGCCGGCTTCGAGGGAAAGGTGGATCAGACGGCTACGGCGGCCAGCCAGGTTGCGGGTTTCTTCGGGGCAGCTCTGCCATCCGATTTTTCCGTCGCGGGCGAAGTGGTCAGCTGGACCGGCGGTGCCGACTGGGGGCTACGCCGCATGATCCTGCACTACGCGCATCTTTGTGCCGCGGTCGGTGGCGTCGATGGTTTCCTGATCGGTTCGGAATTGCGCGGGTTGACCACGATCCGCAGCGGGGCCTCCACGTTTCCGGCGGTTCAGGCGCTGCGGGACCTGGCCGGAGATGTGCGCGGTATCCTCGGCCCCGCCACGCAGATCAGCTACGCGGCCGACTGGTCGGAGTATTTCGGGCATCACGTCACCGAGGCTGGCGGCTCCGGGCCGGACGATTTCTCGGGGATCGCGTACAGCTTGCCGATCGTTGTCGGGGACTGGAAGGTCTTCGTTCCGCAGCTGGCACCGGATTTCACGAGCTGGCGGCTGCATGTCTATTCCAGCGGTACGACCCTCGACCTCGCCGATGTCACCCTCGGCAGCAGCATTTCCCAGACCGGCACCGACGCCAAGGCAACCTATTACGCGATCTGCGACGTCTGGGTCGCCGATGTCCCGCTCGGCACGGAGCTCACCTATTCCGACGTCATGACGATCCAGCAGGGCACCTCGATCGGCATCTGTAACGACATCGTCACCATATACCGTCTCACCCAGGCCGATCTCGACAGCGTCACGCCCGACGGGCTGAAGATGACCCGCTTTGCCAGCGTGGTCGCCTCGCGCAATACCACCGCCTCCGCGCCCGGGTCCTATACCCGGTCCCTCAGCTACATCCGCAACGATGCCGCGGTAGTGGCAATCCGCATCGTGCTGCAACTCGAAGAACCCTACTACAGCGGTGCCTACGACAAGGTGGTGAGCTACAGCAGCCCGGTCCTGCCGCTTGCCAGGTCCGAGCCGGTCACCAGCGTCTATTGCCATCTCGACCCGCTCTGGGCCGACGCGGAGATCGATTTCGTCGGCATCGACAATTACATGCCGCTCTCCGACTGGCGCGATGGACGCGAGCATAGCGATGCCCTGAACGGTTGGCCCTCGGTCTATGACACGACCTACCTGCAAGAGAACATCGAAGGCGGCGAGGGCTACGACTGGTACTACGGCTCGGCCTCGGATCGCAGCAATCAGGCGCGCAGCCTGATCGAGGACGACTACGGCAAGCCCTGGGTCTTCCGCTACAAGGATCTGCGGAACTGGTGGGCGAACCAGCACTTCGACCGCCCCGGCGGGATCGAGAGCGGCACGCCGACAGCCTGGATCCCGCAGTCAAAACCCATCGTCTTCACAGAGTTCGGCTGCCCGGCCATCGATCGCGGTACCAATCAACCCAACGTCTTCCACGACCCGAAATCCTCCGAGAGCGCGGTGCCGTATTTCTCGCGCGGCTGGCGCGACGATGCGATCCAGCGGGCGTATTTCGAGGCGACGCTGACTTACTGGAGTGAGGCATCGAAAAACCCGGTCTCCGCCACCTATGGCGGACGGATGATCGATCTCGGAGAATGCGCCGCCTGGACCTGGGATGCGCGGCCCTATCCGCATTTCCCCGAACTGACGGATATCTGGGCCGACGGGCCGAACTGGCAGCGCGGTCACTGGCTCACGGGCCGTCTTGGAACCGGGTCTCAGGCCGCGCTCGTGCGCGACCTCTGCCTGCGCGCCGGTCTGCCCGCCAGCCGGATCGACACCTCGGGACTCGTCGGCTCGGTCGAGGGCTACATCATCACCGCGCTGGAAACTCCGCGTGCGTCGATCTCGACGCTGGCCCGCCACTTCGGCTTCGATGCGGTCGAGACGGAGGGCCTGATCCGCTTCGTGATGCGTGGCCGCGCGCCGGTGGTGGCGCTCACCCATGGTGACCTGGTCGCCCCGCGCGAAGGCGATCTCTTCGAGCTGACCCGCGCGCAGGAAACCGAACTGCCTCAGGCCCTGAAGTGGCAGGTCACGCGGGCTGATGGCGACTATGACACGGCGCAGGTCGAAGCGCGGCGCATCACCGTGGACTCGACTCGCATCACCTCCGAGAGCTTCCCCATCGCCGTCCCGCCCGAGGAGGCCGAGCGCCGTTGCCAGCGCGCGCTCATGGAAGCCTGGACGGCCCGGGAGACGGCCACCTTCCGCCTGCCACCCTCACGCCTTGCGCTGGACCCGGCCGATGTCGTGATCCTCGCCCATGACGGCCGGGACAATGCCTTCCGCCTGACCTCCATCGCGGACAGCGATGCCCGTGGGATTGAAGCCCTGCGCCAGGACCTCGACAGCTTCGAGATCCCACCGGGAACGGCCCGCGGGGCAACGGTGAGCGAGGCGGTCAGTTTCGGCACACCGGAGATCGTTCTCCTGGACCTGCCGCAACTCAGCGAGGACGTCGCGGCGCATCGGCCCCTGGTCGCCGCACACGCCATTCCCTGGCCCGGCGACATGGCGGCGTTCCGCAGCCCGTCGACCGATGGGTTCGAGCTGCTGACGACATTCGGCAATGCAGCCCGGATCGGAACGCTGGTGGAGGATTTCCACGCGGGGCCGACCTCGCGCTTCGATCTCGGCAACGTGCTGGTGGTCGATCTCTATTCCGGCACGCTCGAAAGCATCTCGGATCTGACGCTGTTCGGCGGGGCCAATGCGCTGGCCGTCGAGAGCGCGCCCGGGGTCTGGGAGATCGTGCAGGCGGGTACGGCCGAGCTGATCGCGCCAGGACGGTATCGCCTGACCCGGCTTTTGCGCGGTGTACGAGGCACGGAAGGCACCATTGGCAACCCGTCACCTGCGGGAGCCCGCGTTGTGGTGCTCGACGAAAGCCTCGCGTCGCTGCCGATCACCGAGGCTGATCTCGGCATCCCATGGAACTGGCGCATCGGACCGGCAAGCCGACCAGTCAATGATGACAGCTATGTGGCTCAGACCTTCGCACCCGAAGGGGCGGGCCTGCGGCCGTTTTCCGTCGCGCATGTCGAGCAGCCGTGGCGCAGGCCACGGGTGCCTGGCGACCTGACCATCCGCTGGACACGCCGGTCCCGCGCGCTCGCCGCCGACAGTTGGGGTGGGCTCGAGGTGCCGATGCTCGAGGAATTCGAAGCCTACGAGGTCGAGATTCTCGACGGCGCAACCGTGAAGCGGGTGCTGAACACGACCACCACCAGCGCGGTCTACAGCGGCGCTGACCAAACCGCCGACTGGGGCGCGCCCCTCGGCCCCGGCGACAACCTCACCATCCGCATTTTCCAGCTCTCCGCCCTCGTCGGGCGGGGCGCGTACAAAACTGTCACGCTGACATTCTGAGGATCCCATGTCCGACGCCACGACCCATCTGATGCTGCCATACATCGCCGCGGCACAGGCCCAGAAGCATGTCACCCACAACGAGGCGCTGCGGATCCTCGACGGGCTCGTCCATCTCTCGGTGCTCGACCGGGACCTGGCCGCGCCGCCCGGCAGCCCCGCCGATGGCGACCGCTACATCGTCGCCTCGGGCGCGACGGGCGACTGGGCGGGTTGGGACCTGAACGTGGCTCTGTGGACCGACGGCGCCTGGCTGCGCCTGCCGCCGCGCACCGGATGGCGCGCGTGGGTCGAAGACGAGAACCTTCTGCTCGTCTTCGAAGGGTTCGGCTGGGTCGGGACCACGCCGGCGGAGCTGCAGAATCTCGCGCTGCTAGGACTCGGAACGACGGCGGATGGGGCGAACCCGTTCTCGGCCAAGCTGAACGCCGCGCTGTGGACGGCGAAGACCGTGGCGGAGGGCGGCACGGGCGATCTCTTCTACACGATGAACAAAGAGGCAGCCGGCGACGATCTCGGTCTCACCCTGCAGACCAGCTTCGTGACCAAAGCGCTGGTGGGCCTCTTCGGCTCAGACCGTTTCCGCCTCGCGGTCTCGGCGGACGGCAGCACCTTTTTCGACGGACTGATTGTCGACAACGCCACGGGCATCGTGCACCACCCCCGGCTGCCGCGGTTCAAGGCCTACACCGATTTCGACAACTACGTCGGCGTCGGCGCATGGACCACGATTGGCATCAACAACACCGACTATAACGTCCAAGGGGCCTTCGACGCGGCGAATTACCGGTTCGTGGCGCCCGCAGACGGCACCTACCTTTTCGGCGCGACGCTGCTGTTCAAGGTCAACGCCAGCACCTCGGCGCGCATGAGCGGGCGGCTTTTGCTGAACGGCTCAACCGAGATCCGTGGATCGCGGGGCGAAGTCACCAGTTCGCATGTCTCCGAAGCCACAGCGTGTTGATTTCCGCTGAGAAGTGACCCGGTTTTTTCACCGAGATTTGACCCACCCTTGTTTATTCCTCGGCGGTCATGTTGTGGTCAATGCCGGCGTCTCCTTTCTTGTTTTCTTGGCGGCTTCGGAACTGGCTTTGAAGCGGTAGCTGTCGTTGCCGGTTTCCAGGATGTGGCAGCGGTGAGTGAGCCGGTCCAGGAGCGCGGTTGTCATCTTTGCATCCCCGAAGACCTGCGCCCATTCCGAGAAGCTGAGGTTTGTGGTGATGATTACGCTGGTACGCTCGTAGAGTTTGCTCAGGAGGTGGAACAGAAGCGCGCCGCCTGATGAACTGAACGGCAGGTATCCCAGCTCGTCGAGGATGACCAAGTCGACCTTGGTGAGCATCTCGGCCATTTTCCCGGCTTTTCCGAGCGTCTTTTCCTGTTCCAGCGCGTTGACGAGTTCCACCGTCGAGTAGAAGCGAACCTTGCATCTGTGATGCTCGATAGCCTGAACGCCGATGGCCGTT
>NZ_JBQQXJ010000023.1:0-58464 GCF_052266595.1 Antarctobacter jejuensis | reverse complement strand
TCGCCGCGTTCCAGCATCTCGATCTTGCGCGGATCCTTGTCCACGCAAACAACTTCATGTCCGAAATCCGAAAAGCACACACCGGAAACAAGACCGACATAGCCCGTCCCGATCATCGCAATCTTCACTGGGGGCTCCCCCTCTGGCCTTGAATTCTGCGTTTGACTTGCGTGCCGGTGAGCCGTTTGTCAACGCAAGTCTCAGGGAACGCGCCCGCTGTGTCGCCGCTGTGTCCGGCGTTTGGCAAATTGGCGGCGGCCAACCAACAAGGACGCCGCGCGGAGCATGGGCCGGCCAAGGAGGGCGCGACATGGATCCGCATCCAGCCGCATCCGGACCGATACGGAACCGCACGGGATACGCCTATCGCATCACGACAGACTGTCAGCACATTCCAGCCCCCAGCCGCAGAACACCCGCGCATCAGGGCATCTTCGGTGGCATCCATCAGGTGGAACCAGTCCCTCTCGATTTCCGGAAATCCAGCGAGTTTCAGCAAGGTTCCACCACCCTCAGTCAGGACACCGTTTCGATAGCGAATTGAAACAGGGACCGGATGTGCGCAGCCACGGCCTTTTTCGCGGCCTTGGCATCCCGCGCCTCCAAGGCATCAAGAATTATCTCGTGCTGGCGCGAATCCGGCTCCAGCCGCTCTGACAGGCGGTCGATCTCGAACATCTTGGTGCTGGCGCGCAGCGCATGCATCATGTCGGTCATCACCTGGTTGCCACAGTTCTCGATAAACAGGCCGTGCACCTCATCGTCCGAACGCCAATGCGCCAGCATGTCATAGGGCTTGTGTGATTTGACCGCGTGCAACGCCGCACGCGCGGCTTGAATGGCGTCCGGGTCCACCCGGTCGACACACAGCGCCGCGGCCTCGCTTTCCAGCAATTCCCGGACCTTCAGGCTCTGCAGGTATTCGCGCAGCTCGACCTTGCGCACCTGGAAGGAGCGGTTTGCGGATTTCACCAGAACGCCTTCGGCCTCCAGCCGCTGCAGCGCCTGGCGCAAAGGCGTCCGCGAAATCCCCAGGTGATCCGCAAGTTGCTGCTCCACGATCACATTGCCAGAGGCCAGTTGACGCTGCTCGATCATGGTCGAGATTGCGTCATAGGCCCGTCCGGACAGTGTTCCGCGCTTGGCCGCGGCAACAGATTCGCCGTCACCGGTCAGAGCAGGGGTCTGTTTCGTCATCGCGTCACTCTTTTCTTGAGGCCTGCCCACCAGCAGGCAAACCCTTGGCGCCGCGCTGAAATTTTCAGCAAGTTTGCGGACATCCTTCGTCGCGCCCTCTTTATTTCATGTATGCGGAAATAAATCTATTGCGTTTCAACTGTGTACTGATACTTTATAATTGTATACCGTTAGGACACTGACGGAAGGAGAGCACCCATGAACGACGCCACCGCCCCCGAGGGCAGAGCAGACAGCGCCATCGCATTCCTGCGAGACCTGATCGCCGCACAGCCAAAGGGTGAGGCCGCCGTTCAGGCTTTGATCGCCGCACGCCTGACGCAGGCAGGCTGCGTGGTCGGCCACCATGAATACGACCCTGCAGAGGTGCCCGTGAAAGGCGAATTCGCCGCTGATGCCGCGCGCAATGCAGAACGACGCAGCGCCGTTGTCGGCACGCTGGAGGGGCAGCCGGACCTGCCCAGCTTGCTGATCTTTGCCCATCCGGATGGTGAGCCGATCACGGATGCCAATCAATGGCAGCACAACGCCTTCTCCGGAGAGATCGACAACGGACGGCTGTACGGCTGGGGTGTGGCGGATGATCTGGCAGGCTGCGCCGCCGCCGTTCTGGCGATTGAGGCGGCCGCCGCCAGCGGCACGCCAATGGGCCGCGCGGTTTTTGCCTCCACCCCGTCGAAACGCTACGCGCGGGGCGTGGCAGCCCTTTTGCATGACGGGCTGTCCGCCGATGCCGCGCTGTACCTTCACCCCGCCGAATCCGGCGTTGGCATGCAGGAGATCAAGGCGCTGGCCTCTGGTCAGGTGGAATTCCGGATCACGATCAAAGGGCAGGCCCCCGACACCACCGAGCCAGGGCAGACCGCCTTTTCGCACCTCGGAGCGAACCCCGTCGACAAGGCGTTCAAGGTCTACGCCGCTCTGATGGAGTTGGCCGAGGACCGGGCCAAGCGAATCCGCCAACCCCAGATCGAGGCCCGCGTGGGGCGCGCCACCAACCTGCACATCTCGCGCATCCAGTGCGGAGAGATGAAAAAACTCGCCCGGATTCACGACGAATGCGTGATGGGCGGCGCGCTGTCCTTTCCGCCGGGCGAAACACTGGACCAGATCCGCGCCGAGGTCGAAGGCGCGGTGACCAGGGCTGCGCAGGCAGACGACTGGCTGCGGGAAAACCCACCCCGCGTCGAGTGGCTCACCGGCGTGACTGGGGCCCACGTGCCAGAGGATCATCCGCTGTATCGGGTGACAGCAGGCGCGGTCAGTCGGGTCACTGGAAAATCGCCGTATGTCAACGTGATGCACACCTCGTCGGACATCCGGAACCCGCCGGTCGAAGCGGGCATTCCCTGCGTCGCCTTTGGATGTCTGTGTGGCGATCTCAGCCAGAATGAAAAGCGCGACGAATGGATCGACGTGGATGACTTCCTGAAGATGGTCGAGGTCACGACCAAGGTTGTGACCGACTGGTGCAGCGGCACCCACAACCGAATTCCAATCCATACAGAGGGCCGGTGAAGCGGCCCCGCCCTTCCCTCCCAACAAAGGAACGAATGAATGAAAACGATCATGATGACCGGAACGGCGCTTGCCGCCGTCTTCAGCCTGAGCGCCACCGCGACCCTTGCCCAGGATTGCCCGACCGGCCTGCCGCTGGTCGAAGAGGGCAAGCTGACCATGTCCATCAACGCCACGATCCCGCCCAAGCAATACATCGACGCAGATGGCAATCTGGCCGGTCTGCACAAGGAAATGGGCGACGAGATCGCCAAGCGGCTGTGCCTTGAACCGGTATTCCGCAACGTGGATTTTGCCGTGCAGATCCCCGGTCTGGACGCGGACCGCTGGGACATGATCAACACCGGCCTCTACTTTACCGACGAACGCTCCACCTTCATGCAATTGGTGCCCTATTCGGTCAACGCGCTGGCGCTGATCGCCGCCGCTGGCAACCCAGAGGGGCTGGCAGGGCCCAAGGATCTGGCAGGTCATCCCGTGGGTGTCGAAATCGCCGGGTTCGAGGAAAAAAAGCTGCGTGAGATCAACGAGGCACAGATCGCCGAAGGGCTTGCCCCGATGGATATCCGCGCCTTCAACACCTATGGCGAGACCTTCCTTGCCCTTGGGGGCGGTCAGATCTCGGCTGTTTTCGCAGGGGACGCCATCGGGTCCTACTATCAGGAACGCGGCCAATTCTCGAAGGCCGCGACAGGGCTGTTCCCGGGCACCCCGGGTGCATTTGCCTTTGACGAACCGGATCTGGCGCAGGCCGTGGCCGATGTCCTGAACGCGATGAAGGCCGATGGCACCTACGACAAGATGATGGATGCCTACGGAACGACCAAGATCGACGTCTGGGAGCGCTGGCCGGGCGAATTCACCTACTTCTACTCCGGCGACTGACCTTTCGGGGCATAGACTGACAATGTGGGCGGCCCGCGCTGGCCGCCCCGAACCCGGAAGGAGATCACATGTCCTGGAGTTGGGACCATTTCATGCAATTCCTGTTCAGCCCCTACATGCTGAACGGGGTCTGGACGACGATCTGGCTGTCCATCGTGGCCATGGTGATCGGCTGTTCGCTGGGGGTCCTCGTGGCCTTCATGAAAATGTCGAAGACATGGATCCTGCGGCAGATCGCGAACACTTATATCTGGATCTGGCGCGGCACGCCCCTGCTGGTGCAGATGGTCATCATCTACACCGTACTGCCAAAGGTGGGGATCAAGCTGGGCGTGGTCGAAAGCGCCATCATTGCCCTGTCCCTGCATGAGGCCGCCTATTTCGCAGAGATCGTCCGGTCCGGCATCCTCTCCGTGAACAAGGGGCAAGAGGACGCCAGCCTGGCTCTGGGCATGACATGGGTCCAGCGGATGCGCCTTATCATCATTCCGCAGGCGACCCGGATCATCATCCCGCCGCTGGGCAACCAGTTCAACCTGATGATCAAGACGACCTCGCTGGCCTCTGTCATTTCCATGGAAGAGTTATTTCGCCGCACGCAGCAACTGGCCCAGCTCGAGTTCAAAGTGCTGGAGGCCTACATGTGCGCGGCCTGCTGGTACCTCTTGATGACCACCGTCTGGGGCCTGATCCAGAAACGGCTGGAGGCGCATTACGACCGGCCCTTCGGTCCCGCCGTCGACACCGGATCTGAAAGCGTCAAGAAACCCGATCCGGTTCTGGCCGGACAAGCAGCCCAGATCTGAGATGGGGGACGAGGATATGACCAACATGGACACCACATTCCTGCCCGTGGCCCCTGCAGGTCCGCGCGACCTTGGCCCGCCCATCGTCGAGATCAGGAATGTCGAGAAACGCTTTGGGACGGTGACGGTGCTCAAGGACGTCAGCCTGACCGTCCGAACCGGAGAGGTGGTGGTGATCGCCGGGCGCTCCGGCTCTGGCAAGTCGACGCTGTTGCGCTGCATCGACCATCTGGAAACCATCGAGGGCGGCTCGATCCGTGCCTGCGGCGAGCTGATGGGCTACCGCGACGATACAGGCGGCAAGCGCGTGCAACTGGGCGACCGGCGCGTGGCAAAGCAGCGGCGCAACATGGGCATGGTGTTTCAGTCCTTCAACCTGTTCCCGCATCTGAACGTGCTGAAGAACATCACCATCGCCCCGGTCAAGATCATGGGTGAGGACCCGAAAAAGGCAGAGACCCACGCCCACGAGCTGCTGGCTCGCGTGGGGTTGCCCGAAAAGGCGGACGCCTACCCCAGCCAGCTATCGGGCGGACAGCAACAGCGCGTTGCCATCGCCCGCGCGCTGGCAATGCGCCCGCAGGTCATGTTGTTTGATGAACCGACCTCGGCGCTGGACCCGGAAATGATCTCCGAGGTCTTGGACGTGATGATCGACCTCAGCCGACAGGGCATGACGATGATCGTGGTCACGCATGAAATGGGTTTTGCCCGCGCCGCCGCCGACCGGGTTCTGATGATGGCTGATGGTCATATCGTCGAAGAGGCCCCCCCGGAGGAGTTCTTTACCAACCCGCAGAGCGAGCACACCAAGCTCTTTCTGTCAAAAATTCTCTGAGGGCTGTCCGGTGATCAGAACCGTTCTGGGCGACGTGTCTGCGGATGCGATCGGGCCGATAATGCTGCACGAACATCTGCTGTTCGACATCGTGCCACCCGGAGCAACCGGCGACCGCGCAGCACAGATCACGCCCGAAGATCGCTGGCAGATCGATTACCGCTCCAACGAATGTGCCGCGAATGCGGTGCAGACCGATGTCTCAATCGCAGCCGGGGAACTGGCGCATTTCGCGGCCGACGGGGGCAGCCTGCTGGTCGATCAGTCGGTCTTTGGTCTGGCGCGTGACCCGCGCGGTCAGGCGCAGGCCTCCCGCGTTAGTGGCGTGCATGTGGTCGCGGCGGCCGGCACCTATGTGCAGGCCTACCTGCCCGAACACGTGCTTGCCCTCTCCACCGGGGCGCTGGCCGACCGCTTTACCGCCGAAGTGACCGAAGGCATGGATGGCACCGATATTCGCGCAGGTCTGATCGGGGAAATGGGCTGTTCATGGCCACTGACCGTGTTCGAGCAGCGCGCGCTGGAAGCCGCCGCCGAGGCCCAGCAACGCACCGGTGCCGCGATCAGCGTGCATCCCGGACGGCATGACACCGCCTGCGCGCAAGTTCTGGACATTCTGGAAACCAACGGCGCCGACCTTTCCCGCGTCGTGCTCTGCCATATGGACCGGACACATCCCGATGGCACGGGTATCCAAGCTCTGCTGGAACGCAGTGCGGTGGTCGAATGGGATTTCTTCGGCGTCGAAACCTCGCACTATTGGATGACAGATGAGGTGGAGCTTCCCACGGACCTGACCCGCCTGAGGCTGATCCGCGACCTGGCTAAGCAGGGCTTCGGCAACCAGATCGCCATATCCCACGACATCTGCACCAAGACCCGCCTGAGGCATTGGGGCGGACACGGCTATGGGCACATCCTGCGGAACGTCACAGCGCTCATGCAGCGGCTGGAGTTTCCGCCCGACCTCACCTCTGCGCTACTGCGCGACACCCCTTTGCGATTGCTGAATATGAAGGAGACCCCGCAATGACCCAGTTTCGCGGCACGTTTTCCGTGATGGTCACGGCCTATGACGATGCGGGCAATTTTGATGCCGGCCGCATGGAGCGCTACACCGATTGGCAGGTGACCGAAGGCATTCACGGGTTGATCCCGCTGGGATCGACCGGCGAATTCCTCTCGCTGAACATCGGGGAGCGGGAATCCGTAGCGCGCTGTGTCGTCGATACCGTCGCAGGCCGGGTACCGGTGTTGCTGGGCGCGGGCGCGGAAAGCACCGAAGAGGTCATCGAAAACTGCCGCATGGCCGAAGCTGTCGGCGCAGACGGCGTCATGATCATCCCGCCCTTCTATTCCACGCCCACCGAGGACGAGCTTTTTCATCACTACGCGCGCATCGCAGAGGCGACCGATCTGCCGATCATGCTCTACAACAACCCGGCGACGTCAAACGTGGACCTGACCCCGCCCATCGTGGCGCGGCTATCGATGCTGAAAGGCGTGGATTACATCAAGGAAAGCACGATGGACGTCACGCGGGTGCGCGACATCCTCGACCTCTGCGGCGACCGGATGACCGTCTTTGGCGGCATCATGGGGTTCGAAAGCTTTGTGAACGGGGCAGAGGGTTGGGTCGCGGTGGGGTCCAACATCCTGCCGCGCGATTGCGCGCGTCTGTTCACCTTGACCGCAGATGCGCAAGATTATGATGCGGCGCGGGCGCTCTACAAGAAGATGCTGCCGGTGATCCGGCTGGTGGGCGGACATCGCTATGTCTCGGCCACCAAAAAGGCGCTGGAACTGATGGGCCTGCCCACCGGCGACCCGCGCAGCCCACGCCTGCCCTTACCAGAGGCGGACATGCCGGAACTGCTGGACGCGCTTAAGGCGGTGGATCTGCTGGAACGGGCCGGGGCCTGACGACCATGCGCTTTTCCTGGAACGGCGCGCCGATGCAGGCGCGTCCCGGCGACAGCATCGCAGCCGCCCTGACGGCGGCGGGGGTGCGCAGGCTGGGCAGCGGCGGTGCCGGACAGGATCGGGCGATGTTCTGCGGCATAGGCGTCTGTCAAGATTGCGCCGTGCAGGTGGACGGTCAAGTCGGCCAACTGGCCTGCATGACCAAGGTGGCAGAGGGTATGAGTGTCTGCGCTCAGGAGGATCTGGCTACAACGCCAAGCACTTGGGCAGGCGAGGCCTCACCGCCAGAGGAGTTACAGGCCGATACGGTGGTGATCGGCGCGGGGCCCGCCGGCCTGAGCGCGGCACTGATTCTGGCGCGGGCGGGCGCGCAGGTGATCGTTCTGGACGAACGCGACGCTGCGGGCGGACAGTTCTACAAACCCCGCACCAAGGGGTTTCGCGGCACCGGCGCAAAAGACCCTCAGCATCGCGCGGGCGACGATCTGCGGCGCGCAGTGGCGGAGGCCGGGATCGTGGTGAAACAGGGACAGACCGTCTGGCACGCACGCGCCGACGGTGGTTTTGCCCTGCGCAGCCACGGGTCATCGGGCGGGCTTGCGATTGCCGCGTGCAGCGTTCTGCTGGCGACCGGGGGCTATGAACTGCCTCCCGTTGTGCCGGGATGGACGCGCTCAAACGTGCTCAGCATCGGAGGGGCGCAGACCCTTGTGAGGCGTTACGGGGTTGTGCCCCCCGGTCCAGTGCTGATCGCCGGTCACGGACCTTTGGGATGGCAACTTGCCGACGAAATCCTGAGCCTAGGCGGTACGGTTGCCGCCCTTGCCGAACGCGGCCGCCTGCGCGCCCCCGGTGCGCTGCTGCGGGCCGCCGCGTTGTCCCCGGCGCTGATCCGCGAGGGGCTGCTGCAAAGGCGGCGTCTGGCGCTGGCGGGCGTTCCGGTATTGACCGGCTGGGAATTGGCCGAGGTCACGGACGCAGGCGCAACGCTGCGCAAGACGGGTGGCACTGATCGCCGTTTTGTCGAAGCTCAGACGATCTGCATCGGTTCAGGCTTCGCGCCGCAGATGGAACTGGCCCGGCTGATGGGGGCAGCGCTTACCCCGGACGCGCTCAGCGGCCTGCCAGTGCCGCTGGTGGACGACAGCGGCGCTACATCGGTGCCGGGCCTCTGGATCGCGGGCGATGCGGGTGGCATGGGCGGCGCCCCGGCAGCAGAGGCGCAGGGCGCGCTTGCCGGGTCTGCGATTGCCGCCCAACTGGGCCTGACCGCGCCCCCAGTGTCGAACAGACCTTTGCGCCGCGCGCGCCGTTTTCAGGCGGCGCTCTGGTCGCTCTTTCACGCCCCGCCGCCCCCACCACCCGACGACGACGCCACGGTCTGCCGATGTGAAGCGGTGGATGCGGGCCGGATCCGGCAGGCCATCCGGGACGGTGCGCGCGATCCCGGTGCGTTGAAACGGGCCACCCGCATGGGCATGGGGCGGTGTCAGGGGCGCTATTGCCTGCCCGTCGCTCTGCGGATGCTGTCCGAGGCAGGACAGCCCCCCGAGCCTGAACGCCTGTTCGCCCCCCAACTGCCCGCAAAGCCGGTGCCAGTCTCCGCCTTGGGTATCGAGAAACCGGAATGGGGCGGTCATCGTGAAAGCGCGCCCGCCGCCCGTCCGGGAACCCCGCCAACCGACCCACTGACGCAGGCACGCGCCGATCTGGTTGTGATCGGTGGCGGCATCACCGGCATTTCGGCCGCCCTCTACGCCGCCCGCGCAGGCGCACGGGTCAGCGTTCTGGAACGCGGCTGGCTGAATGCAGAGGCCTCGGGTGGCAACGCGGGCAGCCTGCACCTGCAGCTCCTGTCATGGGATTTCGGCCAAAAGGCCGTGGGCGGCGGAGACTTGCAATTGCGCACCCTGCCGTTGCAGCAGGAGTCCATCGCGCTTTGGCGCGATCTGGAGCGTACGCTGAACGCAGATTTCGAAATGGCTACGACCGGTGGCCTAATGGTCGCAGAGACAGAAGCTCAGATCCCGTTCCTTGAACAAAAGGCGCGCTCCGAAGCGCGGGTTGGCATCACCACAGAGGTGATCGGCCCCGATCGCCTCCGCCAGATCGCCCCCAGCATTTCCGACCGGATGATCGCCGCCGCATGGTGTCCGGGCGAAGGCAAGATCAACCCGCTCGCCGCCTCGCTTGCGCTGATTGCAGAGGCCCGCAGGATGGGCGTTCATTTCGAGGAACAGGCTCCGGTCTCGGCCATCGCCCGCGATGGCGATGACTACGCCATGCAGACCGCGCGCGGCACCGTCACCGCGCCACGGGTTCTGGTCGCCGCTGGCGGCTGGTCCGCACAACTGGGCGCGATGCTGGGGGCGACCATACCGGCGAAAGGCGCACCTTTGCAGATGGTGGTCACCGAACGCACCGCGCCGGTGTTGCCCTGCCTCGTCGCCCATGCCGACCGGCATCTTACCATGAAGCAGACACAGGCCGGCACCGTCCTGATCGGCGGGGCCTGGACAGCCGAAACTGGCCCCGGCGGGCAATCCCGGGTGCTGCCGGACAGCCTCGAAGGCAACCTCTGGGCCGCCGCGCGCACGGTTCCGGCGGTTGGCGGCTTGCGCGTCCTGCGCAGCTGGGCCGCAATGAACATCGACATCGACGGCGCGCCGTTGATTGGCCCGCTGCCCGGACACCCGCGTGTCACCGTCGCGGCCACCGCCAATGGTTACACCCTTGGCCCGCTGATGGGACGAGAGGCGGCGCAGGCGGCCCTCAACGGGCAATTGCGGCAGGACTTGACCGCCTTCTCCTTTGACAGATTCAACGCATGAAAGGACCCATGATGACCAAACTGAAAATCCACGCAGGCCCCTATGAATTCGATGCCGTGCTGGAAGAGGACGCCGCCCCCAAGACCTGCGCGGCCTTCCGCAAGACGCTGCCCTACAAGAGCCAGCTGGTGCATGTGCGCTGGAGCGGCGAAGGCGTCTGGATCCCGCTGGGCGATCAAGATTTCGGCGTGTCTTATGAAAACCATACCTCGCACCCCGCGCCCGGGCATTTCATCCTCTATCCCGGCGGCATTTCGGAAACCGAGATCCTGTTGGCCTATGGCGGGGTCGATTTCTCGTCGAAGATGGGGCAACTGGCGGGCAACCATTTCATCACAATCACCAGCGGGCAGGAAAACCTGATGAAGCTAGGCAATCTGGTGCTGTGGGAAGGCGCGCAGGTCATTACCTTCGAACTGGTTTGACAAATGCGGTCCGGCCCGGCGTCCGTCACACCCGGCCGGGCTGCCCGCACTTGACCCTCCCCCTCAGGAATGCGACGCCTTCCACATGGCGACAGGGGCGCTCGGGCAACCGGGCTGAGAAGTACCCTTAGAACCTGAACCGGATAATACCGGCGGAGGGAGGCGCGCGAAATGACCGGGCGTTGTCCCGCCGTTTCCCGAATCTCTTTCTGCCTGTGGGCAAGAGGAGATTGCACAGATGACCCCCGCACAGCACCTGACGCAGATGCGCGCCGCCGCGCCTTTGGTGCAGAACATCACAAACTACGTTGCCATGAACGTGATGGCCAACGTGATGCTGGCCGCCGGGGCCTCTCCGGCCATGGTCCATGCGCGGGAAGAGGCGGCGGAATTCGCCGGGATCGCCTCTGCCCTGACCATCAACATCGGCACCCTGTCGCCCGGCTGGGTCGCCTCCATGACAGAGGCCGCAGCGGCGGCACAGGCGGCGGAAAGGCCTTGGGTTCTGGACCCGGTGGCTGTTGGCGCCACGGCGTACCGGCGTCAGGTCGGGGCGGAATTGTTGGCGCTGAAACCGGCTGTGATCCGGGGCAATGCCTCTGAAATCCTTGCACTGACGGGGGCAGAGGCCGCGGGGCGCGGCGCGGATGCCGCCGATACCGTCGAAGCCGCCGAAGAGGCCGCAGGTCTGTTGGCGGCGCGGCAGGACGCCGTGGTGGCCGTCACCGGGGCGGTGGATTTTGTGACCGATGGCAGCCGCGTCGCCCGCATTTCAAACGGGCATGCGCTGATGCCGCGCGTCACCGCCCTTGGCTGTTCGCTGACCGGGATCGTCGGTGCCTTTGTCGCGGGTCAGGATCGCTTTGACGCAACCGTCGCGGCACTGGCTTACTACGGCATCGCGGGAGAGGACGCCGCCAAGACAGCAAACGGTCCGGGATCGTTCCAGGTGGCCTTTCTGGATGCCCTGTACCGCCTCACCCCGGACGATATCACGGCCAGGGCGCGGGTCGCGGCATGATCCCCAATCTCTGTTTCATAACCGACGCCGGGGCCGATGCCCCGGTCGTCGATCAGGCGATTGCGGCGGCTCGGGGTGGCGCGGGATGGGTGCAACTGCGGGACAAGACCCTGCCGGATGCACAGTTCGCGGATCTGGCCCGAACCCTGCTGCGCACGCTTGCGAACGAAGGCGCCCAACTGGTGGTCAATGACCGGGTCGCGGTGGCCATCGCCGTGGGCGCGCCGGTGCTGCACATCGGTCAGGGGGACGGCGACCCGGCCAGGATTCGACAGCGGCTGAGCCCGGACTGTATCCTTGGCCTGTCGATAGAGAGCGAGGCGCAACTTGCTTCCGTACCGCCCGGTGTCGACTACCTCGGCGTCGGGCCGGTTTATGCGACAGGGTCCAAACCGGATCACGCGCCGCCCATCGGTCTGGACGGCTTTGCCCGGATCGCAGGCCGCAGCGCCCTGCCCTGCCTTGCCATTGGCGGCATCACCGCCAGCGATGCCCGCCCGGTCAAGGCGGCGGGTGGCGCGGGGTTGGCCGTGGTTTCCGCCATTTCGCACAGCCCGGACATGACCGGGGCCGCGCGCAGGCTCTTGGACACATGGAGGCAGGCATGATCCCCAATATCCTGTCCATAGCGGGTTCCGACAGTTCCGGAGGGGCTGGCATTCAGGCCGATATCAAGGCGATCTCGGCCAATGGCGGCTATGCGATGACGGCCATCACCGCCCTGACGGCGCAGAACACGCAGGGCGTCACGGCGGTACATCTTTGCCCGGTCGAGATCCTGACCGCGCAGATCGCGGCCATCCGCACCGACGTCCGCATTGGCGCCATCAAGATCGGGATGCTGGGCGACGCGGCGATCACCCGTTGCGTGGCCAATGCGCTGACGGGGCTGACCTGTCCTGTCGTGCTGGACCCGGTGATGGTTGCCAAGGGCGGCGACCGCCTACTTGCCGAAGACGCAATCGCGGCCCTGCGCGAGACGTTGTTCCCCATGGCAGCGTTGATCACGCCGAACCTGCCCGAAGCCGCAGACCTTCTGGGGCGGACAGAGGCGCGCAACCGCGACGAGATGCGCGATCAGGCCCGCGCGCTGCTGGCGCTTGGCCCGCAGGCCGTGCTGCTGAAGGGCGGTCATCTGGCCGGTGCGGACTGTCCGGATGTTCTGATCACGCCCGAGGCCGAGCATTGGCTGTCCGCCCCGCGAATCGACACCCGCAACACGCATGGCACCGGCTGCACGCTGTCCTCTGCCATCGCCGCGCGGTTGGGGCAGGGCCTGCCGCTGCTGCCCGCCCTCACCGGCGCCAAAAGCTACATCACAGCCGCGATTCGTGCGGCGGATCAGTTGGAGGTCGGGCGGGGTCACGGCCCGGTCCATCACTTTCACGCCCTGAAGGAGACCACGCAATGAGCTTTACCGACGACCTCGCCCGAGAAACCGCCTCTCTGCGCCGCCAGATCCACGACATGCCCTTCAACCGCCAACTGGCAGACGGCACGCTGCCCCGGGAGGTCTTTCAGGGGTACATCATTCAGGACGCGCATTACCTTGGGGGTTTTGCCCGTGCGCTGTCCCTGGCCGCAGCCAAGGCGCCAGATGCCGACAGTGTCGCGCAGCTTGCCGGATCGGCCGCCGGGGCCATCGCCGTGGAACGCGAATTGCACAGCCATTACATGGGCCTCTTCGGCGTCAGCGCCGCACAATTTGACGCCACCAAGGTGTCCGCAGCCTGTGACCACTACGTGTCTTTCCTGCTGCGCATGACCGCTCTTGGCAATTTCGCCGAAGGGTTGGCGGCGCTGCTGCCCTGCTTCTGGATCTACCGCGACGTCGGCCAAGAGATCGCGGAACAAACCGAGGCGCAAAACCCATACGCTGCCTGGATCGACACCTATTCAGGCACCGCATTTGACGAGGCCGTCAGGCGGATGCTGGACCTGACGGACCGCATCGGCGCGGCGGTAGATGAGGCGGGGCGCGCCCGCATGCACGGCGCCTTTTGGCAGAGCTGCTGGCACGAATGGCATTTCTGGGACAGCGCCTGGCATCAACGGCACTGGCCGCAGCCAGAGTCCGCCCCCCTTTCGCCAGAGCCTGCCGACGCGTAACGTCAAACCGAGTCTTGTCATTCGGACATTGGTGCCAAACACTGAAGCCGCAACAGGACTGAAAAAAAGTAACAACAACACAGGGAAACTCCGATGAAAAAGACATTTGCTCTTTCGTTGATGGGGGCATTGCTGGCAACCACGCTGCCGCTGGGCGCCGAAACGCTGCGCTGGGCGCGCGCGGGGGACGCGCTGACGCTGGACCCCCACGCCCAGAACGAAGGCCCCACACACACCATTCGCCATCAGATGTATGAACCGCTGATCATCCGCGACGTGACCGGCGCCTTTGAACCGGCGTTGGCCACCGAGTGGGCCCCCAAGGAAGGCGATCCGAACGTCTGGGTCTTCAAGCTGCGCGAAGGCGTGAAATTCCACGATGGCGCGGACTTCACCGCCGAAGACGTGGTCTTCAGCTTTGAGCGCGCCAAGCAACCGAACTCGGACATGAAGGAACTGATCGGTTCCATCACCGAGGTGCGTGCGGTCGACGACTATACCGTCGAGTTGGTAACAGACGGGCCGAACCCGATCCTGCCGTCGAACCTGACCAACCTGTTCATCATGGACAAGGGCTGGACCGAGGCGAACGGCACCGTGAACGTGCAGGACTTCGAAGGTGGAGAGATCACCTTTGCCACCACCAACGCCAATGGCACCGGCCCCTATGTGCTGCAGAGCCGCGAACCCGACGTAAAGACCGTCATGACGCGCAACGATGCCTATTGGGGCGTCGACATGTTCCCGATGGAAGTGACCGAAATCGTCTACACGCCGATCCAGAACGCCGCGACCCGCGTTGCCGCGATGCTGTCCGGAGAGGTCGATTTCCTGCAGGACATGCCGGTGCAGGATCTTGAGCGGGTGAACAATGCCGACGGTCTGGTGGTCAAGAAGGCGCCGCAGAACCGGGTCATCTTTTTCGGGATGAACATGGGGGCCGAGGATATCGAGGCCGACAACATCGACGGCAAGAATCCCCTTGCCGACGTGAAGGTGCGCAAGGCCATGTCGATGGCGATCAACCGCGATGCGATCCAGCAGGTCGTCATGCGCGGCCAGTCGATCCCGGCGGGCATGATCGCACCGCCCTTCGTCAACGGCTGGACCGCCGACATGGACGCCGAATCCTCGACCGATATCGAAGGGGCCAAGGCGCTGTTGGCCGAGGCAGGTTATGCCGACGGCTTTTCGATCCGGCTGGATTGCCCGAACGACCGCTACATCAACGACGAGGCGATCTGTCAGGCGGCCGTCGGTATGCTGGGACAGATCGGCATCACCGTGAACCTGGATGCCAAGCCCAAGGCGCAGCACTTCCCACTGATCACCGAGGGCAAGACAGATTTCTACATGCTGGGCTGGGGCGTTCCGACCTACGATTCCGAATACATCTTCAACTTCCTCGTCCATGGACGTGAGGCGGACATCGGAACGTGGAACGGCACCGGCTATGACAACGATGAGATCGACGCCAAGATCAAGTCGCTGGCCTCGAACACGGATCTGGACTCGCGCAATGCCGACATCGCTGCGATCTGGCGCGTGGTGCAGGATGAACAGCTGTACATTCCGATCCACCACCAGGTGCTGAACTGGGGCATGGCCGAAAAGTTCGGGATCGAGGTCGATCCCGAAGATCAGCCCAAGGTCAAATACTTCACGATCAACTGATCTTTGCCCGCGCGCCTTTCTGGCGCGGGGGTTTCCATGTTCTATTTGCCCCCAGAGCCTGCGCCACAGCGAACCGCGCGGGACCCAAAGGGAAGGAAACCCCATGCGACACCTGATCCTGTCGGCGGCGCTGGCCGCGGCCTGTGCCTCTGTTGCTCAAGCCGAAGAATTCAAATGGGCGGTCACCACCGATCCCCAGACCATGGACCCGCACGCGGTCAACTCGACGCCCGTGCTGGGCTTTCTGAACAACGTCTACGAAGGCCTCGTTCGCCGCGGCAAGGACATGGGCGTCGAGCCTGCCCTTGCCACCGGATGGGAGCCGATCGGACAAGGAGAGGGCTGGCGGTTTACCCTGCGCGAAGGCGTCACCTTTCACGACGGCAGCACCTTTGACGCGCAGGACGTTCTGTTTTCCTACCAGCGCGCCGCCAGCGAGGAATCCGACACACGCAGCTGGTTTGCGCCGATCGCCGACGTGGTTGTGGTCGACGATTACACCGTCGATTTCATGACCTCCGCGCCGAACCCGCTGTTTCCCTCCTCCATCGCCAACTGGATGATGATGGACAGCGGCTGGGCCGAGGCGAACAGCGCCACCCGCCCCGACAAGGAAAGCGGGAACTACGCCACCATCAATGCCAACGGCACCGGCGCCTTCCGCGTCACTGCGCGCGAACCGGGCCTGCGCACCGTGCTGGAGCCCTTTGACGGCTGGTGGGGAGAGGTGGAGCACAACATCACCCGCGCCGAACTGACGCCGATCCAGAACCCGGCAACCGCATTGGCAGCACTGCTGTCCGGCGACGTGGATTTCATCAACCCGGTGCCGATTCAGGATGTCGCCCGTCTGGCGCAGAACCCGGATGTAAAGGTTGTGCAAGGGATCGAGGCGCGGGTCATCATGCTGGGCTTTCCGCATGAGGCCGAGGCGCTGAAGTACTCAGCCGAAACCACGGATGCCAATCCCTTTGCCGATGCGCGCGTTCGTCAGGCGGTGGCCCATGCGATCAACGTCCCGGCCATCCTGCAGACCATCATGCGCGGCAACGCAGAGCCGGTGAACCAATTGGTCAGCAGCGCGATGAACGGCTATTCCGATGCCCTCGCCCCTGCCCCCGCCTTTGATCAGGACAAGGCGCGCGCCCTGCTGGCCGATGCAGGGTATGCCGATGGCTTTTCCTTTGGCCTGAAATGCCCCAACAACCGCTACCTGAATGACGAAGCCGTCTGTCAGGCGATCACCGGAATGCTGGCGCAGGTCGGGATCAAGGCGACGCTGGACGCCATGCCGGTCAACAACTACTGGCCGGAACTGCGGGCCGACAATTTCGACATGTATCTGCTGGGCTGGTCGCCCGGTACGCTGGATGCCGAGCACCCGATCCGCTTCCTTGTTGCCACTCCGAACGAGGAAAAGAAGCTGGGCAGCTGGAACTTCGGTGGTTATTCCAACGCCCGCATCGATGAGCTGCTGCCGCTGATCCAGTCCGAAATCGACGAAGACAAACGACAGGCGATGCTGGACGAGGTCGCGCAGATCATGACGGATGAACAGGCCTATGTGCCGCTCTACGTTCAGCCACTGGTCTGGGGCACCCGCAGCAACATCGAGCTGACGCAGCGCCCGGACAACTTCTTCATCCTGCGCTGGGTGACAGTAAACTAAAGTCAGGCAGGGGCCGCCGCGCGCGGCCCCACCCAACCAAACGGGGGCGCAATGCTCGCATTCATCATCCGGCGCGTGGGGCAGTCGATCCTTGTCCTGCTGGTCGTGGGCCTTGTCGCCTTTTCGATGTTCACCTTTGTCGGCGATCCGATCGACAACATGCTGGGGCAGGAACGCACCGCAGAGGACATCGCCCGCCTGCGTGAACAGCTTGGCCTCGACCGGTCCTTTGTCGTTCAGTATTTCAAGTTCCTGCAAGAGGCCGTTCAGGGCAATTTCGGCGTCAGCTATCGGCAGGGCCGCCCGGTCACCGATATCCTGCTGGAGCGCGCGCCCGCGACGCTGGAACTGGCCTTTGTCTCTGGCCTGCTGGCCATCCTTTTCGGCATCGCATTGGGCGTCTTTACCGCGATCCGGCGCGACGGGGTGCTGGCCAACGTCATCATGTCCGCCTCGTTGATCGGGGTGTCCCTGCCCACCTTCCTGATCGGCATCCTGCTGATCTACGTCTTTTCGGTCGAACTTGGCTGGTTGCCAAGTTTTGGGCGTGGCGAGGTGGTGGATCTTGGCGGCTGGAAGACCGGTTTCCTGACCGCCAGCGGGCTGAAGGCGCTGATCCTGCCCTCGATCACGCTGGGCCTCTACCAGATGACGCTGATCATGCGGCTGGTGCGTTCTGAAATGCTGGAAGTGCTGCGGCAGGACTACATCCGCTTTGCCCGCGCCCGCGGCCTGCGCGACCGCGCCGTGAATTTCCGCCACGCTCTGAAAAACACCATGGTGCCCGTCATCACCGTGATCGGCCTGCAATTGGGGGCCATCATCGCCTTTGCCATCATTACCGAAACGGTGTTCCAGTGGCCCGGCGTCGGATTGCTGTTCATCAACGCGGTCCAGTTCGTCGATATCCCCGTCATGGCTGCCTACCTGATGCTGATCTCCGTCATGTTCGTGGGCATCAACCTGTTGGTGGACATCCTTTACTTCTTCATCGACCCGCGCCTGCGCGCCGACCGCTCGGGAGGCCACTGATGAGCGACATTCCCACCGAAACCCCGCTGGCCCCGCCGCCAAAATCGCGCCTGCGGCTCGCGCTGGAAAGCGATGTTTTCTACACCTTCCGGCGTTCGCCTGTCGCCGTTATCTCTGCCTTGGTGGTGCTGGTACTGGTGCTCTCGGCCCTGTTCGCGCCGCTCATCGCGCCGACCAACCCCTTTGACCCGGCCTCATTGAACCTGATGAACGGCTTCACCCCCCCGATGGAGCCGAACGCCTTTACCTCCGATACCTTTCTGCTGGGCACCGACGACCAGGGGCGAGACGTGTTCTCGACCATCCTATACGGCATGCGGGTCTCTCTGTTTGTCGGGGTCTCCGCCGTGGCCTTTGCCATGATCCTCGGCATCACGCTGGGTCTGATTTCCGGCTATGTGGGCGGCTGGCTGGAAACGATCATCATGCGCACCGCCGACGTGCAGCTGACCTTCCCCTCGATCCTTGTCGCCATGCTGATCTTTGGCATCGCCAAGGGCGTGACTCCGGTGGAATACCGCGACCAGATGGCGATCTGGGTGCTGATCCTTGCCATCGGCCTGTCCGACTGGGTGCAGTTCGCACGTGTCGTGCGCGGGGCCACGCTGGTCGAGAAGAACAAGGAATACGTGCAGGCGGCCCGCCTGATCGGACGCAGGCCCGGTGCGATCATGCTGCGCCACATCCTGCCCAACGTTCTGTCGCCGGTGCTGGTGATCGCGACCATTTCGCTGGCCCTTGCAATCATCGCCGAGGCGACGCTGAGCTTCCTCGGCGTTGGTGCGCCGCCCACGCAGCCCAGCCTTGGCACACTGATCCGCATCGGGCAGGGGTTCCTGTTCTCAGGCGAGTGGTGGATCCTCTTTTTCCCGGCCTGCACGCTGCTGGCGCTGGCGCTCTCAGTCAACCTGCTGGGTGACTGGCTGCGCGACGCCCTGAACCCGAGGCTGCGCTGATGTCGGACACCGTTCTTTCGATCCGCAACCTGACCGTGGAAATCCCCACCCGTTACGGCATCCTGAAACCCGTCGATGATGTCAGCTATGACATTGCCAAGGGAGAGATCCTTGGCGTCGTCGGTGAATCCGGTGCCGGCAAGTCCATGGCAGGCAACGCGGTGATCGACCTTTTGACCCCACCCGCCCATGTTGCATCCGGTGAGATCTGGCTGAACGGTCAGCGTATCGACCAGCTGAAGGGCGAGGCGATGCGCCGCCTGCGCGGCAAGCAGATCGGCATGGTCTTTCAGGATCCGCTGACCTCTCTCAACCCGCTGCTCAGGATCGGCGATCAGCTGGTGGAAACCATGCTGACGCATCTGGATATCAGCGAGCGTGTGGCCCGCACGCGTGCCGTGAAGGCGCTGGAAGAGGTGGGCATTCCCGGCGCGGCAGAGCGGGTAAACAGCTATCCGCATGAGTTTTCCGGCGGGATGCGGCAACGTGTTGTGATCGCGCTGGCGCTCTGCGCCGAGCCGTCGCTCATTATCGCGGACGAACCGACAACCGCGCTGGACGTGTCGGTTCAGGCGCAGATCATCGCCCTCTTGAAACGGCTGTGCCACGAACGCGGCACCGCCGTCATGCTGATCACCCACGACATGGGCGTTATCGCCGAAGCAACGGACCGCGTCGCCGTGATGTATGCCGGCCGTCTGGCCGAACTTGGCCCGGTGCGCGACGTGCTGACCCGTCCACGTCATCCCTATACGCATGGGCTGATGGCCTCGACCCCGCTGGCCTCGGCGGGCAAGGCACGCCTGCACCAGATCCCCGGCGCCATGCCACGTCTGGACGCGGTGCCGGATGGATGTGCCTTCAACCCACGCTGCCCGCGCGCCACGGACGTCTGCCGTCAACCGCCTCCGCCAAAGGTCGAGGATGGCAAGGCCGCCTGCTGGCACCCGCTCTCGCACGACATCGAAGAAGAGGCTCTGTAATGGCGCTGGTCAAAGTCGAAAACCTCAGCCGCGTCTTCGACGTCTCGAAGCCTTGGCTGAACCGGGTGATCGAACGCCGTGAAAAGGCCTTTCTGACCGCCGTGTCAGAGGTGGATTTCGAGGTCGCGGAACAAAGCACCTATGCGCTGGTGGGCGAAAGCGGTTCCGGCAAATCGACCATCGGCAAGATGCTGGTGGGGCTCCTGCGCCCGTCTGAGGGCAAGGTCGAGATCGAGGGTGTCGATCTGGCCAATGAGCCGGACGCCGCCAAAGTCGACAAGATCCGCGCCGATATCCAGATGATCTTTCAGGATCCCTTCGCCTCGCTCAACCCGCGTTGGCGGGTCAAGGATATCATCAATGAACCCGTTGCCGCACGCGGTGGCAAAATCGAGGGGCTGGCCGAACGGCTGTTGGAACAGGTCGGCCTGTCGGTCAAGGACGCGGGCAAGTTCCCGCACGAATTTTCCGGAGGGCAGCGGCAACGGATCTGCATCGCCCGCGCGCTGGCGTCTGACCCGCGCCTGATCGTCTGTGATGAGCCGACCTCTGCGCTGGACGTTTCGGTTCAGGCGCAGGTGCTGAACCTGATGAGCGATCTCAAGGACGAATTCGGCCTGACTTATGTCTTCATCAGCCATGACCTGACCGTGGTGCGCCACATGGCCGACCGCATTGGCGTGCTCTACCTTGGCCGTCTGGTCGAAGAGGCCGCGCCCGAGGAGCTGTTCGAAAACCCGCGCCATCCCTATACGCAGATGCTGCTGGAGGCCGCGCCGCGCATGGACGGTTTCGGCCGCGAGGTCACGCCGCCGGAGGGTGAGATCCCCGACCCGATCAATCCGCCGTCCGGCTGTGCCTTTCACCCGCGCTGCCCGATCTCCGAGGCGCGCTGCAAGACGGAAAGACCGGAAATGCGGCCCTTGGGCGGTGCGCGCGTCGCCTGCCATCTGGCAAGGTAAAACCGAAAGACCCGTTGGCGTGCGTCGTGGCGCACACACCGGCTTGCCCGTCCAAATACACCGGCAAGCTGTGCCAATGCGGGCTGGCCCCGGACAGGGGCCAACCCGCGTTTTTCTTGGCGGCTCAGTTCGAGCCAGTTGCGATGACGGGATTCTGCCCGCCCAGACCCGCGCTGTGGACCCGATCCCAGAACGCTTTGTTCTGGCGGTTGATGACTTCGATCCGGCGGCTGCGTTCACCGTTTGCCGCATCCGCGTCCTTGATCTGCACGATCTGGTTCAGGGTGTACTGCGATGCGTCCAGCCCAAGTTCTGCGGCGTACCGCTCATGGACCGACATTTCAGCCTGCGCCGCAAAGCACGGTACGGCGATGGCGAAGGCTGCAGCGAAAATAACGCGCACTGACATTTCGAATCTCCTTTTTGACCTTAATCGCCCCCGGCTTCTCCGGCGGCACCCCAAGAGTGCACCGGCCTGCGGAATCCAGCGCCAATCCAACGCCAATCTATCGTCAATTCGTCACAGGGTTCTGTGGCAGGCGGAAAACAACAAACCGCCGCCCCCGGAGATCGGGGACGGCGGAGTGAACTCTGACGTGGCGACAGGTCACCGATCGATGAGGGCAGTCGTTATCGGAAAATCGAGGGGTGTCGTCCGAAACAGCGCATCGCCGACAACCTCGTCCAGCCAGTCCTGAACCGCATCAGTGTCGATGCGAACGACATTGCGCGGCACCTGGCTTTGCAGAATCTTGTCGGTGTTCCCATCGTGGCAGTTGCTGGCCGTGCCCATTCCGGACACGACACCCATCAGGACGAGGGGGCCATAGCCCTCCCGCAGATCATGGCCGTACTTGAACAATCCGCCGCCGCTGTCGCCCGCGCAGAGGGCTTTGCCCGGTTCCCAGAAAATCGCGGATTGGTGCCCGGTACACCGGCCCTCGGGATCTAAGGCTCCGTGACAGTCGCCGAGGCGCAAAACGGAAATGCTCATCTTGCGCTTGCGACCAAAGGACAGATCCTGACTTTTCCCAAAGCCGACAGCGGTAAATTCGTTCGTCCCCTCCGCATAGGGTTCCCAGCTTGAGGCGGCCGCGCCCCGGGCTGCAACAGGCGCCATGCTTCGGGCGACATGGGACGGATCACGCTGTTTATCTGTCAGCGTCGAACGTACATGCTCCAAGCTCCCGTCCGGAAGGGTCATAAGGGCGAGGTCCCCTTGCTCTATCCTGTCTTCGTAGAGTTCTCCGCTGCTCGCGCACACGGCAGCGTTATTGTAGAACCGGACGCCGTCCGATTCAGGCTCGATGACCGCCCAATCGCCGGATATTCCCGCTGACACCGTTACATCGCTTTGCAGTTTTCCGTTGATCACCCTTTCACAGAGGCAATGCGCCGCCGTCAGAACATGGCGGGGCGAAATCAGCGTTCCGGTGCAAAACAACCCCCTCGAATTGTCCATCAGGCGAACCGTGTGAAAGGCGCAGCCGATCTTGGTGTCTGCATTTGCGACATCACAACGGAGCGCCCCCTGCGATGTGCCCTCACCACTTCCTTCGACCTCAGGGCCAAAACTGTGCACTGTGACGAGGCCAGAGCACTCGTCGGTCAGGGGTCCGGAGGGTTGCGGGAAATAGAGGGTTCCAAGCCTGTCGCCGACGGAAACGATGTCATCATCGATATCCAACAGGCCGCCTGCGTCGGTGACAACAAGCTGCCCTTCCACAGAGTATGCCGAATAGCTCGGTCCCGTCGCGAACTGCAGGCGCGCAAATCCTCCTGCACAGTTCAGGCCCGCCCCGGCATTGTTCCATATCTCGTCAGGCACTTGATTGAGCAGGGTAAGGTCCCTTTCGATCAATTCGGCGATCAGTTCTTCACCGATGGATTGGGGCAAGGTCGGAAAACCCCGCCAATTCAAAGCGCCTGACCTCTCAAACCGATCACGTTCGATGACAAACGCATCCACCTCTGCGACCGGATCGGCGTAGGGCATCACGTACAAGACCGACGGGCCCTCTTGGGCGTTGGCCGCCAAGGTCATACCAATGGCCGAAATCCCGGCCCAAAGGCTGGCATGTATGTATCGCTTCATGGCCGTCACTCCTATCAAAAGGTTTTCAAATCAACGGCGCCATGGCCGTGCTGAATGTGATCGTAATCGTGAGCTTTCGTGGTTTTCGCGATCAGGTCCGCGCGTAGCCCGGCGCCTGTCAGCGGGTCGTTCGGGTTCTGGACGATCCGTTCCTTGGCCAAAAGCGCGATCACGCCTCCGACCTGGGCGGCTGCCGCCGAAGTACCGCCAAAACCGAACGGCTGTCCGGCATGGCTGGTCTCGGCCATAGGGTTCGAGGCAAAACCGCCCGGCCCGGCCAGATCCGCAGTGGGAACGGGGACGCTCTTGGCGTTTAGGGGCGTGTCGCACCTATAGGGCGGGTGTGTATCCATGTCCGATGGCGCCAGAACACATAGGCCTGGCCCATACTGGCTGTACCCCGCCCGGCTGTGTGCCTTGCGGTCGATGGTCGTCGGATCGAAATCCGGTGCGCCTGTGTAATTGGCGGCTCCGACCACGATGACGCCGGTCCCTTCGAAAAAATCGGCCTTGCCAGTATTGCACCACTTTTGATCGGCTGACGGGACGAACTCGGACCCCACGAATGTCGTCAAGCCCGCGCGCAATTTTTCGACGTCCACTTGGCGGTTATAGCTGTTGATCATCTCCAGCAGCAGCTCAAGAACGTATTCGCGCGTTTGGTCATGCCGCAGCATTTCGACCACGGCGCAATAGTCCTCTGGGTTTCCCGGATAAGCCACCCGATCGCCGCCGCCATTGCCGGATGGGATAACCACAGCCACCGCATGCTGCACCAGCAGGATGGCAAGCGCAAAGGGATCACATGCGGGGCGCTCCTGTTTCCTTGCCTCCTTGATCAGGTCCGCGACTTTGCCCTCTTCAACCGCTTTTTCCAGTTCGTCGGCGGTGATGTAATTGGACAGCTCGTAGTCCGGGCGCTGGAAGTCCAGGGACAGAATTACCGCAGCAATCCGTTCCCCAATGGCACCGCTACCGCATTGTGGTGTCGGACGGCTCCCCGCCAAGGCGACGCCCAGCAGGGCAACGCCCAGTTCGAACCGGTCGTCGTGATCGTCACGGGCAAGATTGGCGCAGCGGACCGGCAGCACCTTCGCCCCGGGCGCAACGCCAAGACGCTTTTCGTCGGTCAATCCCGCGATCAACCCGGCCATCGCCGTTCCATGGCCGATCCCTTTGGAACCCATGCACCATGGGTCATCGAGCGGCATCGGGTAATCGAGATTGATGAACTCGTTCCCGATGGAATGGGCGATGGCCGGATTGCGCACATCCACTGCCGTGTCGAACAGCCCCACGACGGTACCGGCTCCGGCGTCGATTGGGGCGCGGGACTCGATGCCAAGGGCGGTAAGGTTCCAGCCCAGTTCAGATCCGGGCTTGGGTTCGGAATATTCCGGAGGGTCTTTGAATTCACCGGGGCGGCCAAGCAGGTGGCAATTGGCCAACGGATCGATGTTCATTTCGGCGATGGCATCGGTAAAGACCTCGTCCAGCACCAGCCGCAGGATCGGAAAGGCCGCGCGCGCGGCAAGGATGCCCGCTTCGGTATCCGACGCGTAATGGACCCCGGCGTATTCCCGGTTGACGCTGATACGCTCGGCGGTGTCGAACAGGCGCGCCACAAGGGCAGAGTCCTCGTAGATCTCGGCCAATCCGTGCGCGATGAGATGCGTCTGAACGGCATGGGCACTGGGATATGAGGAATGCGTTGGCACCGCGATCGCAGGCACGATACGCGGGTCGAACACATTAGGGCGAAGCCGCCCGAAATGCCGCTTGAAGTAGTAGCCGACGACAAAGCCCGCCATGTCCATCAGGTTCAGAATCCGCAGAGCACCCGTCGGCGGTCCGGCAAAATCCGACACAAGATCAAGGAACGGCGTCGAGATGTCATCGACCTCAGCCTCGATTTCAGGCAGGCGGATTTTGCGCTCTTCCGAGGCCTGCATCCGGAGCAACACCTCAATTTCCTTTTGGGTGCCACCGTGATCGGGCGCCTTCAGCGTGTACGGGAATTCGGTATCCGGCGTGCTTAGCAGTTCGAAGATGGTGGGCAGGCTGTCGGTCACGCGTTGCCGGTAATGGGCCGTTTCTTCTTCGAACAGAAAGTCGAGTGACTGCTGTCCTCCGGCCGACGCCTCGATCATGCGCGCGCGTCCACGTCCTCTGCCGCGACCACGTCCACGCCCCTTGCCGCGACCACGCCCCCGGCCACGCCCCCTACCAAGGCCGGTCACAATTTGGGCCTCGAATATCCCCTCGGGGAAGCCAAGATCGCTGCTGTGACATGTCACCAGGGGTTTGCCGAAAACCGCCTCTTGCGGGACCTCGTCACCGATCACCAGTTTTGTTCTCAGACCAGTCTGGGCGTCGCTCACCAGGTATTGCGACGTCGCCTCCCAATACAGCCCGGCCAGATCCCGCGGCTGTCCGTTCTCGGGATGGTGGCAATTGACGATCTTGGGGATACTCCTTTCCTGCGCCGTGATGATGGCGCCGCGCAGGAGGCCGATCAGCCCGTCGCCACTCGGCGTGAAACAGGTGGTCTGGCTCTGAGCGAATGCAGCCTTGGTATGCAATCCGGCAATAGCCGAAGCGCCTCCGAGCAAAATGCCTCGACGGGTAATATTCATCGATCTCTCCCTCGTTCGGGCGAAAATTGGCTTTGGTCTCAAACGTGCCCAAGCAGCCGGAACGTACGCCCGATGGCGTCCCGGCTTGCCGGACTTGGCAATGGGTAAGAAGGGTCCTGAATGGCGTCAGGGCTGAATCGCTTGTCCCGGGACCGCACGCGCGCGACCATGTTCTCAGCCTCGGCGAGTTGGCCCAAGGCAGAGAGGCTTGCCGCGGTATGGCGCATCACCGCCAGGAATTCCGGCAGCCGCATCAGAACCGAACGCGACACTTGAACCGCGGTCTCATGTTCCCCGGTGAGCGTCGCGGTGATCGCAAGCGACGAGCGAAACAGCTCCCGATAGGGGCTGTACTGGCCCAGCTGCGCGGCTTTGCGGCTGTACCGCAACGCATCCTCGAACGCGCCACGGTAGATCGCGTTCATGGCCGAGAAATCCCAGACTTGCGGCAATGCAGGCGCCTGCCTCCGCGCCAGGGCCAAGGACTCGGCCCCGACCGCAAAATCACGCAGGGCAAAGCCGAAAACATGTCCCACAAACGCAAGAACCAGCGGGTTCTGCATATCCAGTTCCAGTGCCCTCAACGCATGCTTCCGTGCCTCTTCCAGATCGGCGAGTGATGGGTCGCCTTCCCCCAGCGTATTGGCGACGGACAGGGCATAACAGGCATTGGCAAGGGCCGAGTCTGCCAGTTCGGGATGCCCCTGAAGATAGTGCCGCAACGAATGCTGGCCCTCGGTCGACATACCGTACAACTGGTGAACGACACCTATCATGGATTGGGTTCGCCTGGGCCGAAATCCTCCACCTTCAAGTTTGCGAAAAGCCGCTTTCAGAATGGCGTCCACTGTCTGATTGGCAAAGGTTGCCACGTCATCGTGCGAAAACAGGAAAGGGCCGGTCTGATCGGCCGAGGTCGCATGGGACCACAGGATCTGCCGACCACGCCGGACCGTCGCGCAAAGCTGCGCCATCGACCCCACTTTGGTCAGGCTCAGCCGAAGATACATGTCGGGATCCCTGATCGCCGGCTCCCCGTCCGAGAAGTGGTCGGTTTCGAGATCGCGGAAATCGAAAAGCTCGAAGATCTCATAAGCCTTCAGGGCTTCGACCACGAAATCGAGCACCTGTGTCGCAAGCAGCGCGGCCATGGGTTCGTCCAGCCGTTCGATTGTCGGCAGGATTCCGATGCAGATCCGATGTGCATCGACGGTCTCCTGGGGCCGAAGAACCGGCAACAGTTTCCTTGACCGGCTGCGTTCGGTCTGCAGCCAGGTTTCAAAGGCAGAGCCGATGTTGGTAGGCGCATCTTCGAAGAAGCGGGCGCTGTTTTCCGGTCGCCGCAGGGTCACCGCCTTATCCAGCCACAGATGGGTTCGGTTCGCCCCCAGCAGATCCGAGGCCGGGCCAAGATCCTTGCGCAGGTTCGAAAGGGCTGTCCGCATGCTGCCGGAGGCCTGCTTTTCGTCGCTGCGGGGCCAGAGCATGGCCTTCAGCGCATCGCGGGCTTTCTTCTGATCATCGGCAGTGGCGAGGATTGCCAGGATGGCGCGTGCCCGGGCGGCGGTGACAACGACTTCCTGACCGTCGACATCGAGCCGGAAATTTCCGTCCAAAGATATCGACTTCGTCAATTCCTCAGGCATGCCCGCCTCCTTACGTTGCGTCACTCTCGATCCACAGCAAGGCGGCAATCAATGGGATCTGAAAAATCTACTTGGGAATGACGATAGGTTAACGATAGCACAGAGGCGGCGGTTTTTCAATTTTGACACGAATGCCGCCCAACGCACTCAACGTGTGAATGGTCGCCCTGCCTGCTGAGGGCCGCGCCGCAGGACCTGCATTTGTGCCGTGGCCGAGGTTCGACCCGCCCGCAAAACGAGCCCGCCAACCGTTCCGGTTTGGATACCAACATGCCTTCGGCTCCAGGCCACGAAGTGCATGGGGAGAACGCACCGTAGACATGAACGAATCCTTCAAAGCACGACGACGACCGCCCTGAGGGCGGCCTTCATAATCGTGATCTCTTTGGAGAGACAGTGGTGAGCCGTGTAGGATTCGAACCTACGACCCACTGATTAAAAGTCAGTTGCTCTACCAACTGAGCTAACGGCCCACTGTGGCGGCCTAACTATGAAGATGCCTGCCCCGGGTCAACCCAAAAAATCACGAATCTTGCAGGGTTTTTTTCATTGCGCTTCCGAACACTGGAAAGCGCCACCCGACAGGCGTATATGCCCGCCATGACACAGGACGCTCACACTCTGCCGTTCATGAAAATGCACGGGCTTGGCAATGACTTCGTGGTGATCGACTCGCGCCAGCGCGAGGCGGTGCTGACGGCCAACCGCATCGCGGCCATCGCCGACCGCCATACCGGTGTGGGGTTCGATCAGCTGGCTGTTATCACGCAGAACGACAACCAGCCTCACCTGACCTTTTACAACTCGGATGGGTCCACGTCGGCGGCCTGCGGCAACGCCACCCGCTGCATCGCGCGCCACCTGATGGATCTGACCGGAGAGACCGCGCTGACCCTGACCACCGACCGTGGAACGCTGTACGCCACGGACGCAGGCAATGGCATCACCTCGGTCAACATGGGGCCTCCGCAACTGGACTGGGACCAAATCCCGCTGGCCGAGGAAATGGACACGCTGGAACTGCCGATTGAAGGCAGCCCTACCGCCACGGGCATGGGCAATCCGCATTGCACCTTCTTCGTCGAGGATGCAGAGGCCGTGGCGCTGGACCAGTTCGGCCCGCGCTATGAGCACCACCCGCTGTACCCGCAGCGCACCAATGTTCAGGTCGCCAGCCTTGTCGCACCCGATCACCTGCGCATGCGCGTCTGGGAACGCGGCGTTGGCCTGACGCTGGCCTCCGGCTCTTCCTCCTGCGCCACCGCCGTCGCCGCAGCGCGCCGGGGCCTGACAGGACGCAAGGTGCGGATCGACCTCGACGGCGGCACGCTGCACATCGACTGGCGCGAGGATGGCGTCTGGATGACCGGGCCAACGGCCCATGTCTTTGACGGGCAGTTCACCGCCCAGTGGCTGGACGCGAACCCATGAGCGCACCCAAGTTCACCACCCTCGGCTGCCGTCTCAACGCCTATGAGACGGAAGCCATGAAGGATCTGGCCGAGGCTGCGGGCGTCGAAAACGCCGTGGTCGTGAATACCTGCGCCGTCACGCAAGAGGCCGTGCGCAAGGCGCGTCAGGAAATCCGCCGCCTGCGCCGGGAAAACCCGCAAGCAAAAGTGATCGTCACTGGCTGCGCCGCGCAGATCGACCCGGACAGCTTTGCCGCGATGGAAGAAGTCGATGCCGTCATCGGCAACACCGAAAAGATGGCCGCCGACACCTGGAAGGGCATGGCCGCCGATTTCATCGGAGAGACCGAAAAGGTGCAGGTCAACGACATCATGTCGGTGACGGAAACCGCGGGCCACCTGATCGACGGTTTCGGGACTCGCAGCCGTGCCTACGTGCAGGTCCAGAACGGCTGTGACCACCGCTGCACCTTTTGCATCATCCCCTACGGGCGCGGAAACTCGCGCTCTGTGGCGGCAGGTGTTGTCGTGGACCAGATCAAGCGCCTGCGCGATCAGGGCTATAACGAGGTCGTGCTGACCGGCGTCGACCTGACCTCATGGGGCGCTGACCTGCCCGGCGCGCCGCGCCTTGGCGATCTGGTCATGCGCATCCTCAAACTGACCGATATCCCGCGCCTGCGCATCTCCTCGATCGATTCGATCGAGGCGGATGACAACCTGATGCAGGCCATCGCGACCGAACCACGCCTGATGCCGCACCTGCACCTGTCGCTACAACATGGTGACGACCTGATCCTGAAACGGATGAAGCGCCGCCACCTGCGCGACGATGCCATCCGGTTCTGCGAAGACGCGCGCAAACTGCGCCCCGACATGACCTATGGCGCCGACATCATCGCCGGTTTCCCCACAGAGACCGAAGAACACTTCGAAAACTCGATGAAGCTGGTCGCGGAGTGTAACCTGACCTGGCTGCATGTTTTCCCCTATTCTTCGCGCCCCGGAACTCCCGCCGCGCGCATCCCGAACAAGGTGAACGGCACCGTCATCAAGGAACGCGCCGCCCGCCTGCGCGCCGCCGGAGACGCACAGGTGCAGGCACATCTGGCCGCGCAGATCGGTCAGGACCACGCCGTACTGATGGAGGCCCCCGACATGGGCCGCACCGAGCAGTTCACAGAGGTCCGCTTTGCCATGCCTCAGCCAGTCGGCCAGATCGTCCGCGCCACGATCACCGGCGTCGACGGCACCCAATTGACGGCCTGATCCCATGCACCCAAACAAGACCTTCCGCCAGACCGATGAGGCCCAGGCGCTGCCCTTCGCGCGCGACCGGGCCTTTGGCCTACTGACGGTCTCTAACGCTGCCGCCCCGCTGATCGCCCATGTGCCCTTTCTGCTGTCAGAGAGCGCCACAGAGGCCGATCTGCACCTCGTGCGGTCCAACCCCATCGCCCGCGCCTGCGGTGACGGCTTACCCGCCACGATGGCCGTCAGCGGGCCGGACGGCTATATCTCGCCGGATTGGTACGGGATCGACGATCAGGTGCCGACATGGAACTATGTCGCCGTCCACCTGACCGGCACGCTGCGCCCGCTGCCCGCCAGCGACCTGGAGGATCTGCTCACCCGTCAGTCCGCCGCCTATGAGGCGCGCCTGCCCGGCAAGGCACCTTGGACGATGGACAAGATGAGCGCCGAAACACGGGCGCGCTTCCTGCGGATGATCCTGCCGTTCCGGCTGGAGATCACGGATGTTCAGAGCACCTTCAAGCTGAACCAGAACAAGGACGATGCCGTACGTCTTGCGGCTGCCGATGCGGTGGCAACGGGCTTTGGCAGTGAACTTGAGCGACTTGCCCAACTGATGCAGGCCCCACCCAAGCCAGAGTGACAGCGTCTTGCCCGTTCGAGGGTAAGACACATCGCCCCCCCTTGGTCAGAGACCATCGCGGCATGAAAAAAGGCCCCGCCGGTGCCGGCAGGGCCTTTGAATTCGTCGAAGCGAGAGTGGATTACTCTGCGGCTTCTGCCTCGGCAACGCGGGCCTTGTCGGCTGCGCCCTTGGCGTCAACGTCGCGGTCGACCAGTTCGATGATCGCCATCGGCGCCATGTCACCGTAACGGAAACCGGCCTTCAGAACGCGGCAGTAGCCGCCCGAACGCTCGGCGTAACGCGGGCCGAGGATCTCGAACAGCTTGGCGACGTCCTTGTCTTCCTTGAGCTGAGCAGCGGCCTGACGGCGCGCGTGCAGGTCGCCGCGCTTGCCCAGGGTGATCAGCTTGTCGATGACGCGCTTGAGTTCCTTGGCTTTCGGCAGGGTGGTCTTGATCTGCTCATGCTCGATGAGCGAGCCGGCCATGTTTGCCCACAGCGCCTTGCGGTGCTCGTGGGTACGGTTCAGGCGGCGGTAACCTTTTGCGTGACGCATTGTCTAACTCCTAAAGTGCCCTCTACGGGCGATTTTGCTTTGTCCGGCCACCGATGCGTGTCAGCGGCTCTCCTTGGGGCGGTTGCCCGGCAGGATGGGTGAAATCACCCATCCTGCAATTCGCTTAGAACGAGTCTTCCAGCTTCTTGGCCAGGTCCTCGATGTTGTCCGGCGGCCAGTCCTCGACGTCCATGCCAAGGTGCAGACCCATGCCCGACAACACTTCCTTGATCTCGTTCAAGGACTTGCGGCCGAAGTTCGGGGTGCGCAGCATCTCGGCTTCGGTCTTCTGGATCAGGTCGCCGATGTAGACGATGTTGTCGTTCTTCAGGCAGTTCGCCGAACGCACCGACAGTTCCAACTCGTCCACTTTCTTGAGCAGAAGCGGGTTGAACTCCAGACCGTCGTCGTCGTCCTGACGCTGCGCCGATTCCGGCTCGTCGAAGTTGACGAAGATCGACAGCTGGTCCTGCAGGATACGCGCGGCATAGGCCACGGCGTCTTCGGGCGTGACCGAACCGTCAGTCTCGACCTTCATGGTCAGCTTGTCATAGTCCAGCACCTGGCCCTCACGGGTGGGCTGCACGTCATAGGCGACCTTCTTGACCGGCGAATAGATCGCGTCGATCGGGATCAGGCCGATGGGCGCATCCTCGGGCTTGTTCTTGTCAGCCGAGACATAGCCTTTGCCGGTGTTCACGGTGAATTCCATGTACACTTCGGCGCCTTCGTCGACGTGGCAGATCACGTGATCCCGGTTCAGGATCTCGATGCCCGCGGTTTCGGCGATGTCACCGGCAGTGACCACGCCGGGTCCCTTGCCGCTGACGGACAGGCGCTTGGGCCCTTCGACTTCCATGCGCAGCGACACACCCTTGAGGTTCAGGATGATGTCGGTCACGTCCTCACGGACGCCAGCCACGCTGGAGAATTCGTGCAGAACGTTATCGATCTGCACAGAGGTGATGGCCGCGCCCTGAAGGCTCGACAGCAACACGCGACGCAGGGCGTTGCCCAGCGTCAAACCAAAACCGCGTTCCAGCGGTTCAGCCACACAGGTGGCCATCCGCGACGGATCTGCGCCCGGCTTGATCTCAAGCTGTGTCGGCTTGATCAGTTCAGCCCAGTTCTTATGGATCATGCAATTCCCTCCATACCTGCCGGTGCCCCATGTCCCTAAGGCACCGACGCCCGAGGTTTCCAAACGACAACACGAGGCCGGGTAAAAACCCGGCCCCGCTGAATTCTCTACCTCGGATCAGACGCGCCGGCGCTTCGGCGGACGGCAGCCGTTGTGCGCAATCGGCGACACGTCGCGGATCGAGGTGATGTTGAAGCCAACCGCAGCCAGCGCGCGCAGCGCCGATTCACGGCCCGAACCGGGGCCCTGCACTTCGACTTCCAGCGTCTTGACGCCGTGTTCCTGCGCTTTCTTGCCGGCATCTTCTGCGGCCAGCTGAGCGGCGTAGGGGGTCGATTTCCGCGAGCCCTTGAAGCCCATGGTGCCAGCCGACGACCATGCGATCGCGTTGCCCTGCACGTCCGAGATCAGGATCTTGGTGTTGTTGAAGGTCGAGTTCACATGCGCAACGCCAGCTGCGATGTTCTTGGAGACCTTTTTCTTGCCGCCTGCGCGGCGCGTATCACGTGCCATATCCGTGTGTCTCCCTTACTTCTTCTTGCCTGCAATGGCCTTTGCGGGGCCTTTGCGCGTGCGAGCGTTGGTGTGCGTGCGCTGACCGCGCACCGGGAGATTGCGGCGATGACGCAGGCCGCGGTAGCAGCCAAGGTCCATCAGGCGCTTGATGTTCATCTGAACATCGCGGCGCAGGTCGCCTTCGACGGTCAGGTTCGCGTCGATGTATTCACGAACGGCAAGCACTTCGGCATCGCTCAGTTCGTTCACACGGCGCGTTGCGTCGATGTTGGTCGCTGCGCAGATTTCCTTGGCAATGGCCGGGCCAATGCCGTGAATGTAGGTCAACGCGATCGGAACGCGTTTGTGGGTCGGGATGTTGACGCCGGCAATACGTGCCAAGTCCATATTCCTTTTCGTTGCGAGCCCGTAGCTCCAGGCCCTTTTTTCACAACATGAGGCCCGAGGCTTGTCCGCCGCCGGGCCCGAGCTGATCAGGTGGTCTGCCAACCGGGCGTGCCCGGCAGGCGTGATTGATTCTCGTGTCGAGATGCGAGTGGGTATGAGTTTTCCGGACCGCGGTCAACCCCTGCAATGCCGGCCCGCCCCCTTGCGCAAGAGGCCGCTTTTGCGTCATGTGCTTTGCACAGGTGAAACACCCCCGGAACGACGGCCGACCCATGCAAATTATTCAGCTCTACTACACCAGCGAGGCGCTCCATCCAAGCGGCGCCAAGACGGATACCGAGATCCTGGACGTGGCCCGGACCAAGAACCCGCAGTCGGGGGTAACCGGCTTTCTCCTGCGCGCGCAACATCGCTTTGCCCAGATTCTGGAAGGGCCCGAAGACGCGGTCATGACCCTTTTCGAGAGCATTCGGAAGGACCCCCGCCACAAGGGGATCCGCCACATCGTCCGCCGCTCGGTTTCCGACCGCAGCTTCCCGGAGTGGTCGATGGGCTATGTCGCGCGCGATGACGTTCTGGCCGCCTCGCTGGTCAACTTCATGCCTGACGATGACGCCGACTTTCTCAACCTGATTGCCAGGCTCAGATCCATTTCCCAGGACCCGGCTCAGCCGTCCTGACCGCCTGTCTTCCAGACAAGAAAAAACCCGCACCGAAGCGCGGGTTTCAAAAGCAACAGCCGATTTGACTTAGCTGTCCATCAAGGCAGCAATGCCGGACTGGACGTTGTCGATCTCGCCCATGCCGTCCGTCGCGGCGTGGATGCCCTTGGCATAGTAGTAGCCGACCAGAGGCGAGGTCTGCTTGTAATATGCCATCAGACGCGTGCGCAGGCTGTCCTCGTTGTCGTCGGCGCGGCGCTTGAATTCCGCCGTTTTGCCGCAAGAGGTGCAGACGCCATCCGCCGGGATCGGCTTGGTGTTGTCGTTGTAGACCTCACCGCAGTTGGCGCAGGTCGAGCGCGCGGTGATCCGCGCCACCAGTGCCTCATCGTCGACACGCAGCTCGATCACCTTGTCCAGCGACTGGCCCATCTCGGCCAGCAGCTCGCCCAGGGCGTCCGCCTGTGCCAGCGTGCGCGGGAAGCCGTCAAAGATGAAGCCCGGCGCTTTGACCGTCTGCAGCTTTTCACGGATCAGGCCGATCACGATCTCATCCGTGACCAGTTCACCGCGCGCCATCACGTCAGCGACGATCTTGCCCATTTCGGTGCCGCTGTCCTTGGCTTCGCGCAGCATGTCCCCGGTGGACAGCTGCACCAGACCGCGGGTCTCCTCCAGAATACGCGCCTGCGTACCCTTCCCCGCCCCCGGCGGTCCCAATAGTATGATGTTCATCGACGCGCCGGCGCTCCCCGTTTCTTGCGGCCCTTACCCTTACCGCGCAGTTGCGATTTCTGAATAAGACCTTCGTACTGATGTGCCAAGAGGTGGCTCTGGACCTGTTGAATGGTGTCCATGGTCACGCTGACCACGATCAGAACCGAAGTGCCGCCAAAGTAGAAGGGAATCGCGTATTGGGCGCGCAGGATTTCCGGCAGAAGGCAAACCGCCGTCAGGTACAGGGACCCCAACACCAGCACACGGTTGACCACGTATTCCAGATATTCCGCCGTCTTCTTGCCCGGGCGGATGCCGGGGACAAAGCCGTTCTGGTTCTTGAGGTTGTCGGCAACGTCATCGGGTTTGAACGAGACGTTGAAGGTATAGAAATAGGCGAAGAAGACGATCATCGCGCCGAAGAACAGCAGGTACAGCGGCTGTCCGGGGCCAAAGTAGGCAAGGATCGTCGACATGATCGGGCTGGCGCTGTCGCCGCCCGAGAAGGTCGAGATCGTCACCGGCAACAGCAGCAGCGAAGAGGCAAAGATCGCCGGGATCACGCCCGCCGGGTTGACCTTGACCGGCAGGTGGCTCGACTGCGCCTCAGTCATCTTCATGCCGACCTGGCGGCGCGGATACTGGATGGTGATCTTGCGCAGGGCGCGCTCCATGAAGACCACGAAGGTGATCACCCCCACCACCATCAGGATCACGCCGACGATCACCGCCGGGCTGATCGCGCCCGACTGGCCCGAGGCAAAGAACTGCGCCAGAGCTGCGGGCACCTCGGCGATGATGCCGACGAAGATGATCAGGGAAATACCGTTGCCGATGCCGCGCGCGGTGATCTGTTCACCCAGCCACATCAGGAACATGGTGCCGCCGACCAGCGTGATCATGCAGGATGCGCGGAAATACCAGCCCGGGTCGGTCACCAGATCGCCGGCCTCCAGGCTGACGGCCAGACCGTAGGACTGGATGATCGCCAGCGCCACGGTGCCGTAGCGGGTGTACTGGTTGATCTTCTTGCGGCCCTGTTCGCCCTCTTTCTTGAGCTGCTCCAGCGCCGGCACCATGGCCGTCAGAAGCTGCACCATGATCGAGGCCGAAATGTAGGGCATGATGCCCAACGCAAAGATCCCCATGCGTCCCAGCGCGCCGCCGGTGAACATCGACACCATGCCCGCAACGCCCTGCCCCGCCGCTTCGACGAATTCCCGCAACGCGGCGCCGTCGATCCCGGGAACCGGGATGTAGGTGCCAAGGCGGTAGACGATCAGAAGTGCCAGGGTAAAGAAGATGCGATTGCGCAGGTCGGTTGCTTTGCCAAGCGCCGCCCAGCTTGTGTTGGCGGCCATTTGCTCTGCTGCGGATACCATGCGGATCTCTCTTTTCGCTAAAACGCCGCCCTGACGGTTTTCCGTCGGGCGGCGCGCATTGGAAAACTGCTGGACATGTAAGCGGCTAAGCCGCCGCTCACAAGTCACGATTACGCCGCAGAAGCGGCGCGGGCGTTATTCCGAGGCTGCCGCGGCGACGGTCAGCGAACCGCCCTTGCCTGCAACGGCTTCGACTGCGGCCTTCGACGCGCCGGTGACGTTGATCGTCAGGGCACCGGTCACTTCACCCTTGGCCAGAACGCGAATCCCGTCCAGCTGACGGCGCACCAGACCCGAGGAAACCAGCGTTTCTTCGTTGATGCTGGCAGCGTCCAGCTTGCCCGCGTCGACGAATTTCTGGATCAGGCCCAGGTTCACGACGGCATAGGACTTGCGGTTCGGCTTGTTGAAGCCACGCTTGGGCAGGCGCTGGTACAGCGGCATCTGGCCGCCTTCGTAGCCATTGATGGCCACACCCGAACGCGATTTCTGACCCTTGATACCACGGCCACCCATCTTGCCTTTACCCGAACCGGGGCCGCGGCCGACGCGTTTCTTGGTCTTGGTTGCGCCGGGATTGTCGCGCAGTTCATTCAGTTTCATGTCGCTTCTCCATTGCCGGATGTGGCCCCCGAAGCGTGAACAGGGCCAACCACGGCTTTTCTTGATTGTGAATCGGGTCACTGGGACCACCGGGGGCGTATAGCGGCAGCATGGAGCCAAGACAAGCCTTCGCGTCGCGATCTGGCCGCGCACCGTTCGGGTAGGGAAAACCTTACGGTCGGGATTCCCTGAATGGTCCGGACAGGCTTGGGCGGGCACGCTGCCGACAGGACGCAAATTTACGGCGTCCAGACCCGGAGACCGTCCGATGACCCTGACCGAAGACTGGCTTTTGACCCTGGGCATTGCCTCGATCGTGGTAAGCAACCTGGCCTGCCTGCCGTATATCCGCGACATGCTGACCGGCGCGACACGGCCGATGCGCTCCACATGGCTTATCTGGTCGGTCCTTTCCGGCATCTGCCTGCTGTCCAACATCGAAAAAGGCGCAGAGGCCTCTCTCTTCTTCGTCGCCACCGAAACCGCCGAGACGGTCCTGATCTTTCTGCTGGCGATCCGCTTTGGCATGGGCAGCCTGTTCCATCCCGGTGACCTGCTGGTCTATGCCTGTGCCGGGGCGGGGCTGATCCTGTGGAGCTATACCGAGGACGCGGTCTATGCGCTGGCCATTGCCATCGCGATCAGCGCGCTTGGCGGCGCCCTCACGGTGATCAAGACCTACCGCGCACCGCGCACGGAAACCGCCGCCTGCTGGATCCTCTCCGCCGTCTCTGCCCTGTTGGGCAGTCTCGCCGTCGGGGAATGGTCCGTGGTCCTGCTGGCCTACCCGGTCTATTTGCTGGCCCTGTACTGCGCGATCCTTGCCGCGATGGCGCTTGGCTACCGCAGGGAACGAATGGAACGCGAAGCCCTTGCGCTGCGTCTTGCACCGCTCCCCCGGATGCCGTCCGGGACCATTCAGGGGTCCATCCGCGCCTGAAGCCTTGACTTTCTGCGTCGCGGCGCGCATATGCCATCCCAGTGCCGCACCCGCCGCGTGAGCGGGGCAGACGGATTTTATGATCCGCACGGCATTCATCCTGACATGGCTCCCACATCACGCATGGGTCCAGACCCGCGACAGGCCTTGCGCATGCGGCGCTCGGCTGGTGTTTGCGGTTCCCCATTGCGTCCGTGCGCGATCCTCGCGTCGGGCCATCACGCGCATTTTGCGCAACAAGGAATATCTCTTGGATTTCGACATGCTGGGGCTGCCGCCCCGCCTCTCGGCCAACCTGGCCGCACTAAACATCACCAATCCCACACCGATCCAGACACAGGCCATCCCGCACGCCATGAACGGCCGCGACGTGATGGGCCTTGCCCAGACCGGCACCGGCAAGACCGCCGCCTTTGGCCTGCCGCTGCTGACCGCCCTGATGCGGATGCAGGGCCGCGCCGCGCCCAAATCGGCGCGCGGCCTGATCCTTGCGCCCACGCGCGAACTGGCCAAGCAGATCCTCGACAACCTGCGCGCCTATGCTGAAGGCACCCACGTGCGCGTCACCCTTGTGGTTGGCGGCGCGTCGCTGAACGGTCAGGCGCAACGGCTGACCAAGGGCACCGACCTGCTGGTCGCCACCCCGGGCCGGTTGATCGACCTGCTGGAACGCAAGGCCGTTCACCTTGACCAGACGGAATTCCTTGTGCTGGACGAAGCGGACCAGATGCTGGACCTCGGGTTCATCCATGCCCTGCGCCAGATCGCCAAGCTGCTGCCCGCTCAGCGTCAGACCATGCTGTTCTCGGCCACCATGCCGAAACAGATGGCCGAAATCGCCAGCGCCTACCTCAAGGATCCGATCCGGATCGAGGCATCGCCCCCCGGCAAGCCAATCGAAAAAATCGATCAGAGCGTGCACTTCGTCGAACAGGCGCACAAGACGTCGATGCTGGTGGATCATCTGGACAAACACCGGACCGAGGCCGCGCTGGTCTTTTCGCGCACCAAGCACGGTGCCGAGAAGCTCAAGAAGCACCTCGAGGCCAAAGGCTTTGCCGCCGGTTCCATTCACGGCAACAAGAGCCAGGGCCAGCGCGACCGCGCCCTCAGCGCCTTCCGCCAAGGCGAATTGACGGTGCTGGTGGCCACGGACGTGGCGGCGCGCGGGATCGACATCCCCTCTGTCCGCTATGTCTACAACTATGACCTGCCCAACGTGGCCGACAACTATGTCCACCGCATCGGGCGGACCGCCCGCGCGGGCCGTGACGGCACCGCCGTGGCCTATTGCGCACCGACGGAAATGGGCGAATTCCGCGCCATTCAAAAGCTGATGGGCCGCGACATCGCGGTGGCCAGCGGCGAGGAATGGGAAGGCGAGAAGAAGCCGTCTCGCGGTGGTGGCGGCGGCGGCGGTCGTGGCCGACGCAATGGCGGCGGTGGCGGCGGCGGTGGTTTCCGTCAGGAGGGCGCGGCCAAGTCCGGGCGCCCGCGCCGCAGCAAGAACCGTCGCAAGGCGGCCTGAGTCACAACACGTGGCAGGAGGGGGCGCTGCCCCCTCTGGACCTGCGGTCCATTCACCCCCGGCGGTATTTTCAAAGAGAAGAAACCAGGGCCCGGCGATGCGGGTCGGTGTCCTACCAGGTCACCGGCACCGCCTTTGGCCCCCGGAAGGCCCAACCGGTAAAGGCCACCTCTCCGTTCAGCTTCAGTCCCGGCAGCGCCTCGAACAAAAGGGGCAGCGCCACCTCGGCGATCAGGGCGCGGGAGGCCGCCGCCCCGGCGCAGAAATGCGGCCCGGCGCCAAAGGCCAGGCTGGGCCCGGTGTCCCGCAAAATGTCGAAGACCTCTGGCCGGTCAAAGACCCGCAGATCGCGATTTCCGATGCCGAACATCAGGAACACCCGGTCACCGGGATCGAAACGCACGCCCTCTACCACGTCCCGCCGCGCCACCTCGCGCGGGCTCATGCCGATGGGAGCGATCCAGCGGGCGTACTCCTCGAAGGCATTGCGCCAGCTTGCCGCGCCCTCGCGGATCAGCGCACGTTGTTCGGGATGCGTCAGCAGCGCCCATACGCAGCCGGCAATGACATCGCGCGGCTCGTTCTGACCTCCGGAAATCGCCAGCTTGATATTGGCCTTGATGGAGGCCATGGGCAGACCTGCCTTCAGTTGCACATCCAGCAGGGACAACTCCGGCGGATCGTCCTGTTGCGACTCGATGGCCGCGTCGATCCGTGCCGTGGCCGCCTGACAACGTGCCTCGATCCCCGGATCGCCGGTGTAATTGGCGATCCCGTCGATCATCGCCTGACTGGTGGCGTCGATCTCTTGCCAGCTCAGCCCCTGCACCCCGGTGATGACGCGCAGCGCCTCTCCTGACAGGCGCATGGCATAGTCTCGCACCAGATCGCAGCGCCCTTTCGGCTGCACCTCTGCCAAGATCTCTTCTGCAGAGGCGCGAAACCGGCTCAGCCAGCGGTCCCGAACCGTACGCGGGCTGAAGGCGGGAAAGGTGGCGCGGCGCTCGGCGGCATGCGCCTCACCGTCCTTACGCATCATGTTTTCCCCCATCAGCCGCGTCATCAGCCCCTGCGGCTGATGCGAGGAAAAGACATCGATGCGCTTTTCCTGTGTGTAGATCACATCGCGCCGGGTGATCAGCGTCGCGCCCAGCTGCGGGACATGGGCAATCGGTGTCTCCGCCTGTAGGCGTGACAGGATCGGATAGGGGTCTGCGGTCAGCGCGGCGGGGTCCAGATCGACCTGCGGCGCGTCGCTCATCGCACGCGCACCGGCAAGGTGGCATAGCCCCGGAACCGCGCCAGCGGCACCCGCGTGCGCGGCCCGTTGTCGGCCAGCTTCGGGAACCGCTCTACGAATTTGCCAAGTGCGATCCGGCCTTCGACCCGGGCCAGCGTCGCGCCAAGGCAGACGTGGATGCCGGTGATGAAGGCGATATGCCGGTTGGGCCTGCGCGTGATGTCCACCCGGTCGGGGTCCGGAAAGACCTCCGGATCGCGGTTTGCCGCCGCGATCGAGGTGTGGATATAGGTCCCCTTGGGCAGCACCCCGGTCGACAATTCGATGTCCTCTCCGGCAAGGCGATTGCCGATCTGCAGGGGGCTTTCGACGCGCAGGCTTTCCTCGACCGCGCCATTGATCAGGGCGGGGTCCTCCATCAGCAACCGGTGTTGGTCCGGGTTGTCCAGCAACAGGCCGACCGAATTGCCGACAAAACTGGTTGTCGTCTCGTGTCCGGCGTTCAGCAGGAAAATGCAGTTCTGGATTAACTCTTCCTGCGTCAACCGCCGTCCTTCATGCTCGCCAAAGATCAACGCCTCCAGAACCTCGCCCTGATGCGCGCCGTCGCGGTTGGCGCGGCGGTGGTTGATCAGATCGTTCAGGACCTCACCGAATTCCGCGACCGCGGCGTTGCCCGCGGCCAGCCGTTCTGGCGGCACCACCGGGTCCAGCGCGCCAAGGATCGACAGCGAATAGCCCCGCAGCCTGGACCGGTATTCCTCTGGGATGCCCAACATGAAGGAAATGATCTCGGTCGGCAGGACCTTGGCGAAATCCTCGATCAGGTCCAGTTCTCCCAGATCCTCGACCCGGTCCAGCAGCCGGTCCACGATCTCTTCGATCAGCGGCTCGAACTCGGCCAGCTTGCGCGGGGTAAAGGCCCCTGCGATCAGCTTGCGCACCACAGTGTGATACGGCGGGTCGTTGAATATCAGCGAGGTCGTGTGATGGGTGTACAGCGGGCAGCGCCCGAATTTCTCGCCAAAGGCCTCGGTCTTGTCCGACAGCATGTCGCGGCTCTGATAGACCTTCAGGCAATCGTCATGGCGCGTCAGGTAGACAGACCCATCCATGTTGCGATGCACCGGGTCCTGGGCGCGCAACCGGTGCAGCACCGGATGCGGGTTTTCGATGAACTCCGGCCCGATGCTGTTGAGGTCGAACCCCGCGATATCCAGCATTGTCTGTCCTCCCCACACCATCCTGCGCGCCGACGGCAAGGCTGGCAAGGGGCGGGTATTCCGGTCCTGACCCAATTCGCCGATCCAGTTAGGATAAGGGATGAAATCCCCTTCCAGCCTCCTGCTATCATTGGTCCTGATCTTGGTGGCGCAGCTGCCGGCGCGGCGGCGGGGTTCTTCCTTGTGATCGGAGTCGGGCTGGCCACGGGGACCGGCACCGATCCCGTCCAAGGGTTTCACCGGCTGGACACCCCCGGCCTACACAGCCGTTGAGCCTTGGGGCAAGCCGCCCCTGCGCGGACCGGCGGAGGGACTGGATATGGCGATCCGCTACATGCTGCGCTGGGAGGGGCATTGAAAAAGGGCGGCCCGGGCCGCCCTTCTCGCTGCTTCGTCTATCGGTACAGGATCAGCCCAGTTCGCCGGGTTTGTACCAGTCGCCCATCTTCACCGTGGACATATCGCCCACCATCTCGGCGAACATCGCCGGATCCTGCGTTCCGCCGTCGCGGCCGCGATAGTGATAGGGATAGACGAAATCCGGTTTGAACTCGCGCACCGCATCCGCCGCCGTCGCCGCGTCCATGGTAAAGGGCAGGTTCATGCAGACAAAGGCCAGGTTGATACCTTCGAGCGCGCGCATTTCAGGCACGTCCTCGGTGTCGCCCGAGACGTAGACACGGAAATCGTCCATCGTCAGCACATAACCGTTGTCGCGCCCCTTGGGGTGAAAATTCATGCGGTCCGCAGTCAGGTTGTGGGCCGGGATCGCATCCACCTGCAGGCCGGTCAGGCTGGCGCTGTCGCCATTGGCCAGCGTCTTCGTGTTGGCCTTCAACTCTTCCGGCAGCATGTCGAACACCGCCGGGTTGGTCAGCATCTGGGTGTTCTCACCCTTGATCGCGTTCAGCACGTCGGCGTTGTAGTGATCGCCGTGCTGGTGCGTGATCAGGATAAGGTCGGCCTCGGGGTGATCGGCATATTCCGAAGCCTCGCCAACCGGGTCCACGTAAAGTGTTCCGATCGGCGTTTCCATCACGATAGAGGCGTGGTGCACGGGATGCACCAGCAGCGTGCCCTGAGAGGTCTTGAACTCGTTTGGCAGATGCCGCCCGGCGCGGCCCGCAAAGGGCAGCACCGTGATGGTGCCTGCGGCGGCGGCGGTGGACAGGAAAGTGCGGCGGTTGAGGGTCATGGCTTGCGCTCCATCGTTGAACCTGTCCGAAAGAGTAGCGCGCCAAACGCTTGCGACAAATTGAACTTTTCGAAACCTCATGTGCATCTGCGAACCATCGCCACGCATCAGCGCACGAAAAAAGCCCCGCGGCAGGGCCGGGGGCTTTTCTCGAATTCACGGTCGTGAGGGCGGTTCAGCCGCGCTCTTCGACGATCTCGACCAGATGCGGGATCTTGCGGATCATGCCGCGGACCGAAGGTGTATCCTCCAGCTCACGGGTCTTGTGCATCTTGTTCAGGCCCAGGCCGATCAGCGTCTTGCGCTGGATTTCCGGGCGGCGGATCGGCGAGCCGATCTGCTTGACGACGATGGTCTTTGCCATGGATCAGGCCTCCTCGGTCGCGGCGGCTTCGGCTGCCGGGGCTTCGTCACGCTTGGGCAGGATGTCTGCCACTTTCTTGCCGCGACGCTGCGCCACGTTACGCGGCGACTGCTGGTTACGCAGCGCGTCAAGCGTGGCGTGGATCATCGCGTAGGGGTTCTGCGAACCGGTCGACTTGGCGACGACGTCCTGGATGCCCAGCATCTCGAACACGGCACGCATCGGACCACCGGCGATGATACCGGTACCCTGAGGCGCGGTCCGCATCACGATCTTGCCGGCGCCAGCATGGCCCTTGGCGTCGTGGTGCAGGGTGCGGCCCTCTTTCAGGGGAACGCGGATCATCTTGCGCTTGGCTTGCTCGGTCGCCTTGCGGATGGCCTCGGGGACCTCCTTGGCCTTACCCTTGCCAAAACCAACGCGGCCCTTCTGGTCGCCGACAACGACAAGCGCGGCAAAGCCAAAACGCTTACCGCCTTTGACGGTCTTGGACACACGGTTGATCGCGACAAGGCGATCGGCGAACTCGGGCGCCTGCTCTTCGCGGCGGCCGCGGCCACCGCCACGGTTGTTATCACGTTCTGCCATCAGGCATTCCTTTATCTCGTGGTGCCCAAGAGCACCGAATTGTCTCAATCGCAGTCGGCCGTTACGGCCCCTCGATCATCGAGGCGTTTCCGCCTGCAAAAGAAGGTGCGCCCGGAGGGCACACCTTACTTGGATCCTTAGATCTTCAGGCCACCTTCGCGGGCGGCGTCGGCCAGGGCTTTCACCTTGCCGTGGAAGAGGAAACCGCCACGGTCGAAGTAAGCTTCTTCGACACCGGCTGCCTTGGCGCGCTCGGCAATGGCCGACCCCACCTTGGCTGCGGCTTCCACGTTGTTCTTTCCAACAACACCCAGGCTCGGCTCGAGCGAGGATGCAGCGGCCAGAGTACGGCCTGCCACGTCGTCGATCAGCTGGACCGAGATGTTCTTGTTCGAACGGTGCACGCTGAGCCGCACGCGGCCTGCATTCACCTTGCGAAGTTTGTTCCGGACGCGCAGACGGCGCTTGAGGAACAGTTGACGTTTGTTGTTTGCCATGTTCCCGATCCTTACTTCTTCTTGCCTTCCTTGAGGAAGATGTACTCGCCCTTATAGCGGATACCCTTCCCCTTGTACGGCTCCGGCCGACGCCAGTCGCGGATATTGGCCGCGACCTGGCCCACCTGCTGATTGTCGTGCCCCTCGACGATGATCTCGGTGGGCTTCGGGCAGGTGACGGTGATGCCGTCGGGAATTTCGAAGTTCACGTCGTGCGACAGGCCGAGGTTCAGCTTCAGGACCTTGCCTGCCAGCTGAGCACGGTAACCGACGCCCTGAATTTCGAGTTCCTTCTTGAAGGTGTTCTGCACACCGTGCACCAGGTTCGCCACGACAGTCCGCGACATCCCCCACTGCTGCAGCGCGCGCTTGGATTTGCCGCGCGGCGTGACGGTGACGGCGTTGTCTTCGACAGTGATCGTCACATCGTCGGTGGCCGTAAAGCTCTGGGTGCCTTTCGGACCCTTCACTTCGATGGTCTGGCCCGAGATGCTGGCGGACACGCCCGAGGGCAGTTCGACCGGCTTCTTACCAATACGAGACATGTTTCAGGCCTCCTTAGAACACGGTGCAAAGCACTTCGCCGCCGACGTTGGCTGCGCGTGCGTTTGCGTCCGACATCACACCCTTGGGGGTGGAGACAATCGACACGCCCAGGCCCTGACGGACCTGCGGGATGTCCTTGACGCTCATGTAGACGCGGCGGCCGGGCTTCGAAACCCGCTTGACCTCGCGAATGACAGGAGTGCCATCGAAGTATTTCAGGCTGATTTCCAGCGTCGGGTGACCGTCGGTGCCGGTGCCCTTTTCATAGCCGCGGATGTAGCCTTCGTCCGCCAGCACGTCCAGAACCCAGGCGCGCAGCTTGGAGGCCGGCGTGGAAACGGTGGACTTGCCGCGCATCTGCGCGTTGCGGATCCGGGTGAGCATATCGCCGATAGGATCGTTCATCTAGATACCCTCCCTTACCAGCTCGATTTCACGACGCCGGGCAACTTGCCGTTCGAGCCAAGCTCGCGCAGCATGATCCGGCTGATCTTAAGCTTACGATAGTAAGCGTGCGGACGACCCGTCAGCTGGCAACGATTGTGCAGCCGTGTGGGCGAGGAATTGCGCGGCAGTTTGGCCAGCTTGAGCCGTGCCTTGAAACGCTCTTCCATCGACTTCGATTCGTCGGTCGCGATTTCTTTCAGTTCAGCGCGCTTGGCGGCATACCGGGCCACCAGGCGCTCGCGCTTCTTCTCGCGCTCGATCATGGATTTTTTCGCCATGTCTTGCTCCTTTTACGCCTTGGTGAACGGCATGTTGAACTGAGCCAGCAGGGCTTTCGCCTGCTCGTCAGCGGTGTGCTCGCCAAAATCCTTGGCGTTGGTGGTGATGATGATGTCCATGCCCCAGACTTCGTCGACCTTGTCGAACTCGATCTCGGGGAACACGATGTGCTCTTTCAGACCGGTGGCAAAGTTGCCGCGGCCGTCAAAAGCTGCCTTCACACCACGGAAGTCGCGGATACGCGGCATCGCGATGGTGACCAGGCGGTCAAGGAATTCATACATACGCACGTCACGCAGGGTGACCTTGGCGCCGATGATCATGCCTTCGCGCAGACGGAACGGCGCGTGGGAATGCTTGGCCTTGGTGCCGACGGCCTGCTGGCCGGCGATCTTGGTCAGGTCCTCGATGGCCGATTTGGCCTTCTTGGAGTCACGGACCGCCTCGGCGCCGCAGCCGATGTTCAGAACGATTTTTTCCAGACGCGGGATCTGCATGTCGTTCTTGTAGGCGAACTGCTCTTTCATCGCCGCCTTGATCTTGCCGTTGTATTCGGCCTTCAGGCGCGGTGTGTAGGTCGCGGTATCAAGCATCGATCACGTCCCCCGTGGTCTTGGCAAAGCGGACTTTCTTGTCGCCTTCCATGCGGAAACCCACGCGGGTCGGCTTGCCGTTGGCATCGACGAACGCAAGGTTGCTGATATCGACCGGCAGGGCCTTCGGCATGCGGCCGCCCTGGCTCGTCTGGCTCTGGCGGGTGTGACGGATCGCGATGTTCACACCTTCGACAATCGCCTTGCCTTCTTTCGGCATGACAGTGGTGATCTGTCCGGTCTTGCCCTTGTCCTTGCCGGACAGGACCATGACCTTGTCACCCTTTTTCAGCTTGGCAGCCATCTTACAGCACCTCCGGGGCGAGCGAGATGATCTTCATGAAGTTCTTGGCACGCAGCTCACGCACGACCGGCCCGAAAATACGGGTACCAACCGGCTCACCGTTGTTCCCGAGGATCACGGCGGCGTTGCGGTCAAAGCGGATCGAGGTGCCGTCTTCACGGCGAACTTCCTTGGCGGTGCGCACGACGACAGCCTTGCGGACGTCACCCTTTTTCACGCGGCCGCGCGGAATGGCCTCTTTCACCGAGACGACGATGATATCGCCGACCGATGCATAGCGACGGTGCGAACCGCCGAGGACCTTGATGCACTGAACTTTCCGGGCTCCGGAATTGTCAGCGACATCCAGATTGGTCTGCATCTGGATCATTATGGTTTCTCCCGACCTTCGGAGGCTGTTCTGTTGTTGGCCCCCGGGTTTCGATCAAAGCGGAAAAGTCCGGTCTCAGGCCTCTGCGGGCTGATCGACCAGAACCTCCCAGCGTTTGGTTTTCGACTTGGGCGCGCATTCGATGATGCGCACGCTGTCGCCGACATTGAACTGCTCGTGTTCGTCGTGGGCGCGGTACTTCTTGGACTTCTTGATCGTCTTCTGAAGAACCGGGTGCTTGAAGCGGCGAACGATCTGGACGGTCACCGTCTGCTTGTTGGCCGTGGAGGTCACGGTGCCTTGCAGGATACGCTTGGGCATGCGTTACGCCTCCGCAGTCGAGGCCGCAGCAGCGGCTTTTTCATTCAGGACAGTCTTCACGCGGGCCACGTCACGGCGGACCTGACGCATACGCGAAGTGTTTTCCATCTGGCCGGTGGCCGCCTGGAAACGGAGGTTGAAGGCCTCCTTCTTCAATTGGACAAGCTGATCCCGGAGTTCGTCCGGGGTCTTGTCACGGAGTTCGTGGGCGTTCATGCGCCTCTCCTCTTTATACAACATCACCGGTAGGCCCCTGCCTGCAGGCACGCAGGGTCACCCTGATTCCGGTGGAGTCCGTGGATGAGCGCGCCGTATAGGCCCAAAACCGGGTCAAAGCAACACCCAAAATCCCGTTCAGGACTGACACGGTTTGGCAACTTGATTGGATCAGCAACGGCTCAATATACTGCGCGTGCAAAGCCGACAGAAACAAGGGCAGGCATGACGGATCAGGCGCCTAGGGACGACGATGCCCTTTACACACAGATAGGCCGTGACGCCAAGCCGCATGAGGTGATGTTGGAACAGGCCGCCCGCATCGCACAGCTGGGCTATTTCGTGTTCAATGTCCGCTCCTCTACGGTCGAGGTCTGCTCGACCCGCCATGCCGCGATCTTTGGCCAATCACCCCCGGATTTCATCAAGACCGTGACCGGGCTGGGCGGTGAGATGACGATGATCTACCCCGATGACCGGAACCTGATCCGCGAGGCTTATGGCCGGCTCATGCAGGGCGAAACCATCGAGATGGAATACCGCTTTTACCGACCGGATCACAGCATTGGCTACATCCGCGAGGTGGTCGCCCCCGACCGCGACGAGGACGGCCAGATCGTCCGGGGGCTTGGCAGCAGCCTCGATGTCACCGAAACCCGACTTGCGGAAGAACGCCGCGCACAGGCCGGACGGCTGGAGGCCCTGGGTGAGTTGACCGCCGGAGTCGCCCATGATTTCAACAACATCCTTGCCATCGTCATGGGCAATGCCGAAATGCTGCAGGCCGGTGTCCCGCTGGCCGAGACCGGAGAGTTCCTGGAGGAAATCGTCACGGCGGCCCGGCGCGGCGGCGCGCTGACCCAGAGCCTGCTCAACTTCGCGCAAAAGGCGGCGATCCGCCCGGTGGCGCTGGACCTTGGTGAGGAAATCACCCGCGCCGCGACGCTGTTCGAGCGGACCCTGCTGCAAAAGGCCACGATGACCGTGACCCGGGACGACGATCCGCTGCCGATTTTTGCCGACAAGGACAAGCTGCAGTCGGTCATCATCAACATCCTGATCAACGCCCGCGATGCCGTCCGCGAAGGCGGCCAGATCGAGATTCGCGCCGAACGCTGGACGCCTCCGGGGACAGGCAATGGCGATCGGGCCGCGCATCCCACGATGATCCGCCTGTCGATCCGCGATGACGGAGCGGGCATCGCGCCGCAGATCCTGGCCCGCGTGACAGACCCGTTTTTCACCACCAAGCCGCGCGCCAGCGGGTCCGGGCTTGGCCTGTCGATGGCCGCAGGTTTCATGCGGCAGCTGGGCGGCGACCTTGCAATTGAATCCCAGGAAGGGCACGGGACAGAGGTTCACCTCGATTTCCCGGTCTCGCTGCATGTAGACACCGGCACGCGGCAGGACGCCGCCTCGATCCCGCTGCATTCGAACGCCGTGCACATTCTCCTTCTCGAGGACGAAAATGCACTGCGCGCACTGGTCCAGCGCAATCTCAAAAGCTGGGGCTTCAGGGTCACTGCGGCGCGCAATGCCGCCGAGGCGCTGGAAGCCATCGAGGCAACGCAGTTCGACCTTGCCCTGCTGGACAACTTCATCCCCGGCGACTCCACCGGTGTCGACATTGCCAACCGGGTCAAGGCCACCTCACCCGATACGGCGACGATCCTGCTGACCGGACTGGCCAACCTGCAGGACAGGTCCGATCTGGATGCCGTCGATCTGGTGCTGGCAAAGCCTATCCCGGCAAGCACCCTGCGGGCGCGGATCGCCCAGACACTGGCCGCCCGGAAATCCCCCGTCGATCAGCGCGCCGCAGGCGGTGTCTGACCGATCACCGCGCATCACACCGCTCAGCGCAGCAGTTCCAGCGCGATGCTGGCGGACATATAGCTGACCTGCGCCTGAAGATAATATGCAGAGGCCGCACCGCCCGACACATACCCCGTGTTGCCCCCCTCCTCCGGCACATCCTCCGGCCCATCGGCCACTTCATCCGTCGGCACCACGGTCGGCGCGACCTCTGGCGACACAGCAATCTCGGTTGTCTCGGGGTCGGATCCGCTGGCCACCGGGGCCACCTCTGCCGCGCCGCTTTCGCCTGCTGCCATCGTCAGAGAGGTCGCCACCACGGTGTAGGAGACATTGACATACAGCGCCTCGACCGCGCCCTGCCCGGTTTCGATGCCGCGTGCGATGCCCGATGCGGTGGCGCCCTGGGATCGACAGTCATGCGTCCCCCAGCATCGCGCCGCAACCAGCCCCTTGGCCTGATGCCCCACCGATTGTGCGGATTTCCCGCGCGATCCGGATCCTGCGGTCATGTCTTGACTGCGCGGGACATGCGTCATCGCGGCTGAATTCGTTTGCATTTCCATGTGGCCCCCTTGGTTCGCCTCGGGTCACATGCTCTCCGACGGCGGTAAAGAATCCCGGCGCTTCACCACCGGAATCATGTCGCAATTTCTCGCAGATTGAGGATATCGTCGGGTGTCAGGCAGGATCCGGCGCGTAACCGCCTGAAAACACGGCAGCACGACGGGGGAGCAGGCTCACTCCCACTTGTAGTTGAAACTGACCGAAACCCGGTTGTCCTCGGCCATGTTCATCGGCACCTCATGCCGCAGCCAGCTTTCCCACAGCGCCACGTCGCCCACCTCGGGCGCAAGGTAGACAAAGCTGCGCAACTCCTCGCGGCACCCCTTCTTGCGGGTGGGTGCGGCCATCATCATCGCCAGCCTCGGGTCCTCCAGCTTCAACGCCGAGGCCCCCTCTGGCATCGCCACATAGGTCGTCCCAGAGATCACCGAATGCGGGTGGATATGGCTGGAATGGGTGCCGCCCTCGGGCAGGATGTTGATCCAGATATCCTCCAGCACCAGCGCCTTGTCCCCAAGGTCGAACTCCAGATCCTGTGCAAAGGCGGCCACGTGCCGGTCCAGCGCTTTCACCAGCTCGGCAAAGATCGGAAAGCGCCACGGCAGGTCCGTCAGCGAGGCATAAGAGGTGTAGCCGGGATAGCCCTCGCTCTCGCACCACTCCTGCCCGGCTTCGTCATCCTCGGCGATGGAATAGCAGGACGACTCCAGCTCTGACGGATCGATCTGTGGATCGAATTCCGAGAGTTTGGCGTGATACAGGCGGGTGGCGAACAGCGAACGGATCTGTGACATGGCCGCGCTTTACCGCGCCGCCGGGCGCGGGGCAATGGAATCTCAACCTCTGGCAGGCAAAGTCCGGCGCGAATGGAAGATGAGAACAGAATGTTCCCGATACGCTGCCTGATCCTGCTGTGCCTGCTGGTCCTGCCCGCGCGCCTGCCCGCGCAATCCGCCTCGCTCTTTGCCCCTGCGGGGGACACCTCGGGGCGTACACCCTTCGTGACCACACGCTCTGCGCCCATCACCCCCGCCCACGGCGGCAGCCTCTTTGGCGGTGGCCAACGGCATAGTTTCTTTGCCCCGCTGCCGGAACGCACCCCGGACGAACCGGCCTCGCCCGCACCGAACATCCTCCGGGGCAACAGCCAGGCCGCCAAGATCCGCGACCTGATCGCCCAGGCAGAGGCGGGCCGCAAAGGCTATGATGAGGTCAATGGCGGCGCCCGCGTGAAACCGCCCAAGCCCCCGACCCAGATGACCGTGCAAGAGATCTATGACTGGATCGACGCCACGCCGGGACAGCCGCATGCCATCGGCCGCTATCAGTTCATCCCCGCCACGCTGCGCCGCCTCGTCTCCGATCAGCGCGTCAGCCGCCGGGCGGTCTTTAGCCCCGCGCTGCAGGATCAACTTGCGGACCAACTGTTGGCCGAGGCCGGATTGCTTGCCTTCAAACGCGGCGAGATCACACGCCGCAGTTTCATGTACCGGCTGGCCAAGATCTGGGCCGGCCTCCCCCTGCCCTCGGGCAAGTCCTATTATGAGGGGTACGCCGGCAACAAGGCGACCATGACATGGGCGCGGTTTGACGGCGCGATGGCGCAGATCTTTCCCGGCTGACCGTCCGGCGCTCAGGTCAGGCTCGGCTGTCGTCGCAGCCGGGCAACGTGTCCGTTGCGCAACGCGTCGATGTGGATCGCACCAATCTGAACTGGGATTTCCGGCAGCCCCAGCAGACGGACAATCGCAAACCGGTGCCCGCCGCCACCAGAGCGCAACAAGACCCCATCGCGGGCAATGTGAACCAGGATGCCACCGTGTTCCCGCCGGAAACATTCGGGCAACTCCTCGCGCAAGAGCAAACGCCCCCGCGCCCGGATTTCCTCGTACACCCGGTCAAGCGCCGCATACCGCGCCCGTACGTCGTTCACGTCTGCGCACCCGTCGGGCCGCAACCCTCGTGCAAGCTCCGCGACCATTTGCCGGAACTTCGGCGTCTCTTCCCAGTCGGCGCCCTCTTGGAACCGCATCCGACAGCTGATGAAACGACTGTCCTCGCCAACCGGTCTGCGCGCAAGATCCCAGTCACCCGCCAGAACGCGGGCGCTGTCGCGACGGCGCAACTCATCCCGGCCCCGCGGCTTGTCGTAGATGTGAGCGACATCCGCCAGATCGACAAAAATCGCGGCATCGCTGGGTGGCACGGCATCGCCAAAGCGGAGCCGGTTGACCCAGTCGCGAACAGCCTTCCGAGGGACCTGGTTTTCGATCGCCCGCCGCCAGCGCGCCGGGTGCCAGTAGAAAGAACGTGTTCTCTGATAGACCGTGTCGGGCATCAATTACCCCCGCAAGATATTCGAATTGGAAAGACTTACCACAGTTGCGTGCTGCGCACAAAACTCTCGCAAATCTCCTTGTCATTTCGCCCGAAACCATGGCCCGGACGCGAAAGCCCCCACCGCTTTCGCGCCGGGGGCTCTCTTTTTCCATCCTGCGCCGTCATAGCCAATCCTGGGATCGGCCTTGGTGGCGCATCCGTCACCCTGCCAAGCAGGGCGCGGCGTTACCAGTCCTCGCGGACAACCACGCGGGTCTTGATCGGCAGCTTCATGGCTGCAAGACGCAGCGCTTCACGGGCGATATCCTCACCCACGCCGTCGATCTCGAACATCACGCGGCCCGGCTTGACCTTGCAGGTCCAGCGATCCACCGAACCCTTACCCTTACCCATACGAACTTCGATGGGCTTGGCCGTCACCGGGGTGTCCGGGAAGATGCGGATCCAGACGCGGCCCTGACGCTTCATGTGACGCGTCATGGCACGACGGGCTGCTTCGATCTGGCGCGCGGTTACGCGCTCGGGCTCCAGAGCCTTCAGACCGTAGGTACCGAAGTTCAGATCCGAACCGCCCTTGGCCTCACCCTTGATGCGGCCTTTGAACATCTTCCGGAATTTAGTGCGCTTTGGCTGAAGCATGGTTACCTCCGATCATCCCGGCGGCCGCCGCCGGCGCCACGAGGGGCCGGGCCGTCCTGGATTTCCTGGGCCTTGCGATCACGGGCCTGTGGATCATGTTCCATGATCTCGCCCTTGAAGATCCAGACCTTGATGCCGATGATGCCATAAGGCGTGGTCGCCTCGACACCGGCATAGTCGATGTCCGCACGCAGAGTGTGCAGCGGCACGCGGCCCTCACGATACCATTCGGTCCGTGCGATTTCCGCGCCACCCAGACGGCCAGCGACGTTCACCCGGATACCCTGGGCGCCCATGCGCATGGCGTTCTGCACGGCCCGCTTCATCGCGCGGCGGAAGGAGACACGGCGCTCCAGCTGCTGGGCGATGGACTCGCCGACCAGCTGTGCGTCCAGCTCGGGCTTGCGAACCTCGACGATGTTGAGGTGCAGTTCCGAGTCGGTCATCGACGAGAGCTTCTTGCGCAGCACCTCGATGTCCGCACCCTTCTTGCCGATGATGACGCCCGGACGCGCGGTGTGCACCGTGACGCGGCACTTCTTGTGCGGACGTTCGATGATCACGCGGCTGATGCCGGCCTGCTTCGGCGGGTTCTTGTACTCATTGAAGATGAAGTCGCGGATCTTCAGATCCTCGAGCAGCAGATCCCCATAGTCCTTGGTGTCGGCGTACCAGCGGCTGTCCCAGGTGCGGTTCACCTGCAGGCGCATGCCGATCGGATTGGTCTTGTTACCCATCAGGCTTGCTCCTCAACTTGACGCACTTTGATGGTCAGTTCGCTGAACGGCTTGTTGATCCGGCCAAACCGGCCACGCGCCCGCGGGCGACCGCGCTTCATGACCAGGTTCTTGCCGACATAGGCCTCGGCAACCACCAGTTCATCGACGTCCAGACCGTGGTTGTTCTCTGCGTTGGCAATCGCCGACTGCAGGCACTTCTTCACGTCGATCGCGATCCGCTTTTTCGAGAAGGTCAGGTCCGTGAGGGCCTTGTCCACCTTCTTGCCACGGATCAGCGCGGCGACGAGGTTCAGCTTCTGCGGCGAGGTGCGCAGCATGCGCAGCTTGGCCATCGCTTCGTTGTCCGCCACGCGGCGGGGATTCTTATCCTTGCCCATGGCTTACTTCCTCTTCGCTTTCTTGTCGGCGGCGTGACCGTAGTAGGTACGGGTCGGTGCGTATTCGCCGAACTTCTGACCAATCATGTCCTCGGACACGTTGACCGGGATGTGCTTCTGGCCGTTGTAGACGCCAAACGTCAGACCCACGAACTGGGGCAGGATCGTCGAGCGGCGCGACCAGATCTTGATGACTTCGTTACGACCCGACTCGCGCGACTTCTCTGCCTTCTTCAGGACATAAGAGTCGACGAACGGACCTTTCCAGACGGAACGCGACATGGATTACCGCCCCTTCTTCTTGGCGTGACGCGAGCGGATGATCAGCTTCTGCGACGCCTTGTTGGTGTTGCGGGTGCGCTTGCCTTTGGTCGGCTTGCCCCATGGCGTCACCGGGTGACGACCACCCGAGGTACGACCTTCACCACCACCGTGCGGGTGGTCGATCGGGTTCATGACGACACCGCGGACGGAGGGGCGCTTGCCCATGTGGCGGACCCGGCCGGCCTTGCCGAGGTTCTGGTTCGAGTTGTCGGGGTTCGAGACCGCGCCAACCGTGGCCAGGCATTCCTGACGGACCATGCGCAATTCGCCCGAGCTGAGGCGGATCTGGGCGTAACCACCGTCACGGCCGACGAACTGGGCATAGGTGCCCGCGGCGCGTGCGATCTGGCCACCCTTGCCGGGCTTCAGCTCGATGTTGTGAACGATGGTACCGATCGGCATGCCGCTGAAGGGCATGCAGTTACCGGGCTTGATGTCGGCCTTGGCGGACGACACGATCTTGTCGCCGATACCCAGACGCTGCGGCGCCAGGACATAGGCCTGCTCGCCATCGTCATACTGGATGAGGGCGATGAATGCGGTACGGTTGGGGTCATATTCGATGCGGACCACGATGCCGTTGACATCGAATTTGTTCCGCTTGAAATCGACGATCCGGTAGAGACGCTTTGCGCCACCGCCGCGGCGGCGTGCCGTGATACGTCCGGTGTTGTTCCGGCCACCCTTTTTCGTCAGACCTTCGGTGAGGGCCTTGACGGGGCGTCCTTTATACAGCTCCGAACGGTCGATCAGCACCAGCCCGCGCTGGCCCGGCGTCGTCGGCTTGTACGACTTGAGTGCCATGCTTTCTGTCTTCCGTTAGCTAACGCGATCCCGAAGGACCGCTATGTAGGGCGGGGTTCACCCCGCCGCGTGTATAGGCCCCTCGACATGCGTCCGCAGGTGCCCGGTGGTATAGGCCCCTCGACCGAAGTCCGCAGGTGCCCGAATCTTGCTCTCCGCGAATAAGCAAAGCCCCGGACGAATCCGGGGCCGCTGCGGATGGGGTCTGTTACGGGAGGAGGGGCGTGGGGTCAAGTGGCTGATGCGGTGCAAACAGGCCCGATACAATTTGCTAACCTCCCCCAAGTGCCTAGCGCGGCAAATCTTGCTTGATCCTGTTCAAGGTCGCCTCGCCGATGACATCATACTTCCCCGTGCAGGTCCCATAGAAATCTCGCAAGGTGTTTCCCCGTGCGTTTGGGTGAGGCAAATACAAACGCTTGCCGGTGTACGTCGCCCTATTAAGTCCACGTTCTGCGGCGCGTCCGAATGTACAGACCAGTTCCGGGTTAAGAGTGTCCATCTCATCGGTAATTGCACACCGCTCGGCCATTTGTGTCGACTTTGATTTAGGCCCGCTGCCTTTGGCGAAAAAGAGTTTCCAGGCATCGGTCAGGTAAACACCATACCCAATGGAGCACAGCCCCTCGACACTGGGCCAGATCTTGCGTGCAATCCCATGTGATCGAATTCGCGGGCTCGAAAATCCCCATGGTGTTGCGATGGAAAAACCTAACTCATCCTTCTCCGGCACTCGCTTGGGATCCTGAAAGACCAAGGCAACAACACGTTGGTTCCAGTTTTCCGGCGTGAAAAGCAGAGGAAGATCAAAACCCCAACACTTTCCCGGAAGTTCACTGGCCTGTTCAAATCGACAAACGGCCTTGTCGATCGTCTCCCATCCATCTCCGCCTCCGGAATATGTTCCGTCAGAAATTTCTCCAAATTTTTGGCCCTGCCGGCGCAGGTACTCGAAATCAAAAAGTTCGCTGTGCGACGCCTCGATGACCTGCGACCAAAGTCGGGCCGCATTCAATTTCAATCTCATTCTGAAAATTCCTTTCAATGCCTTTGGCGGGTCTAATAGTGACAGAGTATCTGTTCAAGCCGAGCCTCGAAGCTTCACGTTTATTCTCCGAGAGGCTCCAATGGGGGGGGGCCACACCGCTCCATATTGTCACCCCTAGACGCTCTCTCAAACCACACAAAGCATGAAGAGTCCGTAAATTCGTCCCCGTAACCCCTTGATCCTGCATTCCCCCTAAGCTGTCCACGCGTGGACACCCCAAACCGAAAAGGCCCCCGCATCGCTGCGAGGGCCTCTCCAATTTCCGTAGGCCGGGCTTCAGCCCGGCATCACACTCACAGACCGGTGTTCACGTCGATCGTGTTGCCCTCTTCGAGCGTCACATAGGCCTTCTTGACGTCCCGGCGCTTGCCCAGACCGCCGCGGAAGCGCTTGACCTTGCCTTTGGTGATGGTGGTGTTGACCGCCTTCACCTTGACACCAAAGAGCGCCTCGACGGCCTCCTTGATCTGCGGCTTGGCCGCGTCGATCGCCACTTCGAAGACCACAGCGCCGTTCTCGGACGCCATGGTGGATTTCTCGGTGATGATCGGTTTGCGAACCACGTCGTAGTGTTCTGCTTTCGCGCTCATTTCAGACGGGCCTCCAGTGCTTCGACACCCGCCTTGGTCAGCACGAGCGTGTCGCGCTTGAGGATGTCATAGACGTTTGCGCCCATGCTCGGCAGCACATCGAGACCGTCGATGTTGGCCGCTGCGCGGGCAAAGTTTTCGTTGACCGCGGCGCCATCGATGATCAGCGCGCGCTTCCAGCCCAGGTTCGACACCTGCTTGGCCAGCGTGTTGGTCTTGCCATCGCACTCGGCGTTGGCGATCACAACCAGCGAGCCGTCCTTCACCTTGGACGACAGGGCGTGCATCAGGCCCAGCTTGCGGACCTTCTTGGGCAGGTCATGGGCGTGGCTACGCGGGGTCGGGCCCTTGTAGATACCACCCTTGCGGAAGATCGGCGCCTTGCGCGAGCCGTGGCGTGCGCCACCGGTGCCCTTCTGGCGGTAGATCTTCTTGGTCGAATAGCTGACTTCCGAGCGGGTCTTGACCTTGTGCGTACCGGCCTGCGCCTTGTTGCGCTGCCAGCGGACCACACGGTGCAGGATGTCGGCGCGCGGCTCGAGACCGAAAAGCGCCTCGTCCAGCTCGACCTCACCAGCTGCAGAGCCGTCGAGATTGATCACGTCGAGTTTCATTCGTCGCCTTCCTTCTTCTCGGCTTCGATTTCAGCTTCGGCTGCCTTCAGCGCCTGAGCTTCTGCGGCGGCCTGCTCTTCGGCCAGACGCTTGGCTTCGGCTTCGGCTTCTGCTGCGGCTGCGGCTGCGGCTTCCTCGGCGGCTTTCATCGCTTCACGCTTGGCGCTCATCAGCGCGGCGGGAAGGATCGCGTTTTCCGGGAAGGGTTTCTTCACGGCGTCCTTGACGGTCACCCAGGATCCCTTCGGGCCCGGAACGGCGCCCTTGATCATGATGATGCCACGATCGCTGTCGGTCTTGACCACCTGCAGGTTCTGCGTGGTGACGCGAACCGCACCCATGTGGCCGGCCATCTTCTTGCCCTTGAACACCTTGCCGGGGTTCTGACACTGACCGGTCGAGCCGTGCGAACGGTGGCTGATCGACACGCCGTGCGTGGCGCGCAAACCGCCGAAGTTGTGACGCTTCATGCCGCCGGCAAAACCTTTACCGATGGTGATGCCGCTGACGTCCACGAACTGACCTTCGAAGTAATGGTCGGCGATGATTTCCTCGCCCACTCCGATCAGGTTGTCCGGCGACACGCGGAACTCGGCGACCTTGCGCTTGGGCGCAACGTTGGCCACGGCAAAGTGGCCGCGCATCGCCTGGCTGACGCGCTTGGCTTTTGCGGTGCCTGCGCCCAGCTGGACGGCGGTGTAGCCGTGCTGGTCATTGGTGCGCTGCGCAACAACCTGCAGGTTGTCGAGTTGCAGCACGGTGACGGGGACCTGCTTGCCATCTTCAAGGAAAAGACGGGTCATGCCGATCTTCTTTGCGATCACTCCAGAGCGCATTTCAGACATCCCCCCTTATACCTTGATCTCGACGTCAACGCCGGCGGCGAGGTCGAGCTTCATCAGGGCATCCACGGTCTGCGGGGTCGGATCGACGATGTCGAGCAGACGCTTGTGCGTCCGGATCTCGAACTGGTCACGCGACTTCTTGTTGACGTGCGGACCGCGCAGAACGGTGTATTTCTCGATCTTGTTCGGCAGCGGGATGGGACCGCGGACCGTTGCGCCGGTGCGCTTGGCGGTATTGACGATTTCCTGGGTGCTGGCATCGAGCACGCGATAATCGAACGCCTTGAGCCGGATACGGATGTTCTGGTTCATTGAACAGCCTTATTCACGATGTTGGAGTTGAGAGGAGGACCCACGACCACCGCGCACCCTCATCGAACCCAAAAGGCGGGGAATCACCCCGCCTTGAACGACCCTATGGCCGTTGCGCGCGTATAGCTGCTGAACCTTGGGGTGACAAGGCGTTTGACCCGATTCATCCTTGGAAAACACGCTTTTCGCGGAGCTTTGCCCGCCGGGCGTCCGCAGCCTGACGCAAAAAGGCCGCCCCGGTTTCTGGGGCGGCCTTTTCTGTTTTCTGCCTGTGGCTCCCGGGACATTCGCGCCTGAGGGCGCGAATACCCCGATTCCACCCTCCATGGCCAGCCGT
>NZ_JBQQXJ010000022.1:0-60866 GCF_052266595.1 Antarctobacter jejuensis | reverse complement strand
CTCAAAAATCCCATGTCGATCACTCCATATCTCCCCGACCAAATCCGTCGGGGCAACGTGTTCACATGGGTCAGTTCTCAGTGAAAATCTGGGGGGCTACCGGGTCACTTCTCAGCGGAAATCAACAATCTAACGAAGCAACGAATATCTTTGGGGCTTTCTGGAACTATCCATCAACTTTACCTTGCCACGGTTAGCGGTCAACCCATGCATTTGTTTGATCCTGGCAGCGGGCTGTCCAAGACTTCTTCATTCCAGAGAGACCCTTGAGAGGAACCCCAAAACTCATTCGCCGCGAGCGATCTGCATTCATCAAGCTGCGGAGCGGGTTTCTGACCAGCCCAACCAGACCGTCGGGCGCATCTCCGCCTCTCCGAGGTACGTCCGGATCGCAAAGACCTGCAGCGGCGCCCCCTCTCCAAAAGCGGGGCCCCAAGTCGGATGGGTACAGGTTTCTTCCATGCCTCCGGCCCAAACGCCCTGTTGCGCGGGCAGGAAATCGTCGTCCCGGTCGGTCAGGACGACGCCCTTGGACAAGCGGATCAAGGCGCGTAGCATCGCGGCGTCCATGACGCCCAGCAGGTCGTTCAACGGACAATCAGAGCGTTCCACCCGGCGCTGGATTGCGTGGTGCGTGACGTGCACCACGTCCGACTTGAAGCCGATGCTGCGCTTGCCACAGCGGACGTGAACCCGCGTCCAGGCAATCCGATCTTCGGAGGAACAGGAGACCCCCTCCTTGCGCAGGTCGACCGCAATGACAGAACGCAGGACAATCACCAATCCGTCTTTCACCGCACACGCGTGAACCACGCCGCGACGCGCGCGAAGACGCGCAGCGAACCGTTGGCCGTTGCGGGTGTTGGGCGACATGCCATGCAACTCGGTCAGAATGCGAGACGTGTCGGCATTGTCGTTAGCAGCCTCTGCCATCGCCTGCCGCGCCAATCCGCGCGCCAGCGAACGCCGTGCATTCGGAAAATTCGATACACACATTTCGATCTCTCCCTGTCCTGGATTCGTTGACGAATCGATAATGCGGAGCCAGCATGGCAAAAACCGCCACCTGCATTTTCCAGCGACAAGCAATTGATTCGAAGGGCGTTTTCACGATGTCATATGCTAAGGCCGCAGATCTTCTGCGTGTGGCCGAGATGGCCGCGTCGCGGTTCGACGGAATCTCTTTGCAGGATCTGACCGAGGAATTCGGCTGCGATCATCGGACGGCGCAACGCATGATGCGGTCTTTCGAGGCGGTCTTTCCCAAGGTTGAAATCCGCGAAGGCGAGGACCGGCGCCGCCGCTGGCACCTGCCCCGGCACGACCCCCGTTGGCTGCAGGCGCAGGGCATCCGCGACCAGGAACTGGCTGCATTGGAACTGGCCGCGAAACGGGCTGAGCGGGACGGCGCCCCGGACGAGGCAAACCGGCTGAAGGCACTGCGAGACCGGCTCCTTGCCGCCATGCCCTCCAGCGAGGCGCGCCGGGCCGAGGCAGACGCCGAGGCCCTGCTGGAGGCTCAGGGCTTTGCTTCGCGCCCCGGCCCGCGGGTGGTGCCGGATCTGCGCCTGCTCGGCGCGCTGACCGAGGCACTGCGCGCCCCCTTCACTGTCGAGATCAGCTACACGGCGGCGGATGGCACCGTTTCGGATCGTCTGCTGGAACCTCATGGTCTGCTGCTTGGTATCCGGCGATACCTGGTGGCCCGACCTGTGGCCGGCGACGGCAAGATGCGGCGCTTCCGGCTGGATCGTATCTGCGAGGCCCGGATCACCGGCCAGGGCTTTGCCCGCGACCCAAACTTCGACCTCGCGCGATTTTCTGCGCGGGCCTTTGGCTCGTTCCATTCCGATGCAGAATATGGCCCGGTTGTCTGGCGCTTCACCCCGGAGGCTGCGCCCGTGGCGCGCCAGTTCGTTTTTCATCCGGAACAGGAGATGAGCGAAGATCCGGACGGGTCCTTGACCGTTCGATTCGAGGCCTCCGGCCATCTTGAGATGACCTGGCATCTTTACCAATGGGGCAACCACGTCCAGGTGCTTGAACCAGACGCCTTGCGAGAGATGGTTGCCGCGCACCGCCGTCCCGATTTCCCGGCCCTGCCCTGACCCTGACAGGTTCTGCCACCCCGATGCGCGATCGTTGGGGAAACGACCATTAACGATTCGAAAAGGATTTTCATGCGCATTGCCCCCTTGATGACCCGGTCCCCGGAAACCGGCGCGTTGCGCCACGTGACAGAGGACCTGCTGGCCGAGGTTTACCTGGCGCCAAAGGCGCCGGACCTGAAACTCGCGGATCATCTCGGGCCCGGCGCGCCCTGGTCCGACAGTTTCGCCGCGGCCCCGGAGGAGACGGCGCGGGCTGTAGAGGCCGGTCTTCTGGCGGTCGCCCATGCCACGCCCCGGCTCGACCCCTCTGACCTTGTGCCCGAGGCCCTTCCCGATGGTCGTGCAAGGTCACATCTGGCCGCTTTGCGGGACCTGTGGCGTGGCCTTGGGGCCTTGCCGGGGCCGTTGCAGGCTTGGTGCCATGTCCTGCACAGCAGCGCTACCGCCGCGCTGGAGCCCCTGCCCCTCGTCGGTCCGGATTGCCCCTTCGCCACCCCGGCAGAAGCTGCGCTGACGCAAACCCTGCGCGCCCATCACGGCATGGCAGACGGTCCGGAAGACGCTGTTTCCACCGCGGCCAAAGGCAGCACGCTGCACCACCTTCAGGAGTCTTTCGGCCGCCGGTCGGGCCGTATTGCGCAGGATGCCTCGGTCTCTTGCTACGGCCTGCGCGATCCGCAAGAGGAGGCCGAATTCGCCGCCGCGCTTGCACAATCCATGTTGGATGCGGGCCGCGTGGATCACCCCGCAGAAATCGGCCTGCTGGTCCCCGACGGCGCAGGCTATGCGACGGCATTGAGGGACACCTTCAACCGCGTCGGGGTCCCCTTGTCCGGCCTGCCCGCGACAGGGGTACGCCGTGATGAGGCGCGTGAGCTGTTGTCTTTGCTGCTTGTGATCCTGTCCGGACCCGCGCCGCGTACTGCGCTGGCCTCTCTCTACACAGCCCCGCATATGCCCTGGTCGCTTGAGACCGGGCGCAAGATGGCGCGTGACGTGATCGACAGGGGCTGGTCACGCACGGCTTCGGAACTGATCGGCCCGGCGCGCGAATTGCTGGATACCCTGCGCCCCTGCGCCACGCCGAACCAGCTGTTCGGGCGACTGGGAGCCATTTCCCGGGCCGCACCCACGGCTGATCTGGCCCCGCATTTCGCCGGATTGAAAGCGGTGACCGGGGACGACATCGACTGGCCTCTCCTGCGCCGCCTTGCCGCTCCGGTCTTGATCGCTGCCGATGGGAATGATCGTTTCGTCGAAGGCGTTTCGCTGTTTCCCGAAAACGCCCTGCCTTGGCGGCCGGTCCGACAGCTGATCGTTCTGGGCATGGCCGGGCGGCACTGGCCGCGCCTGCCCGGATCGAACCCGTTCTTCACCGAGGGCGAGATTGCGATGATCCGCGCCAGCGGTCTTTTGCTGGAGGGGCGGCAGCAAAAACTGGCCCGCGGGCTGGAATTGTTCCGCCGCCAGTTGGGCGCCGCGACCGAAGGGCTGACCCTGCTCGTACCCGCGATGGACCTGCGCGGTGACCGCCTGACGCCGTCGACCGGGTTGGCCCTGATTGCCCATATGCTCGGAGCGGAAGACCCCGCCGAGCTCGTGCAGGACCTGCGCGCGGTTTCGCCCGAGAATTGGCCCGTGGCGGCCACGCGACCGCACCCTGTTCCGATGGGTGGCGCGCCGGAACTGCCCGAGGACGGCGTGCTTCACATCCAGCGTGGTCTTGGCACGCCGGAGAAACCCGGCGTCGATCTGTTGCGGCTGCGCGAGACAAAGGACGGCCCGCTGCCGCATTCACCGTCGCGGTTGGAAACCCTGCTGGTCAGCCCCCTTGGTTGGCTGCTGGACGAACTCGGCGCGAAGGAGCGTTCCTGGGCGCCCGAAACCTTGGACGTGATGACCCTTGGCACGCTGATGCACCAGGTTTTGGAAGAGGTCTTCGTCGAAAAAGTACCGGTTCCGGACGATCCCGAACTGGAGGACCGGGTGCCCGGAGCGTTGGACAGTGCAATCCACCGCCACGCTGCCTGGCTGGCGGAGGACGCCTGGGCCACCGAGCGCGCGAGCCTCTTGCGCGAAGCGCGCGACGTCTGCGCCACCTGGGCGGGTTTCCTTCGCCAGACTGGCGCCACTGTCCTGCACAACGAGATCGCGTTGAAAGGCGACCACACCGGCCTGTTGCTGCACGGCAAGGCGGACTGCCTGCTCAGGTTGCCGGACGGACGCATCCTCGTGGTGGATCACAAGCGGTCCAGCGCGGGCGGGCGACGCGACCGCATGGCCAAGGGGTGGGATCTTCAGGTGGCGCTGTATCGGTCCATGCTGGAACGCGCCACGGAGGAGACCGCGCTGACCCGGCTGGTGGCAGAAGGCGCCCGCGTGATCACCGCCTACCATATGCTGCGTGACGGCACCGTGCTGTCGGACGCCGAAGGTGGGGATGTCCCAAGGGTCGAGGCGACCGGAGAGGATGCCGCCGCAAACGCGATGGACCACCTTGCAAGGACCCTGTCAGAGGTCGGCGCGGGCACGATCCGCCTGAACCGGGCCGGGGACGCCCAAGCCTTTGAAAAGGAGCGCGGCATCAAGGCCTACGCGCTGGAAAACCCGCTGGTGGCGGCCTTCAGCCTTCCGGAAATCCAAGCTGAGGAGGACGCGCAATGACCGACCTGTCCCTCGTTCCCGCGGGCGCCGGTGCCGGCAAGACCTACCATATCCAGAAGACCCTTGGGGAATGGGTCGAGACCGGTGCAGTGTCCCCGGGCCGCATCCTCGCCGTGACCTTCACCGAGGCCGCCGCAGCCGAGATGCGCGATCGTGTGCGCGGCGAGTTGATGGCGCGCGGGCGCCTTGGTGACGCGCTTGAGATCGACCGAGCCTACATGGGCACGATCCACGCCCTGGGGCAGCGCCTGCTGACAGAACACGCCTTCGCCGCCGGACGCTCACCCGAAAGCCGCCTGCTGAGCGAGCCGGAGCGCGACCTGCTGATACGATTGGAGATGACACGCTGCGCGGCGTTGCAACCGCTGATGCAGGACCTTGGGCGGTTTGGCTACGCATGGAATTTTGCCACCCAGTCCAGCGCAGAGGACGGCTTTCGGGCCGATCTGCTGCGGACGGTGGACCTGATCCGCGGCCTCGGCGAACGCGGACAGTCACCGGATATTCTCGATCCGGCACTGGCGGCACTGGCCGAAGGCTATGGTCCGGTCGACCCGGATGGCGCGGCGCTGACGGCGGTTTTGCAGCGTGCCGTCAGCGACTTGTTGCACGCCTTCCCGGACAGTCTCGCGCCCCTGTTTCAGGGCAACGCCTCGGCCGTCAAATCCTTCACGGACAACCATCACGACTTGCGCCGGGCGGCACAGGATAGGGCCCTCGAACGGGACTGGGCGCTGTGGCAAAAACTACGCAACCTGCGACTGTCAAAACGCGGAGCGACAACGCCTGAAGGCTACGACACTCTCGCCGCCGTCGTCATGGAGGTCGCCAACGCCCTGCCCCGCCACCCCGGCCCGCTGGCCGATGCCCAGGCGCACCTGACCGCCCTTGTCACCGGTGCGCAAGAAGTGATGCAGGCCTATGAAGACGCCAAGCGCCGCGCCGGGCTGATCGACTATGCTGACATGATCGCCGAGACAGAGGCGCTCTTGCGCACCCGGCCCGAGATCCTTCAGGCTGTGCTGGGCGAAATCGACTGCGTCGTCATCGACGAGTTCCAGGACACCAATCCGGTGCAATTCGCCCTGCTCTGGCGGCTGGCGCGGGGGGCGAAACGCGCGCTGATCGTCGGGGACACCAAGCAGTCGATCATGGGGTTCCAGGGCGCCGATCCGCGCCTGACGGAGGCGTTGCAGGCGGCGCATCCCGACACGGTCACCCCTCTTGACTGCAACTGGCGCTCCGAAGCGCGTATCATGGAAATGGTCAACGCATTGGGGCCGACGCTCTTCGACGACTACAATCCGTTGGTCGCCCAACGTGATGAGACCGGCGAAACCGCGTTGGAGGTGCTGCACCTGCCGAATGGCCGCAAGGACACCACCGCACAGTGCATCGCGAACCGCGTCGCTGACATACTCGCGGCCGAAACGCCAGTCTATGACAAAGCGCTCAAGGCCATGCGGCCCGCCCGGCTCAGCGACGTTGCGGTTCTGACCTATACCCACAGCAAGGCCAGCGCAGCAGCGGCGGCGTTGGAGGCGCATGGCTTGCCGGTGCGGATTCAGCAGGACGGTTGGCTATCCTCGCCCGTGACCCGCGCCGCGCGCGCGGCCCTGGGTTTTGCCGCCGATCCCGAGGATACCCACGCCGCGCTGACATGGCTGACCCTCGGACCGCCGCGCATGCCGCTGGAGGATGCCCTGCGCAATACCATCGACGGGGTGCTGCCGACACAGGTCGCGCTTGCGCCCCTGCGCGCCGTGAATGACAGCATCGCAACGCGCCCCGTGGCCGATACGCTGGCCGAGGTCCTGCGCGCGGGCGGATTGCGCGATTGGGCCGCCGGTTTGCCGCAGCCTGCGCAGGCGCTGGCTGACCTCGCACGGCTGGAAGCCGAAGCGCAGGAGTTTGACGCAATGGCGCAGGACTTGCGGGCCGCCGCCGGGTTCCACGGCGCCGGTGTGCAGGTATTCCTTGGCTGGATCACAAGCCAGGCCGCCAAGGACTGGGACCGCCACCCGGACCCGGACGGCTGGTCCGCCTCCGGGATCGAGATCTGCACCTGGCATGCCGCCAAGGGCCGCGAATGGCCGATCACCGTGGTCGCAGGGTTGGACCAGCCAATTGCCGAACGCCCGGGCACCCTGCGTGCCGAGTTCGACGGTTTCGACGACTTGGACAACGTGCTGGACCACGCCGGTCTTGGCTATCTGCCCAAATTCGTCGCCCCGGAAACACAAGAGGTCTTCGCCGAGGCCCGCCGCCCCGAAGACGAACGGGACGCGGCGCGCAAGCTCTATGTCGCGCTGACGCGGGCCCGCGATCGTCTGATCCTGGTGATGCCGCGCGAAAAGTCCAAGCCGCGCGAACACGCCGAGCGCATGGTTGACCTGCTGCGCGACCGCGCCGGGTTCGAGACCGACGCCGACATCTTGGCAGTAGCTGGCACCGCCTTTACCGCGCGGATCGCAGAGGGCGTGCCGGATGAGCCCGAGACCCTCGCGGATACAGCGGCCACCGTCCATCCGCGTTTCGGGGTTCCCCGCGCCCGGCCCACTTCCGCGCGCAGCCCCTGGCGGCGCAGCCCCTCGACCTCGTCCGATCCCAACCCGGCGAGCGCTGTGCCTTTGCAAACCGTGCAATTGGCAGAAGGCGTCGCCGAGACTCGTTCGGGCAGTGCAGCGGACCGCGGCACAGCCTGGCACCTGGCTTTCCGCGTCCTGGCCGGGCGCCCAGACCTGGCGGATCAGATCGCCGCAGCGACCGGCCTGCCCGAGGCGGCCATTGCCAAGATTGGCAAACAGACAGAGGCACTGACCGGCTGGCTGGCAGAGCAGGGCTACGACCGGCTCCACTTTGAGATGCCCCTGCAAGAGATAGCGGCCGATGGATCGGAGACGAACGCCATCCTCGACTGCCTCGCCGAGGGCCCGAAAGGCCTGCTGATCGTGGATCACAAATCCGGCCCCTGCCCCGACCCCGACGCGCGTTTTGCCGTCTATCGGCTGCAGCTGGATACCTATTCGGACATGGTGCGGCGCAAGTGGCCCGATAGGCCCCTGAACGGTATCGCCATCCACTGGATGAGCGAGGGCACGCTGACCGTGGCAGAGGTTCAGACCGAGGAGCCCGCCTAATGTCATTTCTCGCGTGGATCGACTTCGATCAGGCCGACCGAGACCGGACCCGCCGGATCATGGACCTGTTCGGCCAGGAGGACAGCCGCGACGAGCTGGGTCTTGGCTCCGTGCGCGATGCCCTGGCAGACCTCATGTTCCCTGGCACCTCAACCATCCAGACACGGCTGCGATACATGCTTTTCGTTCCGTGGATCTACCAGATAGCCGGAGCGCAGAAGGGCACGGCAGCCACGCGGCGGGAAAAGGCCCGCAAGCTTGAAATCGATCTCATCGAGGCACTTGTCCGTGGCGGAGAGACTCAGAACGTCATCGGCAGCGCGGCGAGAGAAAAACTGAAACGCTTGCCAAGCGATGTCTACTGGGCCGGCCTGCTAACCTTGGGCATCCGTCGCTTCCAGGGCAGCCGAAACGCTTGCCTTGAGGCAACGCCCGGAGAGGGGGCGGATCTCTGGGCGGCTGGTTTGCCGCCCGCTCCAGAGGGTTTCCTTTCCCCGTCGCAAAGCGTAGCCCGGTTCGCGCTGACCGCGGAAGAAGTGGACTTTCTGCGCGACCGCCTGGCCCATGAAGCGCCGCACAGCCTGTTCACGCTTCTCTCGCGCCAGGCAAACGCGCCCGATTGCGACATGATCTGGCAACATCCTGCGCGTGCGGACTGGCCGCACGAGATCCGGAGAATCGTCGATCATGCCGAGCGGTTCTCGCGCCTGATGCATGGCGCCTCCCTGCTCTACAACCTGAAGCTGTCGGAGAAGGCGGCCGGGATGCAGGCCGCGGAGGACAGCGCCTGGCACGAGCGGGTCACGACCTATCGCGAAAAGCTCGATCTCTGGGCGCGCGACACCCCGCCAGGCCTGTTCGGTGGCTGGGACCTCGCCGACCTGTGGATGCTGGCGCAGGGTACGACACATGACGTCAAACCGCACAGCCGCCGGTTCATCGAAACCTGGCGCGACATCGTGATGGAAAGCCATGGGAAGGTTCGCGAACACGCCGCCGCCCGCGCTTTGGTTCGGGATCGCGAGGTACGCTTGAAAGGTCCGAAGTCCCGTTTTCGAAATGACGGCGCCTTGATGCGCTGGCGCGGGGCGTCGGGGACGGCGCCCCTCAATTATCGCTGGCGGCCCGTTGTCGCCAACCATGTGAGGGATCTTGTCGATGCAGGATAATGCGGCTCTCGATCCCGAAAACCGGGCGCTCTATGCCGAAATCCTGCGGGCGCCGGCAGGCTATGACCTCGATGCCGCCGTGGCGACGACCTACACGTTGGATTTCGAAACCGCGCTTGTGGTGCCGGCGACACTGGCCTTCCACGCGGCGGAAAACCGGCAGGAGACTCTGGACACGCCGCTGGCGCTGCTTGAGGGGTTGGAACGGCTTTCTGCGCGCATTGCCATCTTCTGCGAAGCCGGGCGGATCAAGGCCGTGCCGAAGGGCGCCAACCGGCTGACCGCACTTCTGGAAGACACCGTGACCGAGGTCACCGCGCCGCGCGGGGGCGCTTTTCACCCCAAGCTCTGGCTCTTGCGCTTTGCGCCGATCGCGGGGCACGGGGCGCCTCGGCTCAGGCTTGCGCTCCTGTCGCGAAACCTGACCACCGATGCCTCCTGGGACCTGTCGCTGTCGCTGGACGGCACGGCCGGCGGCGAGATCCGGGAGCAGAATGCGCAGCTGGTCGATTTGGTGCGCGCCCTGCCCGGCCTGGCCTCCGGGCGGCCGACACCGGATCATGTCACTGCCATGGTGGCCTCGCTGGCCGAGGACCTGTCCCGCGCCGCCTGGGACTACCCCGAGCACATTCGCAGGATCGGTTTCGCGGTGAACGGTCTGAGCGACGAGGTCTGGCGCCCACGGATCGGCCGCACCCTGGGCGTCATTTCCCCCTTCGTGACGGATACCGCCCTGTCGCAGCTTTGCAAGGGCGTGGACCCCGCATCGGCCACCCTTGTGAGCCGGGGAGAGGAACTTGCGCTGCTGGCCCCCGAAACCCTCGCCCGGTTCGGGAGAACGCTGGTGCTGGACGAAATGGCCGAGACCGAGGACGGCGAAGAAAGCGAACAGCCGTCGCGCGGCCCCGTGCCGGCCCGGGGTCTTCATGCCAAGGCGTTCCTCACGGAACGCCATTCCAGCACCGAGATCACAATGGGATCGGGCAATGCGACGACACCGGCCCTGGTCGACGGTCAGAATGTCGAGGTCTTCGCGACTTTGGCCGGCTACACCAGCCAGATCGGCACGGTGGAAGAGCAACTGGCCCCGGAGCGGCTTGGCCGGTTCCTGCGCGAGTTCCAGCCCTATGCGCCCCCAGAGACCCCGCAGGAGGACGCCGCCGAAGACCGGCTGGAGAACCTCCACCGCGCCCTTGCCGCGACCCGGCTTGTCATGCGCTGCGACGCAGATGCCGAGGGACGCATTCACCTCTATCTGTCGGCGGCCAATCCGCTGCACGTCCCGGACGACATCAGCCTGCGCATATGGCCCATCGTCGCCGGTCACGAGCACGGGATCGACCTGGCAGCACTGGGTGAACAGGAACGGCTTCTGGCCCGCCTGCCGCTCCGGGACGTGACGCGCTGGGTCGGCGTCAGGCTGCGCGACGCGGCGACCGGGCTGGAACAGCATTTCACCCTCGGCACCGAGTTGACGGATCTGCCTGAGGCCCGAACGGCCGAAATCCTTCGTGCACTGATCGAGAACCGGGATGCCTTTCTGCGCTATATCCGCCTGCTCCTGGGCGATGTGTCCGAGGCCGCCAAGGCGCTGTTTGCGGCGGGCCAGGGCGGCAGCCTGTCGGGCGTCTTCGGCAGCAACCGCGATGCGCCGATCCTCGAAGACATGGTGCGGGCGCTCGCCGGCGACGGGCGGCAGCTGCGCGATATCGAACGGCTGGTGACCCGCCTCAGCGACCCCGACACCGGGCAAAGCGAGGTCATCCCCGAAGAGTTCCTGCACCTGTGGGAGACCTTCCGCTCCGTGATTCCCGAGGAGAGTCGCCATGACTGATCGGTTCAACGCAGAGGAGGCACTGCGACCGCTGAAGGCCTTTCAGCGCAAGACGGTCGACTATGTCTCGCAACGCCTGCTGTCCGACACCGACGCCGTGCGCCATTTCCTGGTCGCCGACGAAGTCGGGCTGGGCAAGACGATGGTGGCGCGCGGCGTGATCGCGCGCACCATCGAGGCGCTGCAGGACAACGTGCCCCGGATCGACATCGTCTACATCTGTTCGAACGGGGCGATTGCGAAGCAGAATGTCGCGCGGCTCAACGTCATCGGCGGCGAACGGACCCGCGTCCTGCCCACGCGGCTGACCATGCTTGCGATGGAGCTGGCGCGCGCCGGCGGGATCAAGCGCGAAGGCGTGAATTTCTTCAGCCTGACGCCCGGCACATCGCTCGATCTGAAACAGGGCGGCGGCATGAAGCAGGAGCGCGCGCTGATCCTGCGGCTTCTGTCGGACCTGCTGAAGGACCGGCCCGCCGTGGTCCGGATGCTGCAAGGCTATGCCGGGTCGGAGGGATGGCGCAGCACGCGGGAATGGGTCAACCAGCAACCTGTCGAACCCCAGATCGTAAAGCGGTTCCAAAACGCCGTCTCTGCCCGGCCCGACCTGCTGGAGGAACTCGAGGCCTGCGCGCAATGCTACAAGGGCCGGGTGGACAACGACCGGGACCTGAACCGGTGGCGCGAAACCATCGTCGGCAATCTGCGCACCATCCTCGCCCGGGAAAGCGCCGAGGCGCTGGAGCCCGACCTGATCGTCCTCGACGAATTCCAGCGGTTCACAGAGCTTCTGCACGGCGAGGGCGAGGCTGCGGATCTCGCGCGCAAGCTCTTTGACGCGGTCGATCCGGATGGCAACCAGTCCAAGGTCCTGCTGCTGTCGGCAACGCCCTACCGGATGCTGTCCCTGCGCGACGACGAGGCGGACGCTGGCGATCACTATCGCGAGTTCCTGGATGTCCTGGGCTTCCTGTTCGGCGACCGTGGCCCCGAAGTCCGGGCCGAGCTGGAAAGCGAGATGCGCCGCTACCGGCTTGCCATGCAGAGCCTTCCCGGCAGCTTCGACGCGGCGCGCACCATCAAGACCGGCATCGAAGGCACGCTGCGCAGCGTCATCGCCCGGACGGAGCGCGTCTCGGAAACCGCCGAGCGCGACGCGATGATGCGTGACATCGACGTGCCGGTCACCGTGGAGCCCGCCGACCTGATCGAGGCCCGCGCAGTTGCGCGGGTGGCCGAGGCCGCCGATGCGCCCGGCACGGTGGAATACTGGAAATCCGCCCCCTACCTGCTGAGCTTCCTGCGCGACTACAAGCTGGGCCAGCGGCTGGACCACCTCAAGGATGCGCCGGGCCAGGCCTTACTGGGGGCCATCCGGGATGCGGAGAGCGCCCAGATCGACACCGATGCCATCGAAGCCTATCGCCCGATCCCCGAAAACAACGGCCGGATGCGCGCGCTGAAGGAAATTGCCTTCCGCGACGACATGGCGAAACGGCTCTGGATGCCGCCCAGCCTGCCCTATTTCGGCCCGCGCGTGGCGGCCAGCAAGCTGCTGATCTTTTCGCAATGGGCCATGGTGCCGGACGCAATCGCCGCGCTTCTGTCCTACGACAGCGAGCGCGAGATGGGCATGGGCGCGCGGCAGAAACACCCCTATTCCCAAGCATTCGACAAGAGCTCTCAACCCCTGCGCTTTTCCAAGGCCACCGCGAAAGGCATCCTGCCGGGGCTGCGCGCGCTGCCGCTCGTCATCCCGTCCCCTGTTCTGGCAGCGGCGGTTGATCCGCTCGACATTCACTGTATCTCCGGCCCCTTGCCCGATGCCGCTGCGATGAGGGACCACTGCACAAAGCTGCTGCGAGACTTGGCTTTGTCCCTTGAGGCTCGCTTGCGACCGGTCCAGCGCGGTGGCACCCTTGCCCGTTTGACCGATCAGGACACCAGTGTCACCGACACCGCATACGAACGGGCAGAAACTTGGGAATGGGCCTGTGCCGCAGCTCTGGATAACGGCTCCGCCCGTTTCGACCGATGGCTGTCGGCAGGCACCCTCCTGACCGACATCCTGCGTGCGGACGGCCAGGAGGGCTGGCACGATCACCTTCGGGCCCTGAGCGACGCCGCTCGCGGCGATGTGCTGCACGGGCAGCCTGGTCCGAAACGCCTGCTGGATCACCTCATCGACCTCGCGCTTGGCAGCCCCGCTACCTGCGCGCTGCGTGCCCTGCGCCGCGTGGCGCCCGAGCTTGATCTTGACGATCCGGCCATGCTGGATGCCGCCACCCGGATCGGCATGGCATTTCGCGGGCTGTTCAACCAGCCCGAAAGCCAGGCTCTTTTGCGCACCGGGCATGACGAGTTCTATTGGCAGTCGGTGCTGCACCACTGCGTCGATCACGACCTGCAATCGGTGCTGGATGAATATGTCCACGTTCTAATGGAAGCCGAAGGCTTGTTGGACGCGGACCCTGCCGATGCCGTCGCCATTCTTGCACAGACAATCGACAACGCACTGTCGCTCAAACCGGCCCAGATCGATATCAAGCGGTATCGCGCGCGCCACGAGCGTCTGGAAATCTCGTCTGCACTTAAACTGCGCGGTCGCTTTGCGACGCGGCTACTGCAACAAGCGCAGGAAGACGGGGCTCAGCGCACGGATACCGTTCGGACGGCGTTCAACTCTCCGTTTCGACCATTTGTTCTTGCGTCCACATCTGTCGGGCAGGAAGGTCTGGACTTTCATCCCTATTGCCAACGGCTGGTGCATTGGAACCTGCCGTCCAACCCTGTCGATCTGGAACAGCGCGAAGGCCGGGTCCATCGCTACAAGAACCATGCGGTGAGGCTCAACCTCGCTGCCCGTTTCGAAAGCGCGCTTCGAGCCGGCAAATCGATCGACGATCCATGGCGCGCCATGTTCCAGGCGGCGCATGCCGAAGCGAAACGGCCCGGAGATATGGAACCCTTCTGGCTGCTCGATGGCGAGACCTGCATCGAGAGATATGCGCTGTCCCTGCCATTCAGCCGTGAAGAATCGCTTCTGGATTGGTTGAAGCGCTCGGTCGCGCTCTATCGTCTGGCTTTTGGTCAACCCCGCCAGGATGACCTCATGTCGTTTCTCGAGGGGTTGAATGAAAAGTACAAAGATATCGATTTATCGGCTCTCCAAATATCTCTCCGACCACGATGAGTTGATTATTTTATCGACAAACGGATTCCTTCACTTGGAATGACGACAACAGTCAACTCGTATTGTTGATGAAAAAATATTATCGGAAACCCGCAACGCTTGAGCTCGACCGATCGAAGGCGTAGCCATTACCTCGAAGACCGCGAAAAGCGGCACCAGATCAGGAGGCCGACATGTGGCAAGAAATCGTGGATGATTTTGGTCTTGAATTGAAAAACAAGATCATTTCTGGGGCTGAGTACCTGACATTGTCGGACAGCCGTCCCGGTCTGATCGCAGCCCTGCTCATCATTGCGACCATTGTCTTCGGAGTGGCCTACTATCTTCGGACCTTTCGCCAGTTAAGAGCCGTTCGCGATCTTGATCAACGCGTGCGTTCCTTTGACGGAATCGAGAGTTTCGCAGAAGGATATCCGGAATTTCAGCACAATCTGAAGGAAGGTCATCGAGGCAATGGGCCGAGACATGCGGTCTGGGAGGCCTGGGACGAATTCAGTGAAACGCTCGTTCTCGACGATATCGACGATGACCCGGCAAGGTTGCGCAACTCGATCCGACCCTCTTCTTTCCTGAATGTCGAGGACCTGGGATTCGGCTCGGGGCTGTTTCGCATTCTGCCCAATACATTTGTTTCGGCCGGTCTCTTTCTCACCTTCCTTGGGCTGGTGGCGGCTCTGCATCAATTTTCGCAATCCATGAACGCGTCCGGTGGCACCGGCATGGATCAGGCAATGCGTGATTTCATGCAGATCGCTTCGGCCAAGTTCGTCATGTCTCTGGTGGGTCTGCTTTGCTCCATTGCCTTTACTGTCCTGCTGCGTGCGCGTCAGAACAGGATCGACCATGCTCTGAACCGGTTGTGCGCCGGTATTGAACGCCGACTTGTCTTTGTCAGCCTCGAGGATATCGGCATACGGCAGTTGCGTGCTGCGACCGAACAGCGCGAGCATCTGCGCGAAATCGGTTACGGCATGGTCGCCGAGCTGCAAAAACCACTTGAGGCTCTTCCTGAAAAGATCACCGGTGCCATCGCCGACCGGATGGATCCGATCTTTGACCGGGTGTCCGCGATGGGGACAAGCAACATGGAAGGCCTTGTCGGCGACCTGTCCGACCAGCTGTCACACTCTGTCGGCAATGCACTCACTCGCGCCAGTGAATCCCTTGGCGAGGCGACGGATCGCATCGGCGTGATGGTTGATCGCATGGGCGAAACCAACAATCAGGCGGGGAATGGCCTTCGTGACGCGCTGGATCAGATGGCACGCGCCATGTCGGAAATGCGGGCCGAAGTCGCAGACAGCGGGCGCACCGCCTCGGCGACCATGACCGAAGGCGCCGATCGGCTTCTTTCGGTGATGAATGACACCCTTGCGGGCATTCGTGACAACACCGGTCAGGGTGCAGAAGCCATGCGCAACGCTGCAGAAGAGATGCGCACCGCGGCCGAGGGTTTCCGTGATGCGCTGTCAAGCGCCAGCGAGGAAAGCGCCAAGGCAGCGCGGGACCGGATGGCTGCCAGCAGCGAGGAGGCCGGACAGGCGATCCACGGCGCCGGAAAATCTTTGCTTGAGAGCTTCAATCAGACCAGTGCCGATATAGCCCGGCTGGGCGCCGAAATGGGCGGTATTATCGGGGAAGAACTCCTGTCCCGTCTTGAGGCGGTCAGCCAGCAGCTTGAAAGCATGGCGGAGGCCGTTCAGCGTGGTGCCAGCGGCGCGCAGTCGGCAGCGCAAGGTATGAACTCGGGTGCAGATGCGATCCAGGGCGCGTCGGACGGGTTCAGGTCGGCCAGCCAGAGCCTGTTGTCCGCCGCCGAACCGATCCGCGCCTCGCAGGAAAGGATCGAAACAACGCTGCGCCGCATCGGAGATCTGGTCGAAACAACCTCGGAGACGCTGATGCAGAACTCCGCCTCGGTTGCCGAGAAAGCGGCACATGTGCTGGATGCAGCGCAGACAGCGCTTGGTAACGAACGCGAAGGCATCCGCCGGTCTCTCGAGGCAACACACGCCGCCATGGCGCAACTGTCTTCTGAAGCCGAGAAACTTGACCAGATCGACGAAATGCTGGGACGCGCGTTGACGCAGTACAACGCGCAACTCGAGGCCGCGCTTGGCACCGCCCAAGATCACGTCGGCCAGATGCGCGATACGCTTGCGCCCGGTCTGGACACCCTCAAGGGCGTTGTCGAGCAGGCGGAGCAGTTCATTCCCGCCCAAAGGCGAGGCCTTTCATGAGGGCACAGGCAAAGCAGGTCCGCCACGAGGAAGAGGAAGAAAGCGCCTTTGTGTCGATGACCGACATGACAGTAGGCTTCCTGTTCATCATGATGATCCTGCTGGCTTTCTTCGCAAGCCAGATTCGTGATCCCGACGCCGTGTCGAAAACCGAATACGACCAGGTTGTCGCTCAAAGAGACGCATTCGAACGTGACCGTGACGCGTGGCAGGCAAAGGCCGAGACACGCGCTGAACGCATTATCGAGCTTGAAACGCTCCTGAAGCAGCTTCGCCTGGAAAAGGCAGACTTGCAGCAGCAAGTGACGGCGTTGGAGGGCGAGCGGGACCAATTCGCCAAGGCATTGGAAAACGCCCGAGTTCGGATTGCCGAACTCGAGAACATTCTTGCCACGCTTCGCGAGAAGCTTTCACGCCAGGACGCCCGTATCGTGGAGCTTGAGGCCCAATTGGCGGAGCTGCGGAAAGTTGATCCGCTGGAAGCCTATCTGGCCCGGGTGTCAAGCGTGCGCCGAGAAGTGTTGACCCGCCTGCGCGACGCCATCCGCGCAGATTTCCCGGACCTGCAGGTCGAACTCAGCGAAGAAAGTGACGCGCTCAGGTTTCAGGGCGAAGGGCTTTTCGCCTCCGGTCGGTCCAACCTTACGAGGGACAAGTCGGCAATTGTGTCTCGTCTCGCTCAACGTCTGGATGAAGTGCTGCCCTGTTTTACGCTTGGTCCGAAATCGACGTTTGATACCGATTGCAATCCGGGCTTTGTCATGATCGAGGCGGTCCAGATCGAAGGCCATACCGACAATGTCGGGACGGACCGGGTCAACCGGAACCTGTCGGCCGCGCGTGCCAACAGTACTTTCTTTGCCATGACCGAGGCTGCCGCGGGCGTCATGCAACACCTGAACCTGAAACGGCAACCCGTGTTGTCCGTTGCGGCCTACGGGCCGGACCGCCCGGTGACGACGAATGATACCCCATCTGGCCGGGCCACCAATCGCCGCATCGATCTTCGGTTCATCATGGTAACACCACAGGATACCGACGGCATCGCGCTCATTCGTGAAGCCCTTCAGTCCGTCGGGGACCGACCGTGAACGAGACGCGCACAAATCACCCCAGCACGCGCGACCTGATCGGGCGAATTGCCTCTCTGCGCACGCGCGCCCTGCCCCCGCTTGACCAGATTCGTCGCTCTGTCGAAGGCATCGTGGCCCAATGGCCGGACGTCATGAAGACGCCAGAGGATCGCGACCGCGAAAAGCTCGCCCGGGAGATGCTGAGCAGAATCACGAACTGGGAATGGACAGGCATCACCACGCAACGGGTGGTTTCGGCCGCCGTCGCTGTTTTCGACGACGATCGAAGAACGCGGCCCGAGTTCTCACCAGTACGCGAATTCTACCTCTCCGAGATCGCAACGCGCGAGCCCGGAGCCTTTCTCGACGGGATGGTCGGCGTCTATATCGACAGCTTCGTACCCGGAGCCGACCACACCCGATTCCTGGCAAAGGCATTGGGGCCACGCATGGACGAGCTTGGCGGCAGGAATGCGAGGTTGACCAAGGCGCTGCCCGCCTTGTTCAGGCCGGATGCCGCCCCGCTGGATTTGGCACGGATCATGCTCGATACTGAGGCCCCTTATGACCGTCTGAAAGCCATCGGGTTGAGCAACCCGCATTCGTCAGGTCTGGCCAAGGCCGCCCACAACACCTTCATCGAGCGGCTCGAACCAGATCTGGCCGAACCGGAGGCAAGGCAAAAGCTCTTCAACTGGCTGACCCCGGAGAATGGTCCGACGCTTCAAACCGGTGCCGGCATAGGTGTCGAAGCCCTACTGTCTGTTTGGCGAGACCGCACGCCGCCGGATGCGCTGCGCAACGAGCTCTCCGAGGCGATAATTGCCGCATGGGGTGATCCGCGGCTCCACACCGGCGGGATCTGGGCGGGGTTCGACCCCGCCCTGAAAGCGGTGCTGCTGCGGTGGCTTACGCACCAGGACATGAAGTTCTTCTGCGATATGGTGACTGCGACGCAGGACAGCCACATGTGGCCACCACGCAGGGATTTCTGGCTGAAGCTTTACGAAGACAAGATGATTGACGAAGCATGGGTTGCCTTCGGGTCCGGTGCGCGGCGCTATGCGCAAGCGAATCTGGTCCGGAGCGGGAAAACCGACATGAACCGCCGCTTCGGCCGACAGCTCGACCGCGGTGGAAGTACGTCGCTGCTGATCATGCGGATCGGCAACAAGATCGTTGTGGATGGCTGCCACAGCTACAAGACGCACATTTTTCGCGAAGATGACCGGCGTGCCCCCAAGCTCTACCAGCGCGAATACTACTGCGATGATATCATGAGGAATTCGCCGCTATCCAAAACGCATTGGCCGATCCATAAATGGGAAGTTTGGGTTGAGAAACATGTCTGATACTGCTCCCATCCACAACATCACCGAAGATGCCATCGAGATCCGCTTTCCCGACCGGAAACACGGGCTCTTCTCCCGGCTAATGGCCAAACCGACAGCGCGGAGCTTCACCGAACTGTCACCTGAAGACCGCGATCTTCTGTTTGCCATCGGCGACCTGCGCGCCTGGGGCGACAGCCATCCCGAAGAGGTCACTGTCGCACCGGACCACATGCGCATCAGCCATGACGCCGCGGCCAGTCTGTCTGCACAGGCGGCCGACACGCTCGGACTGCCGCGGGCTGTTGATCTCTTGCTCAAGACCGACGTGACGGGGGTGCTCGGACGTCCTGATTTCCGCCTGTCCTATGAGTGGTCCCGCCACGGACGGAGGGAGAACCCGAAACGCACCGGTGCCATCCTCAAGACAGTCGACGGTCCGCGGCGCATTCCGCTCTGGATGAAACGGGCGCTCGATCTGGCCGATACCTTCGATGCTTCCCAACCGGTGGAAGACCATTGGCGCGCCCTCGCCGAATTCCGTCGGGCCATCGAACCCGAGGACGTGATCGAGACCGAGATGCCCGAAAACCGGGAAATGGCCGGGCTTTCGATGACGGCGTTCCTGCGCGAGCTCGAGGTACGCATCGCCGACCGCTTTTCGATCGCGCCGGATCTAACCCTCGGACAGTTCGAGGTCGTTCCCTATTCTGCCGAGCGGCTGGACAGCGACGGGGTGACCGGCGAGATCTCGGAATCCAATGCCGAATTGACAGGCGAGTCGCTTGCGGTCTTTCAACATCGTCTGCATGCACGCGGGGCGCGTCCCGCCTATCAGCTTGGCAACAATTCCTACCTCGTCATCGACCGGGGCGCCGCACCGGTTCTCGAGGAAATGGCTCGTGCGCAGAAAGCCCCGCGAGAGGAGCGCCGCGCCTTCATCGAGAACCCTCGGGCCTTCATCACCGAGGCCGTCAACCGTCATCTGGAAAGCTCCGGCGCCTTTGACGGGCTGAATGATGCCGAGCAGGCCGAAATGGTCGAAGCCATCGCCGACCCTGCCTTCATCGAAAGCCGGGAATATTCCGAGCGGGTGACCGGCGTCGTCGTCTACGAACGCCCGCAGGACGCCATCGAAGGAAGCGGCACCACGTGGCTTCCCGAAGCCTTCGCCCAACACCTGGCAGAGGCGATCCAGAAGATGCCACAGCCAGACCTGCAAGCCTTGCGCGATCACATGGCTGCAGCGCTGGAGACGGGCACGGTTGCCACAGCCTGGATTGCCGAGCAAGAGGTGGCCGTCACCCCTGCCCGCCTTGCGGCCATCGAAGGGGAGATCGAACGGCGCGAAAGGGAAGCCGCCTCAAAAGAATACGATCAGGAAGAGCTTCCCGAAAAGAGCGGTCCGATCATCCTCGATATACTCGACAACTACGAGGACCTTTCCTGGGAGGCACAGCTTCAGCCAAGAGCGCCAAGCATCCCCGTCACCTTGCCTCCGGCAATTCGAACACCGTTGCATGAGCACCAACAGGCCAGTTTTGACTGGGCCTTGACCGCATGGAAATCTGGCCTGCCCGGCATTCTGAACGCTGACGAACAGGGCCTGGGCAAGACACTTCAGACGATCGCCTTCCTCACTTGGCTCAAAGAGCATATGAAGCAGCCCGAGGCAAAGATCCGCGGTCCGATCCTGATCGTTGCGCCTACCTCGTTGCTGCGAAACTGGGAGCAGGAGGTGGAAACCCATGTGAAGGCACGCGGTTTCGGCACGCTTGTTCGCCTTTACGGAAGCTCGCTTGGCTCGCAGAAACGACGCGACGCACGCGGGACCGAAACGCAAACCGGCCTGCCGCAACTTGACTTCGACTGGCTCGATGAGGCGTTCGAGGATGGCCGCGCACATCGCTACTGGCTGCTGACCACCTACACGACCCTCGCCAACTACCAGCATTCACTTGGAAAGGTGCCGTTCGCGGCAATGGTCATGGACGAGATCCAGAATATCAAGAACCGCGCCACGCTTGCCTCCAAGGCCGTCGAAGCAATGAATGCCGACTTCCGCATCGGCCTGACCGGCACGCCCATCGAAAATGCCGCCATCGATCTCTGGACAATCATGGATCGCATCGCGCCGGGATGCCTTGGTTCCGGCGCGGAGTTCAAGGAACGCTACGCTGTCCCCGACGCCGGCAACATGGCAGAGTTGCACGCCCGGGTGTTCAAGCCGCGCGGCGCTGTCCCGCCGCTTGGGTTACGCCGCCTGAAGGATGAGGTGGCTCGCGATCTGCCGAAAAAGCGCCGTTTGCTGCATCCACGCCTGATGCCAAAGGTCCAGGCAGAGGCTTACGACCTTGCACAACTGAAACTGGCGAATGGCGGGCCAGGTGCGGCTCTCAAGATGCTGCACCACATCCGCTCCGTTTCGGTACACCCCGGTGCGACCGAGGCGGTGCCACCCGACGAATTCATCTCACAAAGCGCCAGGCTTGATGCGGTTGTCGAGATCCTGCACAGGATCAAGGCCGCGGGCGAACGCGTGCTGGTCTTCATTGAACATCGTGACATGCAGTTCCGCTTTGCCGAGATTGTGCGCCACATGTTCGGCCTTGAGCAGATCGACGTGATCAACGGCGACACGCCGATCCCCCGACGTCAAGAGATCGTCAACCGTTTCCAACGCCATCTGCAGTCCGATGGTGGGTTCGACATGCTGATCCTTGGCCCGAAATCCGCCGGTACGGGCCTGACCTTAACGGCCGCCACCCATGTCATCCACTTGTCGCGCTGGTGGAACCCGGCTGTCGAAGAGCAGTGCAACGACCGAGTCCACAGGATCGGTCAGACGCGCCCTGTCTCGATCCACGTTCCGATGGCATTGCATCCCGAACTTGGAGCCCAAAGCTTCGACAGCCTTTTGCAAAGCCTGATGCAGCGCAAACGCAAGCTTGCGGAACAGGCGCTTTGGCCGATGGGTGACAGCGGGGCGGAAGTCTCTTCCCTGACCGAAGCCGTCGCTGCCACATCTCGCGGCCAGCATGCTGTCATTGCCGATAGCATGACCGAACAGTTCCACCGCGACGGCTTGCCCACGCCAAAGCCGAACACGGACGGATCATACGAGCTTGCCTGAACGACTTGTCGAAAGAGGAAACAGATGAACGTCACCCGCGGCCTTGTCATTGCCGATCCCTGGATCAGCCACATTCTCGCCGGCCGCAAGGACTGGGAAATGCGGTGTCGCCCTACCTGTGTTCGCGGATGGTTCGGACTGATCCGAAAGGGCAGCGGTACCGTCGTGGGGCTTGCCCGACTTGTGGAGTGCGGCCAACCTGCGCAAGGACGACCGCATCGAGCGATTGGAGAAACTGGCCGCCGCCTTCCGGCAAGCGTTCTTCGGCCGGAAATCAGAGATAAGTGCTCCGGACCAGTTCGAACTGGCGTTGGAGGATCAGGAGACGGCGATCGCCGCGGTTCATGCCGAAGAGGCAGCCGATGGCTGGCCAAAACGTTGACCGCCATTGCAGACGGTCATCCACAGAGCCAGATCGCTGATCTCCTTCCGTGGAACTATCCCGTCAAGGTGTGATCGGAACACCGGTTACGATGCTGTGGAAGGCGCCCTGCCCGATATCCATCGTTTTCTCGCAGACCAAACGCCTTCGGCGCTCGACAATACAGGGCGCGAACAATTTTTTGTCGCTTCTGACATGGGGCGGTGGCACGGCGCACGAGTCAGTGATCTCTTTGGGAGGTTTCGCCATGCGGGATAAGCCAAGCTCGCGTTGTGCGCCGCAAATCGCCCTCGAACGCCGACTCAGAAACTATCCTGGTACGTTTGGTCCCGAGCAAGACATTTGCGATGTCATCATGCGGCTGAGGGAGAAATATCCCCTCTCGGAATTGCAAATCCGGAGCAGAGCAGCATGGCTACAGCTGAATTGAAGTACAGGATTAGGAGAGAGCCAATGCCCGTGCTTGCACGCGTCCAGCGGCTGCGATTCTGGTCATGTGGGACAAGTTGTGTGGCAGTTTCGTGGGGCAAAATCACAGGAAACCTCAGGAAAACCTGCATTTCTTTGATTTCCAGGCTTGACTATGGTGCCCCCACACGGACTCGAACCGCGGACCTACTGATTACAAATCAGTTGCTCTACCAGCTGAGCTATAGGGGCACCGTGGTTCGCTCGGCTTGGGCCGGGCGAACGGTGGGATGGGGTTTAGCTTGTCTTGGCAGGTAAAGGAAGACCCGTTTTTCAGCGGAGAGCCTCAAAAATGACCCCGTTTGACAAGGCGCGTAGTCGACGCAAGACCTGTGTCTTTCGCACAAAAATCGGCGGGGCATGGCGGGGTTCGCCAAGCAAGCCGGTGTAGCGCGTCCTAATCCGGCAGCGCCCCGGTCAGGCACGGGAATTGCGCGGTTTCCCTGAGGGACAAGCCGGGTATACTGGCATCAATCGAGCCAAGAAACTGACACATCCCATGCAGGTCATCCTCCACACAGGCGTCCACTGCACCGACGACGATCGCCTCCTGAAATGCCTCCTGCGCAATGCCGAGGCGTGGCGGCATGAAGGCGTGGCGATTCCGGGTCCGTCGAAATATCGTACCCTGCTGACCGAGGCGCTGAACAAGCTGCGCGGCGGGACGCCGGGGTCGGATACGCGGGAGGTATTGCTGGACGCGATCCTGCACGAGGACCCCGGGCAGATTTCGCGCCTTGTTCTGTCGAACGGCAATTTCTTTTCGGTGCCCAAGCTGATGATGCAGGGCGGCCTTGCCTATCGGCGCGCCGAGGCGCGGTTGCGCAGTTTTGCCGAGATCTTCGCCGAGGACGAGGTGTCGCTTTTCATGGGGGTGCGCGATCCGGCGAGCTTTCTGCCGGCCGCTTTTGATGCCACGCCGCATGTGGATTTTTCCGAGTTCATGGCCGGGGTGGATCCGATGCAGTTCCGCTGGTCTGATCTGATCCGGCGCATCCGGACTGATGTGCCTGAGGTGCCCGTCACGATCTGGTGCAACGAGGATACACCATTCCTTTGGGGGCAGATCATCCGCGAGATGGGAGGCATCGCGCTCAGCCGCAAGATCATCGGGGCCTTCGACCTGTATTCCCAGATCATCTCACGCGAGGGGATGCAGCGGTTCCGCGCGTTTCTCAAGGAAAATCCGACCATCACAGAGGGCCAGAAACGGCGGGTGATGATGGCCTTTCTGGATAAATACGGCCTTGAGGAGGAGATCGAGCAGGAACTGGATCTGGACGGCTGGGACGGGCCCTATGTGGACATGCTGACCGAGCTCTACGAAGAGGATCTGGAGGTCATCGCGGGGATGGAGGGGGTGCGGCTGTTGACACCGTGATCTGGGGCCCCCGGCAATGGTGTCCACGCGTGGACAGCTTAGGGGGAATGCAGAATCAAGGGGTTACAGAGCCGAATTTACCTTTCGTCAGGATTTGCGCCCGCCAGAAACCACGCGATCGCCCGCAAGGGAATGCCCGTTTCGGGCCAATCTGACCGCAAAAAACTCTGTGCGATCTCGTGCAGCAGCGGTTGAAAAGGTCACTGGCAGCACCGCGCTAAAGCACCTTGGCTGATGCGATCCGGCAGGGACAACCCCTGCCCCAAAAGCAGCCCGACACGCATTTGCGGTCACTGTCTACTTGGCGTCGACCGAGAAGACGATTGGCATACCCGTGAGTTCGTCCTTCAGTCGAGACAGCTTCGCTGCGGAGGTACAAACGCGCACGTTCAATCCTTCGCCGACCTCGATCTTGACCGGAGCATCTATCCTGTCTGCAACGGACTGAATGGCCCAGCGTGTCGCCTCCGCGCGGAGTGCAGGCTTGAATATCTTTCCGATGGCTGTGAGCGGCATGGTGTCCACCCGTTCGATGCGCTTTGGCATGGCAACAGGGTCTTCGATCCGCCCCTTCAGAAAGGCCAGAAGTTCGGCCTGGTCGGGGTGCCAGTTGTTCCGGGTCGCGATGAAGGCCACGGGCAGTTCACCGGCGTAGGCATCGGGCATACCGACAGCCGCAGCCGTTTCGACATGCGGATGGGCCAGCAGGGCGTCCTCGATCATTTGAGGATCGATATTATGCGCGCCGCGAATGATGACGTCTTTCTTGCGCCCGGTGATGAACAGTCGCCCCTCCGCGTCGAGGGTGCCAAGATCGCCCGAGATGAGCCAGCCGTCCCGCGCAAAGGTGCCCGCGTTTCTGGTCTCGTCGGTGTAACCGGCGGCCACGTTGGGTCCGCGCGTCGCAACGATGCCTGTCGCGCCAGCTGGCAGAACCTTGTCCGGGTCGGCCTCGGCATCCGTTTCACCCAGAATGGCCACCTCGGTGAATGGCAGTCGCAGGCCACAGGACAACGGCGTGCGGGGGCCGTGCGCAGGCTCGACGGCGATGGCGCCCCCGCTTTCAGTCATGCCCAGGATATTGCGGACCGGCACCTTGGTGTGTCCTTCGACGGCATCAGCCAGTTCGGTCGGCAACGGCGACCCGCCGGTCAGAAGGAGGCGCAGGGAGGAAATGTCGGCGTCGACCGCCCTGCCCTTGATCGCCGCAAGAAGCGTCGGCACGGCCCCCACCACGGTCACGCCCAATCGTTCCACCTGCTGCCAGAACGACCCCATGAAGTGAGAATTGCGCATCCCGAGCCGCCCCGGAACCACAAGTGTGCCGCCGGCGGACAGGGTCGACAGACCAAAGACGAAAGCTCCGGCGACATGGAACAGCGGAAAACCGTTGAGCATCACGTCGTCGGGCTGCAGATCGTGCATCAACGCGCAGGAGCGGGCGACATGGGCTTCGTTCAGGCGGGTGTGGCGAACCAGCTTGGGCGCTCCGGTGGTTCCGCCGGTGTGGTAGAACGCGGCGAATGACGTCTGGTCCCCGGCCGGGACAAGTGTGTCACCGGGCACCGCTGTCAGATCTTCGAATGTGCCGTCCGATCCGGGGCTGTCCGCATCCGCATCGCAGGCAAAAATCGGCAGGTCGATCCCCTCGGCGCGCAGTTCTGGAACAAGGGCCGACCAATAGTCCATCTCTTCGTTGACGCCCATAATCACCACGGCTGCGGCATTCGATGCCCTGATGAGGGCCGCTATGTGATCGGGCCTCAACAAAGGATTGATGGGGCAGGCGCATCCGGCAATCTGTGCCCCCCACAGGGCCGCCTGCCCGCTCACCGTGTGCTGCGTCAGCAGCGCCACGGAACGGTCCGGCGTTACACCACTGCTGCGAAAAAGGCGCGCCGCCCCCATGATGCGCTCTGCGAAGGAAGCATAGCTGACGTTTTCATCCCGATCCGCGTCACGGGCATCGTGCAGATAGCGGATCGCGATTGCCTCCGGTCTTTGCTGAGCCTGATGTTTCAGGATTTCCCAGGGAGATTTCTGCGGGTAAACCGCGTCGAAGCCGCGCGCCTCAAGCGCCTTGAGACTGGCCATTCCGCTTAACCTCGACACACCGAAGACCCTCCCAAGACCAACCGCACATGCTGGCCGTCACGGTAGATTTCACTGCCCCCTGATGTCACGGATGTTTTGCACCGAAAGGTGACAAACCACCTGTCCGCCGACAGACCTATCAGGCCGTGGCGCTGTTTTTGAGAGTTCTCAGGGGGCATTTCGGGACAGAAATCAGACCGTACCTCCTGCAATTCGACTCCGCCCACATGGTGGTCGTGACGCTGCCACGAGGCCGGGACCATGAGGTGTTTCGCGACGGCCAACAGGCCCGACATTCCGCCCCAAAGGTCTATGGCCAGTCCGCGAAGGAGACCTCCTGCGTGCGAGTTTGATAGAGAGGCGTGTAGGTTCTGCGAAACTGCGCCGGGGCAAGGCTTTCATGGCGCCGGAAAAAGCGCGTGAAATAGGCCGCATCGTTGAAACCCAGCCGGTAGCACACCTCGGACACGGGAAGGTTTGTCGTGACGAGAAGGGCCTTTGCCTCTTCCATCAACCTGCGCTGGATATGGGCGTGCGGGGGAACACCGATGGCGTTGCGCACAGCCGAATTGAGCCGATCCCTGGAGACACCGATGCGGCGGGCATATTCCGCGATGGTCCAGTGATTTTGCAGATGCAGTTCAACCAGGCTGAGGAACCTGTCGGACAGGCGATGCGGTTGCTGTTCGGTGGTCAGGCGTGGCGGCGCGGCCGCGCGCCAGATGTCGATCAGCAGCAGGGAAATGCAATGATGCAGGGCGGTTTCGCTGCCGGGCGCCGCGTTGCGCAGTTCGGCCTCTATCTTTTCGAACATGGTGGCGACGGAGGCGATCATCTCGGGCGACAGCTCCGAAAGAAAGATCCGACGGCTGACGACCTGCCGCACATGGGCTGACAGCGCGTCGGTTGGCAGGGCACGCCCCAGCGCACGTTCAGGCATCCGCACGAGGTATCCGCGCGCGCCGGCGGCCAGCGCGATGCGCGTCGACCAGCCTGTCGGGGCCCAGATCAGGCAGGGACCCATGACCTCCCGTTCCACCTCGTCGGAAGAGAAAGCGCCCCGGCCCGCCAGCAGCAACAGCAGGACGGCGCGCTCTCCCGAGGTTGCGTATTCGATATTGGTCAGAGCGCTCTTGATGCGTTCCGCCTGGACAGACTGTCTTGCCAAGGGTTCCTCCGCCCGCGTGACCGCAATCCGTCAAAAGTACCATTATTTCCACAAAACGTCTATTCAGGCATCGCAGCGCCCGTCGTAGCGTCTTTGACACGGCCCGGCGTGGAGGACGCGAGAGGCCGAGGGCGCTGCATCTCTGGCCATAGCGCTCGCTACAACCGGGAGGAAAACCATGAAACTTGAATTTGCGGAGACCGCGCGCGCGGTCCGCCGCCTGTCGATCCGTACCGCCACGGCGGCGCTTCTGGTCGCGAGCAGCGTTACCGGCACTCTGGCACAGGACGCCGACACGGTGACCATCGGCTATGCGGTATCGAAATCCGGGCCGAACGCGGGCGGATCCGATATGACCGTGACGCCAAACTACGAATTGTGGGTCAAGGAAGTGAATGCCGCGGGCGGGCTGACCCTGCCCGACGGCAGCCGAAAGATGATCAAGGTGATCGCCTATGACGACAGGTCCTCGGCAGAGGAAGTCGTCCGGGCGGTCGAGCGGCTTGCCACGCAGGACGAGGTGGATTTCATCCTTCCGCCTTGGGGCACCGGGTTCAACCTTGCCGTGGCGCCTTTGATGGCCAAGTTCGGCTATCCGCATCTTGCGGGGGCGGCCGTGACGGACAAGGCGCCCGATTTCGTCAAGCGCTGGGACACCAGCTTTTGGTTCATGGGCGGTAGCGCCGACTACGTGGACGCGCTGACCGAGATCCTCGTCGCGCAGCGTGAGGCCGGGACGATCAACGACAAGATCGCCATGATCTCGGTTGCGGACGGTTTTGGCATCGACCTGGTGAAGGCCGCGCGTCCGGCGTTCGAAGAGGCCGGTTTTGACGTCAGCTACGACAAGACCTTTCCGCCCGAGACATCGGATTTCGCGACCATCCTCGGCGAGGCGGCGAATGCGCAGGCGGATACCTTCGTGGCGTTCAGCTATCCGCCGCACACCTTCGCCCTGACCAAGCAGGCCAAGGTCGCCAGCTTCAATCCGCCGGTCTTCTACCTTGGCGTTGGCGCGGGTTTTCCGATTTACCCGGGCATCGCGGGCGGCTCGGTCGAAGGGGTCATGAGCCTGGGCGGCATCGACCCGGACAACGCCCTGAACGCGGCCTACCGTGCAAAACACGAGGAAATCATAGGGCGCGCCCCGGATTACTGGGGGTCGGTTCTGATCTACGCGTCCTTGCAGATGCTGGGGCAGGCGATCGAACGGGCCGGGCTGGACAAGGCTGCTGTGGCCAAAGAGCTGTCCACGGGCACCTTCTCGACCGTGCTTGGCGCGGAAACCCGTCTGGAAGACAACCAGTTGCGCGCGATCAACTGGGTCGGCCAATGGCAGGACGGGCAGTTCGTGGCCGTGTCGCCGGACGGCGGCGACGGAACTGCCAAGGTCCAACTGCCCAAGCCTGACTGGCAATAAGCCGAGGTCAGCCCCCGAACCCGGCAGGGCGGTTCTGCGCCGCCCTGCCCCACCTGGAACGAACCGGACCATCACATGTTAGAACACGTCGTCAACGGGCTCGTGCTCGGCGGCACCTATGCGCTTGTCGCCATGGGGCTGACCATCCAGTACGGCATCGCCCGGATCATGAACCTCAGCTTCGGCGACACCATCATCGCGGCTTGCTTTGCCACCTATCTGCTGTTCACCGCGCTGAACCTTGGGCCGCTCGTCGCCCTGCTGATCATGGTCCCGGCGGGCTACACGCTGAGCCTGATCGTCTACCGGGTCATCATGAAACCCCTGGTGGACCGCGCGCCGAACGAAGGCGCGCTGGAGGTGGACAGCATCCTCGTCACCTTTGGTTTGCTGTTCGTGATACAGGGCGTTCTGCTGACCCTTTTTGGCGGCGGATACACAAGTTACAGCTATCTCAACACGCCCGTGAACGTGCTTGGCACTGTGGTTGCGGCGAACCGGCTGCTGGCGCTGGCGCTTAGCATCGGCATCGGCGCGGTCCTGATCGTGATCCTGTTCCGCACCCGCTGGGGCATGATCATGCGCGCCGTGGCGCTGGCCCCGCAGAGTGCGCCGCTCTTTGGGATAGACACGGACCGCACGGCCCGCACCGCCTTTGCCATCGGCGGAGCGCTGGCCGCCACCGGGGGTGTGGTTTTGTCGATGTTCCAGACCTTCACGGCGACGGGCGGTGTCGTCTTTACCATGAAGGCGCTGATCGTTGTCATCCTTGGCGGCAAGGGCAGCGTGCCGGGCGCGATCGTGGCCGGGCTGTTGCTTGGTCTCGTGGAAACCTTTGTCGCCGCCTACGTGGATCCCGGACTGACGCTGGCCGCGGTCTATACCGTCTTCCTTGCGCTGCTGCTGGTCCGGCCGAACGGCCTGTTCGGAAAGGCGTGACGCGATGAAGACCTCACACGCCTTCCTGCTGTCCGCGATCGTTCTGGCCGTGCTCGCCGCCGCGCCGCTGTTTATTCCCGACTACTGGACCGGCGTCCTGCTGGGCATGACCGGCTATGTCACGCTTGCCACCGCCTGGGCGCTGTTTTCTGGACCAACCCGTTATGTCTCGCTCGCCACGGTCGCCTTTTTCGGCGTCGGGGCCTACACGACGGCGGTTCTGAATGAGAGCCTGCCCTATCCGCTGGTCCTGCTGAGTGCTGCCGCCATCGGGGCGTGCATGGCGCTGGTGGTCGGCCTGTCCACACTGCGCCTTGCCGGGGTCTATTTCGTCATCTTCACCTTCGGTCTGGCCGAACTGGTGCGCCAGACCGTCAGTTGGTGGGAGGTCAACGTGACCTATACGATGGGGCGCTACGTTTTCCTGCCCTTCGAAGGGCGGCACATCTACTGGCAGCTTCTGGCGCTGGCCACCATCACGCTGCTGATCTCCTGGGCGATCGGGCGGTCGCGGCTGGGCCTTGCACTGAAGGCCATCGGAGACGACGAAACCGTGGCCGCCCACGCCGGCATCGACGTGACGCGGATCAAGCTGATGCTCTTTGTCATCTCGTCCACGCTCATCACGCTGGTGGGGGCGATCCAAGCCCCGCGATGGACCTATATCGAGCCTTCGATCGTGTTCAATCCGACGGTTTCCTTCATGACCCTGATCATGGCCTTGCTGGGCGGAGCGATGCGGCTCTGGGGGCCGCTGGTTGGGGCGATCCCGCTGTTCCTGCTGTTTGAATGGCTCTCGGTCAGCTTTCCCGACCATTTCTCGATCATTCTGGGGCTGTTGTTCATCCTCATCGTCTTTGTCATGCCGAACGGCGTGCTGGCCAAGCTGGACGACCTGCGCAGGGGAGGCCGGGCATGAGCGCGTCGCTTCAACTGAGCAACCTTCACAAGCGTTTTGGCGGATTGATCGCGGTCCGGGACGTGTCCTTTACCCTGGCCCCCGGCGAGGTCGTCGGCCTGCTGGGGCCCAACGGATCGGGCAAGACGACGGTGATGAACATGATCTCCGGTGCGTTGCCCTGCGATGGCGGCACGGTGAAGGTCGGGCAGACCGACATCACGCGGATGAAGCCGCATCGCGTTGCGAAACATGGCGTCGCCAGGACCTTTCAGTTGGTGCGGCCACTGCCGACGCTGACGGTGGGCGAGAACGTGCTGCTGTCGCTGGCTTTCGGGCACAAGCGCCACTGGGGCCGCGAGGCCCGCGCGCTGGCCGAGGAAAAGCTTGCCTTTGTCGGGCTGGAAGGACGCGGCGACGAACAGGTCGGCAACCTCAACTACATCGACCAGAAACGGATGGAGATGGCCCGCGCGCTGGCCTCTGAGCCGGAGATCCTGTTGCTGGACGAATGGCTTGCGGGGCTGAATCCCTCCGAACTGCAGATCGGGATCGACCTTGTGCGGCACCTGCAGGGACAGGGAATGACCGTGCTGCTGGTGGAACACATCATGGAGGCGGTCCGCGCGCTGTGTTCGCGCTGTATCGTGATGAGCGCGGGCGAGGTGATCGCCGAAGGCGCGTCGGAAGACGTGCTGTCGCGCCCCTCCGTGGTCAAGGCATACCTGGGGGACGATCATGCTTGAACTGGAGTCCGTGACGGTCCGCTATGGCAAGCACCTTGCGGTGGACGGGGTCAGCCTGACCGTGGCCCGGGGCGAGGTCGTGGTGGTTCTGGGCGCCAATGGCGCGGGCAAATCCTCGACGCTGAAGGCGGTTGCCGGGCTGGTGCCCACTGCGGGCGGCACCGTGCGGATGGGTGAGAAAACGCTCAGCGGAATGCCGGCGCACAGGCTGCCGGATCAGGGGTTGGCACTGGTACCGGAGGGGCGCGGGCTGGTCGGCCACATGACCGTCGCAGAGAACCTGTCGCTGGGCGCCACGCCTGCACGGGCGCGGGCGTCGGAGGGCGAAACCCTGTCGCAGGTCTTCGAGATCTTTCCGCGCCTTGCGGAACGGCGCGGCCAGATGGTGCGCACCATGTCCGGCGGCGAACAGCAGATGGTGGCCGTGGGCCGCGCCATGATGTCGAAACCCGATTTCCTGCTGCTGGACGAGCCAAGCCTGGGGCTGGCGCCCATCGTCGTAGGCGACCTCTTTCGCGCCCTTGCGCGTGTGCGCGAGACCGGCGTGGGGCTGCTGATCGTCGAGCAGAACGTGAAGATCAGCCTGCGCCATGCGGACCGCGGCTACTTGCTGGAGGCGGGGCGCATCACCGGTTCGGGCCGGGCCGAAGACCTGATGACAGACACAGCGGTTCAGAACGCCTTTCTCGGCGGTGCCGCATGACCTCAGACCACGGAGAATGACCATGAGTGTTCTTGAACTTCTGATCGCGGGCGAGAAGGTGTCCGCCGGGGACGGGCGAACCTTTACCCGAGACAACCCGCTGACCGGGGGCGTGGCCACCGAGGCCGCCGCCGCCACGGTCGAGGATGCGGTGCGGGCGGCAGATGCCGCCGCGCAGGCCTTTCCGGAGTGGTCCGAGACCGGCCCCGCCCAGCGACGGGCCCTGCTGATGGCCGCCGCCGACAGCCTGGAGGCGCGAAAGGGCGACATTGCCACCGCCATGGCTGACGAGCTGGGCGCAACCGCCGCCTGGGCCGGGTTCAACGTGATGCTGGCTGCGGGCATGCTGCGCGAGGCCGCGTCGATGACCACCATGATCAAGGGCGAGATCATCCCGTCGAACCGTCCCGGGTCCATGGCCATGGCGATCCGGCAACCGGCGGGGGTGGTGTTGTCCATCGCGCCGTGGAACGCGCCGGTGATCCTTGGGGTGCGCTCTATCGCGATGCCGCTGGCCTGCGGCAACACGGTTGTGATGAAGTCCTCGGAACTCAGCCCGCGCACCCATGCGCTGATCGTCGAGGCGATGCAGGAAGCCGGTCTGCCGAAGGGGGTGCTGAACGTCATCTCGAACGCGCCCGACGATGCCAGCAAGATCGTCGAGGCGCTGATCGCCCATCCGGCGGTGCGCCGGGTGAACTTCACCGGCTCGACCCGCGTGGGGCGGATCATTGCCAAGCTGGCCGCCGAACATCTCAAGCCCGTGCTGCTGGAACTGGGGGGCAAGGCGCCGATGATCGTGCTCGACGATGCCGATCTTGATCGCGCCGTCGCGGCAGCGGCCTTTGGCGCCTACATGAACCAGGGGCAGATCTGCATGTCGACCGAGCGTCTGGTGGTGCATGAAAGTATCGCCGACGCCTTTGTGGCAAAACTGGCTGAAAAGGTGCGCAGCCTAGCCGTGGGCGACCCGCGCGAGGGCAATACGCCGCTGGGTTCGGTCGTGGATCGCAGCGCGGTCAACCGTATCCTCGGGCTCGTCCGCGACGCCGAGGACAAGGGCGCCAAGATCGTCGCCGGGGGCAAGGCCGAAGGCGTCCTGATGGAAGCCACGCTGCTGGACCATGTCACGCCGTCCATGCGGATCTACACCGAAGAGAGCTTTGGCCCGACGGCTTCGGTGGTGCGCGTGGGCAGCATCGACGAAGCGGTGCGCGTGGCCAATGACACCGAATACGGCCTGTCGGCCAGCATCTTCGGACGCGACACGGTGCGCGCGATGACCGTCGCCCGCCGGATCGAGAGCGGCATCTGCCACATCAACGGGCCGACGGTCCACGACGAGGCGCAGATGCCCTTTGGCGGGGTCAAGGACTCCGGCTACGGGCGGTTTGGCGGCACGGCGGCCATCGAGGAGTTCACCACGCTGCGCTGGATCACGATCCAGGACAGCCCGCCGCATTACCCGATCTGAGGTCGCCGGAATGTTCGGTCTCGATGGAAAGATTTGCCTCATCACGGGGGGCGCGGGGTCGCTTGGGCTGGCGGCGGCGCGTCTTTTGCACCAACACGGTGCGCGGCTGGCGCTGGTCGATCTGGATCTGGCCAGACTGGATGCGGCCTGCGACTTGGCCTTTGGCGATCACGCCAAGGAGGTGCTCTGCCTCGCGGCGGATGTGACGGACGAGGCGCAGGTCCGCCGGGCCATTGCCCGCACGGTGGACCGCTTTGGCGCGATCGACGTGCTGTTTTCGAACGCGGGCACCTTTGGCACGGTCGCCCCGATCGAGGATTACCCCACCGAGGTTTTCGACAGCGTTCTGGCGGTGCATGTGCGCGGGGCTTTCCTGATGGCCAAACACGCCGTGCCGCACATGCGCGACGGGGGCAGCATCGTGATGACCTCCAGCGTGGCGGCCACGCGCGGCGATCCCGGTGTCTATGCCTATATCACCGCCAAACATGCGCTGACCGGCCTGATGCGCGTTTTGGCAAAGGACCTTGCCCCGCGTGGCATCCGGGTCAACGCCATCGCGCCCGGCCCCATCGACAACGGCTTTCAGAAACGGGTCGAGGACGGTCTTGGCGATGTCATCGGGCGCGACGGCACCGCCTTTTTCGATGAGATGATCCCGATGGGACGCCACGGCACCGCCGAGGAAATCGCGGCGTCGGTGCTGTACCTGGCTTCGGCGCAATCGGGTTTCACCACCGGCCACCTGCTGATGGCCGACGGCGGAATGTCGATATGACCCTAGCGGAACAACCCGTCGATGTAGTCGGCGCCGATGCCGACCTTGTCGTAATGCGCCCGGCACATGGCGATGTACTGGTGAACGTCGAAATAGCCGTCAGGTTCGCCGTCCTCGTCCAGCCAGATCAGCGGGCCGGTGACCTTGAAATGAACCTTCATCGGCTCTTCGTGTTCGTAGGCCACCAGCGTGTGGCCCTCGCCCGGGGTCTCGTAGACGAAATCGCCTGCGGTCGCGACCCAGTCGTGTTCGAGATACCCCCACTTACCGGAGATGGTGTAGGCAAAGACCTCGTGCGGGTGGTAATGCCGGTTCACCAGCCCCGGTCCGGTGGCCATGAGAACGTCGCACCACTGGTTCTTCGACGGGGAAATCCAGAGCGGCCTGGAAAACACGGTCTCGGTGAAGGGCACGTAGTAGCGCATGTCATCGTCGGCGATGTTCGGCAGATAGACTTCGGGCTTTGCGTCGGGCTGGAACACCTTGGTGATGGGTTTCAGGTCGCGCCAGAACTCGGTGCCTTTGCTGTCGGGATCGTCTTTCATTCTGGTTCTCCTTCCGGTGTGACTGTTGTTTTGCGATCAGTCGGCCGCCAGTTCGGTGGCCAATTGCGTAGCGGCCTCCGTCAGCAGTCCTCTGGCTCTCTGGACAAAGGCCCCGTCCAATCGGCTCAGCGTGCCAAATGCAGACAGCGTGAGCACCGTGCGCCCGTCCGACCGGACCGGCACGGAGATTGCCGCGATGTCCGGTTCATTGTCGCCGCGGTTGAGCGCATGGCCGCTGGCCTGAACCTCTGCGAGGATGGGTTCGAGTGGGTTCAGGACGTCAGGTTCTACACCTTGCGCGGCGGCCCAGCTTTGACGGTCGCGGGGCGTCATGCCCGACAGGAACAAGCGGCCCTGCGCCGTGGTCAGCATCGGCAGGGTCGTGCCCGTGCGGATGTTCACCGAAATGGGTCGCTGCGCCTGCGAGACGGCCACACACATCGGCCCGTCCGGTGTGAACCGACACGCCATGACGGATTCGTCCAGCATCAGCCGCAAGCGATCCAGCGTGGCCTGCAACGAGGGCGGCAAGGGGGCGAGGTCCTCTGCCATGCGTCCGAGACGTGCAAGCCGCGGCCCGGGCGCAAAGACGCCGCGCCGCACCGCTGTCAGCACCCCCGCTGCCGCAAGCGTCACAAGGAACCGGTGCGCCGTGGCGTAGGACAGGCGCAGCTCGCGCGCCACGACCTCGGCCGTCAGTTCGCGCCTTTCCTCGCTCAACAGGTCGAGCGCATCGAAAGCCTTCATGACGGACAGGTTGATCGGCGTGGACATGCGCAGGACCTCTGGGAGAAACGATTGACTCAGGTTGCCGTCCCAAATCACTATCTGCAAATAGAATCTTCCATGCTGAGATTTAGAGGGAAGTTGCAGAGAGGCAGGTCATGACGGACGCAGCTTCGATCACCGCCGGCGGCGCGATCTTCGGCAAGCTTAAGGCGCTTGGTGTCGACTATGTCTTTTCCAACTCGGGTACCGACTTCCCGCCCGTCATCGAAGGACTGGTGGAGGCCCGCCGCGCCGGGCTGGACCTGCCTACGCCCGTGACCGTGCCGCACGAACATGCGGCGGTTTCCATGGCGCATGGTTATTGGCAAGTGACGGGACGCCCGCAGGCTGTGCTGCTGCACACAAACGTGGGCCTGTCGAACGGGGCCACCGCCGTGATCAACGCCTGGTGCGATCAGGTGCCGATGATCGTGATGTCGGGGCGTACCCCGGTCACGGAACACACCCGCTTTGGCGCGCGCACCGTGCCCATCGGCTGGGGACAGGAGATGTTCGACCAAGAGGCGCTGATCCGCGAAACGACGAAGTGGCACTACGAACTGCGTTTTGCCGATCAGATCTCGGACCTGATGGACCGCGCCTGGGCCATCGCGAATTCCACGCCCCGTGGGCCGGTTTACCTGAGCCTGCCCCGCGAAGTGTTATGCGAGCCCTGCCCGCGTGCAGGGCTGGACGCGCCGTCGCGCATGGCACCCGTCATCACGTCACCGGACCCGGACGCCGTCACTCAAGCGGCGCAGGCGCTCGCCCAAGCAGAAAATCCGCTGATCATTGCGCAGCGCGGCGCAGGCAGCGACGCCGCTTTCGCGACCCTGGCAGAGATGTGCGAACGCCACGCGCTGCCCCTGTCGCATTACTGGTCGAACCAGTTGGCCCTGCCGCTGTCGCACCCCTGTCAGGTGGGGGCCGATCCGGGCCCGTGGCTGGCAGAGGCAGACGTTGTGTTGGTTCTTGACGCGCTGGCACCGTGGTTCCCGGACAAGGTTTCCTTGCGGGATGGCGCGACGGTGATCCAGGCGGGGCCGGATCCGTTATTCAGCCGCACACCGGTGCGCAACTTCCCGGCGGCGCTGACGCTCGCCGGGCCGACGGACCGCGTTATTGCCAGGCTCGCGGAGGCAATGGCACAGCAACCCCTTGACGACGCAGGGCTGGACGCGCGCCGGGACCGCATCGGCAAAGCGAGCAAAGCCGCGCGCAAGGCGGTGCAGTCCAACGCCGAAACCGGCTGTGCGTCTCCGATGACGAAGGAATGGGTGAGCCTCTGCCTCGGGCGCGCGATCAAGGCGCAGGCACAGGAACACGGCCGCCGGTCCACTGTTTTTCACGAGTTGGGCTGCCCGCTCATGCCGCTCGACCTCGATATGCCCGACAGCTATTTCCAAGAGCCGCATTCCGGCGGTCTGGGCTGGGGCTTGCCCGCCGCCATCGGCGCGCAGCTTGCTGATCCGGACCGGCTGGTCTTTGCCACGATGGGCGACGGCAGCTACATGTTCGCCAACCCCACTGCCTGTCACCTTGTTGCCGAGGCACATGGGGTGCCCGTCATCACCCTTGTTCTGAACAATGAGGAATGGGGCGCTGTCCGTCACTCGGTCGAGGGGCTTTACCCGACCGGCGCCGCCCGGGCGTCGAACGAGGTGCCGCTGACCTCGCTCCGCCCAAGCCCGGATTTCACCCAAACCGCCAAGGCCAGCCGCGCCTGGACCGAAACCGTCACGCAGGGGGCGGACCTGCCCGCCGCGCTGGACCGTGCCATCGCCGTCGCCACCAATGAACGGCGTCAGGTGCTGCTCAACATCGCCATCGCAAGAACCGCGCCGCACTGAACCGGCGCAAAACCACGTCAAAGGGAGGAAACCATGACCATCATCAAGACGCTGGCCACCTCGGCCATTGCCCTCGGCCTTGCCGCCGGGGCCGCCGCCGCGCAGGAAATCCAGCTCAAGCTGCACCACTTCCTCAGCCCGAAGGCACCCGCGCACACCCAGATGCTGGAACCCTGGGCCAAGCGCATCGAAGAGGCCTCGGACGGGCGCGTGTCCATCGAGATCTTCCCGGCGATGACGCTGGGCGGCAAGCCGCCGCAACTGCCGCGACAGGCGCGCGATGGTGTCGTCGACCTTGTCTGGATCGTGAACGCCTACGCGGCCGGGGCTTTCCCGCGGACCGAGGTGTTCGAGCTGCCCGGCGTGCACAAGGGCGACAATGCCGCCGTCAACAAGGCCATGCTGGCGATGTATGACGACTACCTCGCCGATGATTTCCAAGGCGTCGTGCCGATGTTTCAGCACGTCCACCAGGGGCAGGCCATCCACATGGCCAGCGACGAGATCCGCAGCCCCGCCGATCTGGAAGGCAAGAAGATCCGCATTCCGTCCCGCACCGGCTCCTGGATGCTGGAGGCGCTTGGTGCCTCCCCTGTTCAGACAGCGGTGGGTGAAATCCCGGTTGCCCTGTCGAAAAAGGTGATCGACGGCGCGCTGATCCCTTTCGAGATCATCCCGGCGCTGAAGATCCACGAGGTGACGGATTACCAGATCGAGGGACCGGGCGGCAAACGGCTGGGCACCACGTCGTTTTCCGTCCTGATGAACGAGGCAAAGTGGGACAGCCTGCCCGAGGACATCCAGGCCGTGTTCCGTCAGGTGTCGGGCGAGGACTGGCACGCCGAGGTCGGTCAGGTCTGGGCTGCGGCTGACGACTTTGGCATCAAGGTGGCCACTGGTGCGGGCAACACGCACATCCAGTTGACCGACGAAGAATGGGCGGAATTCGAGGCAAAGACGGCCTCCGTGGTGGACCGCTGGATCGCCGAGATGGACGGACAGGGCATCGACGGACAGGCGCTGTACGACCGCGCGGTCGAACTGGTCCGTCAGAACATGGCGTCCAACTGATGCATGCCAACGAAAGCGCGGGACGGTTCCGTCCCGCGCGCCTTTTGATCCTTGGCTGGGCGCTGTTCGGCGGGGCCGTGCTGCTTGTCGTGGTCGGCGTGAACGCCTGGTCGATCCTTGCGGGCTGGCTGTTCAATGCCCCGTTTCCGGGGGATTTCGAATTGACCGAGATGGGCACCGCCATCGCCGTCTTTGCCTTCCTGCCCTATTGCCAACTGACCGGGGCAAACGTGTCGGCGGACATCTTCACAACGCGCGCCTCGCCCCGGCAGGTGGCGCTCATGTCGTTGCTGGCGGCAATGATCGCCACGGGGTTTGCGGCGCTGCTGATCTGGCGGATGTGGCTGGGGCTGGTGGATTATCGTACCTACACCGAGTTCACCGGCATCCTCGAAATCCCGATCTGGTATGCCTTTGTGCCGGCGCTGATCTCGCTTGTCCTGCTGCTTCTGGCCGCTCTCATCACCCTTGTCGAGGCGCTGGACGCCTTGCGTCCGTCCCACCCCCCGCAACGGAGCATCTGACCTTGGCCCCCTTGACCATCGGGCTGATCGGCCTTGGCGTGCTTGTCGTGCTGATTGCCGCCCGAGTGCCCATCGCCTACGCCATGATCCTCGTCGGCGGGATCGGCACCGCCCTGCTGAACGGCTGGCCCATCGTGTTGAGCCAGTTGAAGGATCTCGCCTACGCGCAGTTCTCGACTTATGACCTTTCGGTCGTGCCGCTGTTCATCCTGATGGGGGCGATTGCCTCGCGGACAGGGCTGTCGGCTGATCTGTTCCGCGCTGCCAACGCCTGGCTGGGCTGGATGCGCGGCGGCGTGGCCATGGCCGCGATTGCGGCTTGCGCTGGCTTCGGAGCGGTCTGCGGTTCGTCGCTGGCCACCGCCTCGACCATGGGGCGGGTCGCCTTGCCGGAACTGAAGAAATACCGCTATTCCAATAGGCTCGCCACCGGCACCATTGCGGCCGGCGGCGTGCTGGGCATCCTGATCCCGCCATCCGTCGTGCTGATCATCTACGCCATAATCGTAGAGGCAAATGTCGTGACGATGTTCATGGCCGCGCTCCTGCCGGGGCTGATCGCGGTCGGCTTCTTCATCCTGACGATCCTCGCCTATACGACATTCGTTCCGGGGGCGGGGCCCGCCGGGCAAAGGGCTTCCCGGCAGGAGCTATTGTCGGCCTCGCTCAACATCTTTCCGGTGGTCGTCGTGTTTCTTGCGGTGATCGGCGGGCTATACTTCGGCCTGTTCAACCCGACACCGGCGGCGTCGGTTGGTGTGGTCATGGTCACGCTGATCGGCCTTTTGCGCCGCAAGCTGACGCTGCACGAGACCCGCGAAGCCCTCAAGGAGACGGCGCGTACGACCGGCATGATCTTCCTGATCCTGCTGGGCGCCGAATTGCTGAAGATCTTCATGGCGCGCGGCGGCGTTCCGCAGGCGGTGGCAGAGATGATGGCGAACTCCGGCCTTGCGCCGATGACCACCTTGATCCTGCTTCTGGCCGCGCTGATCCTGCTGGGCTGCCTGATGGACAGCCTGTCGATGATCCTGCTTGCCATCCCGTTTTTCTGGCCCGTGCTGGTCGAAATCAACGGCGGCGACTGGGTGGCCGCTGCGGACAGCCCGTTTGGCATGACGACCGAGGACCTGAAGATCTGGTTCGGGATCCTTGCGCTCGTCGTGGTCGAACTCGGTCTGATCACGCCGCCGGTCGGGATGAATGTTTTCATCATTTCGGCGCAGGCGCCGGATGTACCGATGCGCGACACTTTCATCGGTGTCATGCCATTCTTCGTGGCCGAACTGCTCAGGGTGATCGTCCTACTGGCGGTGCCGGGGATCGTCTTCTTCCTGCCGCGTATCTTCGGAGGGTGAGGCGCAGCTGCGCGATCACGGCATCAACAGGCAGGTAACATTGCATGCAGTCCGCCAAAGTCCGCTGGCCGCCTTTCCTGCCGTTGGCCCTCGCGTCCAGGGCGAAAATCAGGCTTCCGTAGTCGGGGTCAGAAAGGTCCCGTGCAGCCCACATGCGGATACCGCCCTGTGACGACCGCGCAATCAGGCGCTTTTGGCAGAGGAGGGCTTAGTCCGGCAGTGTCCCACCAAAGGGCGGCAGGCTGTCCAGCGCCAGTTTCAGCGCATCGCTCCAGCCCTGACTGACGGTGTTGTAATAGGGATCATCCAGTTCGATCCTCCCGGTCTGCCCGCGCACGAGGCTGTCGACGGCATAGAGGTGGTAATCGAAGGGCGCGCCGACGCTGAGGTTGGCCTTGACCGTGCTATCAAAGCTGACCAGCAGCAGCTTCATCGCGTCCTCAAAGCTCATCGTATCGTCATAGGCGCGTACGAGGATCGGACGGCCGTATTTGATCTCGCCGATCTGGAAGAAGGGCGTATCGGCACCGGCCTCGATGAAATTGCCCTCCGGGTAGATCAGGAACAGGCGCTGTGGGCCGCCCGCGATCTGACCGCCCAGCAGCAGCGTGGCATTGAACGCGCTGTCGGCGCGCTGACCGCTTTCCGAATTGCGGGCGATCACGTCGCGCAGCGTGTCCGCGACAAGACGCGCGACCTGATACATCGACGGCATTTCAAAGATCGACGGCTTGCGTTCGCCATGCGCCTTGACCCGCTCATCCAGTTCAGAGACGACGGCCTGCGTGGTGGCAAGGTTCCCGGCACTGAGCAGCGTGATGACGCGGTCGCCCTCTGCTTCCCAGATCTTCATCTTGCCGAAGGTCGAGATATTGTCGAGGCCGGCATTGGTGCGGGTGTCGGACATGAAGACCAACCCCCGTTTCAGCATCAGTCCCACGCAATAAGTCATTCCGGTCATGCCTCCCGAGGCCTCGAATCGCGCGGACATTAGGGGCAGCGCGGCGGAAGGCACAAGCGATTGTTGCGTGACCGGATCACCCGGCGATGCGCAGGTAACAGTGCGGGCGTGCGTCCAGCCTGTTTGCGGGGATTATGCCGCAGGGCAGCAGAGGCAAGGTTACTGCTGCGCGACCTCTATTTGCACGTCCAGCGATTCAGTCTCGCCCCCGCCCTGACGGGAGCCGCGCACCGGGGCGGCATCGTGATAGTCGAGCCCGGTGGCCACGCGCACATAACGCTGATCGGGCGACATGCAGTTGGAACAGTCGAATCCGACCCAGCCCAGCCCCGGCAGATAGGTCTCTGCCCATGCGTGCATCGCGTCCTGATCGGTGGTGTGATCCAACAGCAGGTAGCCCGACACATAACGCGCCGGCAGGCCCATTTCCCGCGCACAGGCAAGGAAGACATGCGTGTGATCCTGACAGACGCCCTTGCCCTCTGCCAGCGCCTGTTCGGCGCTCCAGTCCGGATCGGAGGAGCCCACGACATAGTCCACCGACTCGGCAATCGCGGCCATCAGCGCATGGGCGCGTTCCAGATCCGTGCCCTCGGGCAAATCCCGGACCAGCGCGCGCACCCCCTGCCCCGCCTTGGTCTGCGGCGTATGGCGACGGTACAGCCACAGCGGCGCCGGGCCAATGTGGCGACCCAGAACACCATGCGAATTCTGCAGTTTCACCACGCCTTCGCAGCGGATTTCCAGTTCGGTGATGCCCTTGTCCAAACCGATCAGTTCGACCGTGTTCAGATGCTGGTCCGTATATTCCAGTTGCTTACCACCGCCGGTCACATCCGTGGTCCAGTCGACCACCTCCTGCTGGTGGCGCGACTTGGGGGTCTTGCGGATCTGTTGCAGGCCAAAGCTCACCGGCTCCGAAAAGCTGTAGCGCGTGGTATGCTTGATCCTGATCAGCACCGGGGGCTCCGCCGGAGGAATGGGGTCTTCATCTTGCGACTGCGATTGGGACTGCGACTGGGTCATTCGTAGAACCTGTAATCGATCTCGATCTGCTGGCCGAGATCGCCCAGCAGAAAGAGCAGTTTCTGGATGAACTCATGTAGACCGTAGTCGAAAACAGCGTCGATGTCGAAGCTGAGATAGGCCCGGTCGATATGGTCGATCTTGGCAAAGGAAGGCGTGCGCACCCCGTAATCCGAGTTCAGCATTTCCAGGTTGTCGCGCATCTTGCGGATGCAGAAGGCCAGAGACCGCGGCATCCGGCGGTTCAGGATCAGGAACTGCGCGATTTCCTGCGGCTCGGTGGTGGCGCCATATTCCATGCGATAACCGCCCCGGCCCGAAACGGAGCGCAGGATCGTTTCCCACTGCACGTTGTCGATACTGCTGCCCACCGCAGACACCGACGGCAGCAGCACATAGTATTTCACGTCCAGAATGCGCGCGGTGTTGTCGGCGCGTTCCAGAAAGGTGCCGATGCGTGCGAAATCGTAGATGTCGTTGCGCAGCATGGTGCCATGCGTCGCGCCACGGACAAGGCCGGTGCGCTGTCGGATCATGCCCAGAACCTGCGGCAGATCCCGTTCCGCCACCTTGCGGGCCAGGACCTCCTGTACGCGCATGTAGGTTCCGTTCATCGCCTCCCAGACCTCTCCGGTCAGGGCGGTGCGCACCATTCGGGCGTTCATGCGCGCCTGATCGATGCAGGACCGCACCGACGACGGGTTGTCCTTGGACCGCAGCAGCCAGTCGATGGCGGCGTCCTTGGTCATGGCGTCATGATCGGCCAGAAAACCGTCGAGCGATCCCGCCGTCTGCATGACAGAGCGCCATTCGTCGTCCGAGGTGCCCATCCGGGTCAGCGCGATGCGCTGGCCCGTCTCGATCAGGCGGGCGGCGTTCTCGGCCCGCTCAAGGTTGCGGTACATCCAGAACAGGCCGTTTGCGGTCTTGCCCAGCATCTTGCGTCAGTCCTCCAGCACCCAGGTGTCCTTGGTGCCCCCGCCCTGCGAGGAGTTGACCACCAGAGAGCCCTTTTTCAGTGCCACGCGCGTCAGGCCGCCGGGGGTGATGTTGATCCCGCTCGGGCTGACCAGAACATAGGGCCGCAGGTCCACGTGGCGCGGCGACAGGCCCTTCTTGGTAAAGATCGGCACGGTCGACAGGCTGAGCGTGGGCTGGGCGATATAGTTGCCCGGCCGCGCCTCCAGCTTCTTACGGAAATCGGCCAGTTCCTTTTTCGACGAGGTCGGCCCGATCAGCATCCCGTAGCCGCCCGATCCATGCACCTCCTTGACCACCAGTTCCGCGAGGTTGTCGAGCACATAGGCCAGCGAGTCCGGCTCTGAGCAACGCCATGTCGGCACGTTTTCGAGCAGCGGGCGTTCGCCGGTGTAAAACTCCACGATTTCCGGCATGTAGCTGTAGATCGCCTTGTCGTCGGCAATGCCGGTGCCGGGCGCGTTGGCGATGGTCAGGTTGCCGGCGCGGTAGACGTCCATGATCCCCGGCACGCCCAGCGCGCTTTCGGGATTGAAGGTCAGCGGGTCGAGGTATTCGTCGTCGACCCGGCGATAGAGTACGTCGATGGGCTTGTAGCCGCGCGTTGTGCGCATGTTCAGGAACCCGTCCTGCACCCGCAGGTCATGCCCTTCGACCAGTTCGACGCCCATTTCATCGGCAAGGAAGCTGTGTTCGAAATAGGCCGAGTTGTAGATCCCCGGCGTCAGCACCGCGACCGTGGGCTTGCGCCCCGGTGTCGGCGGCGCACAGGCGGCCAGAGAGTTGAACAGGTCCGTCGGATAGGTCTGGACCGGCTGCACCCGGTTCTCCGAGAAGAGCTCGGGGAACATCTGCAGCATGGTCTCACGGTTTTCCAGCATGTAGCTGACGCCGGAGGGCGTGCGGGCATTGTCCTCCAGCACGTAGAATTCATCCGGGCCGGTGCGAACAAGGTCGATGCCCACGATATGGGTGTAGACGTTACCCGGCGGGCGGACGCCGATCATTTCCGGCAGGAAGGCATCGTTCCGGCTGATCATTTCCTCCGGCAGCCGCCCGGCCTTCACGATCTCCTGACCGTGGTAGATGTCATAGAGAAAGGCGTTGATCGCCCGGACCCGCTGTTCGATCCCGCGGCTGAGCTTTTGCCATTCGCGCCCCGAGATGATGCGCGGAATGATGTCGAAGGGAATCAGGCGCTCTTCGGCCTCGGCACGTCCGTAGACGTTGAAGGTGATGCCGGTAAGGCGAAACAGATCCTCCGCTTCGCGCTGCTTGGCCCGCAGATGTTTCGGATCCTCACCCTCGAACCAGGCGTTGAAGGCCGAGTAAGGAGAGCGCAGATGGTGCTCCGTTCCCCACATCTCGTCGAAGTACGACTGGTCGCTCATGCTTGTCTGCCCACCTGCGCAACCCACCCTTGTTAACGCCTTGTAACGACAACGCTAACGATCCCTGACAGGGCATGCAACGGCATCCGATGCCGGGAGCAATCAAAGAATTGGGCAAGTGCACAAGATTTGGGCAGGCGGGCGCGGGCGGTTTCCATTCCCCGCCCGCAGCCGGGGTCATCCCATGCCAAGCGCGGCCTTGTACATGTCCAGCACCGCCTCTTCCTCGGCGATGTCGTCGGCGTCGCGCTTGCGCAGGGCGATCACCTTGCGCATGACCTTGGTGTCATAGCCGCGGCCCTTGGCCTCTGCCATGACTTCCTTGATCTGCTCCGCGACTTCCTTCTTTTCCTCTTCAAGGCGCTCGACGCGCTCTATGAACTGCTTGAGTTCGCCTGCGGCGACGCCGTAGCTGTCCGACGAATTGTCCTGCATGGTCTGTCTCTCTGCCTCGTGACCTTCTGAGGCCCTTCGATACCCCATGCGCCGCGCGACCATCAAGAGCGCATGGCAGGGGTTGCGCGGATGGGGGCCGCTGCGCTAGGCGCACATCGATGCATCTGAAAGGACAAAACCGATGGCAGCACTGATCTGGGGAGGCGCGGCAGTGTCGCTGGCCGGGCTTGTTGGCCTGATGTGGTGTATCCTGCGGGTGTGGAAGGCGCGCCGCGCCAATCTGTCGGACGAAGAGCTGCGCGACGTGGTGCGCAGGACCGTGCCGCTGAACATGGGCGCGCTGATGCTGTCGGTCATCGGGCTGATGATGGTGATCCTCGGGATCTTCCTTGGCTGAGGTCGTGGCGCACCGCGCGGTGTCGTCAGGCTTTGTTTACCGCCGCCCGGCAGTGTCACCCGCGATCGATCACTGAAAACCGGATCACCTCGCCCCGTCCGGGGCGCCCGTGATGCGCGCAAAGACGGGGCGAAAGCCCCCGATGGGCCGGGGCCTGGCAATCCCGGATATCCGATCCGTTTCGGCGGCCGCCGTTTTCAGACTTTCCAGAGGAAAGCCACAGCCTCCCGCCCGGCCACAGGCCGTCGGCGGGCCAAGGCTCTGTCAGAACGCCATTAATCCAGCCGCACCTGCGCGCGGCTGGTTGGTTTCAACTGGAATAGCCGACCGGTCCCGTCGCGCCTGCGCGCGACTAGACGGGCATGTTGTCAAAGCCGTCTTCAACTTCCTTGTCGTGCGCGGCCTCGGCCATTTCGCGGGCCCATGCCGGCACGTCCTCACCGACGCCCTCCAGACCAAGAACCGCCTGTTCCAGCTTTTCGATCAGTGCGTCGCGGTCTTCGCCCTTGGCTGCCGCGATTTCGACGCGCAGTTCCTCAAGTCGGGCCTTCAATTGGTCAGTCATTTCGGTCTCTCCTGTCAGTTGCGCGCCGCCGTCAGACTGACGCGGCACAAGTCTTGCAAAGCGGCGTTTCCGGCAGAACCGTCAGCCGCTCATCCGAGATTTCATCGCCGCAGCGCGTGCAGATGCCATATTCCCCGCGCGCCATCCGCTGCAGCGCGGCACGGATTCGGGCAATTTCAGCCTTACCGCTCTCCCCCAACCGTTCAAGCACCTCTTCGCCTTCGCGCTCAACCGCCATTTCATCCCAATCTTTCGAATGCGGGGCCTCAAGCTCGTCCTCGATATCCTCCAGCCGCACGCCCAGCGCACGTAGGCGTTCCAGCAAGGCCAGTTTCCGGGCATGATGGGACATGGTTCAACGTCTCCTTCTTTCGTTACCTTACTCTGTCAAAGCGTCGCACCGGCCTCCTTGATACAGGTCAAGGCCACTTCGCTCTTGAAACATATTCATGTTTGTGTATATGAATACGGAAATCCTGTGGAGGGAAATCTCATGAAACCCGAAGTCACTGCCTTTTTTGACGACGCCACCAACACGATCTCCTATGTCGTGCGCGATCCCAATGGATCGTCCTGCGCGGTGATCGACAGCGTGCTGGACTTTGACTATTCGTCTGGCCGGACCGATACCAAATCCGCCGACGCGGTCATCGCCTTCGTCAAGGAAAAAGGGTACAACGTCGAATGGCTGCTGGAAACCCATGTCCACGCAGACCACCTGTCCGCCGCGCCGTATATCCAGGAACAACTGGGCGGCAAGATCGGCATCGGCGACCGGATTACGGTTGTTCAGGACACCTTTGGCAAGGTCTTCAACGAAGGGACCGAATTCCAGCGCGACGGCTCGCAGTTCGACAAATTGTTCGTCGAGGGCGACAGCGTTCATATCGGCCAGATGCGCGTCGATGTTCTGCACACACCGGGCCACACGCCCGCCTGCCTGACCTATGTGATTGGCGACGCGGCCTTTGTCGGCGACACGCTGTTCATGCCCGATTTCGGCACCGCGCGCTGTGACTTCCCCGGCGGGTCGTCCGAAACGATGTATGAATCGGTACAAAAGATCCTCGCCCTGCCGGACGAGACGCGCATCTTTGTCGGCCACGACTACAAGGCGCCGGGCCGCGACGACTATGCGTGGGAAACCACCGTGGGTGAGCAGAAGGCCATGAACGTGCACGTGGGCGAGGGAAAGTCCAAGGAACAGTTCGTCGAGATGCGCGACACGCGCGACGCACAACTGGCCATGCCCAAGCTGATCATCCCCTCGCTGCAGGTGAACATGCGCGCGGGCAAGATGCCCGAACCGGATAAAAAGGGCGACGTGTTCCTCAAGGTGCCCGTCAACAAGCTCTGAACAATTCTGACGCGCCCCGCCGCGAACCGGGCGCGTCACTCGAAAGAAAAGGAAACGCTACCATGCCAATCGATTGGATTTGGGGGCTGATCGGCGGATTGCTGATCGGCACGGGAGGGGCTGTCTATCTCCTCGGCAACGGGCGCATCATGGGCGCCAGCGGCATCGTCGGCGGTCTCGTCGACGGATCGGGATGGTCGACGGCGGTGGAACGCCTCGTATTCCTGCTGGGCGTCGCGCTGCTGCCGCTGCTGCTGTTGCCGCTGTATGGCACCGTGGACACCCATATCACCGACAACCTCTTCGTGCTGGCCGCCGCCGGTCTGCTGGTCGGCATCGGCACCCGTGTCGCCAATGGCTGCACCTCGGGACATGGCGTCTGCGGTATGTCGCGCCTGTCGATCCGCGGGATCGTGGCGACCTGTATCTACATCCTTGCCGGCGGTCTGGGCGTCGTCCTGTTCCGGCATTTCCTGGGAGTGATCTGACATGGACAAGCTTATCGTGGCCTTTCTGGCCGGCGGCCTGTTTGGCGCGGGCCTCTTCATCTCCGGCATGACCGACACCGCCAAGGTGCAGGGCTGGCTGGATGTCTTCGGCAACTGGGATCCGACGCTGGCCTTTGTCATGGGCGGGGCAATGATCCCCATGGCCATCGCCTGGCTGATCCGCACCCGGCGCACCTCGGCGCTGACCGGGGGTGCGCTGCCGCCGCCGCCGTCAAAGGAAATCGACGGCAAGCTGGTTCTCGGCTCGGTGCTGTTCGGGATCGGCTGGGGTCTGGCGGGTCTGTGCCCGGGGCCGGCCATCGCCTCGCTCAGCTACGGGGGCTTTGGGCTTTATGTCTTTGTCGCAGCGATGATCGGCGGGATGCTCCTCGCACCCCAGCTGCGTGATCGTCTGGACAGGGCCGTTCCGGCGGAATAAACCCAAGCCATGACACCGCACGCCATCACAGACCGCTATCACGTCTCGCCGCAGATCGAGCCCGGGGACGCCCCCGCGATCAAGGCCGCCGGCTATTCGCTGGTGATCTGCAACCGGCCGGACAACGAGGTGCCGCCGATGCTGCAGGCCGCCGCCATGCGCGCGGCGGTCGAGGCAGAGGGGCTGCGCTTTGAGGTGCTGCCCCTGACCCACCAGACCATGACCGCCGAGAACATTCTCAAGCAGTCGGATCTGGCGGACAGCGCAGAGGGGCCGGTTCTGGCCTATTGCGCCTCCGGCACCCGCTGTTCGGTGATCTGGGCACTTGGCCATGCCGAGGAAATGGGCGCCGAAGGCGTTCTGGAGGCTACGGCAAAGGCCGGATACAACCTGTCGGGCCTGCGTCCGACACTTGAGACCCTGGCCAAGCCCTGAGGCCTTTTGGCGCCGCCGACAGAACCTTGGCGGCGCCCGTTATTTCTCGTCGAAATCGAAGTCTAGCGGCGCGGCGGCAAAGCCGTCGCCCATATCCATATCCGGCAGGGCTGCCATAGGCTGCGCGTCATCTGCGCCCCCTTCTGCCCCGTCAGGAAAATCCCCCGAATCAAAGTCGAACTCTGCCACATCCGCCCCGAAATCGACCGGTGGCAGATCGGGCAGATCCGTATCCGCCGGTTCCGCCGCCGCAGGTGCCTGCAATGCCGGCAGTTTGGCCGGCGCCTTTTCAGGCTTGCCCGCCGCCGCGCCGGCTGTCGCACCGGAGAAGTCGTCAAGGTCCGGCTCTGCGCCCTCGCGGGCGGGTCGCGCGCCAGCGGACATCCCCGCCGCGCCGACCACCGGCCAGTTCAGCCGCACCGCGCGCAGCCCGTTGAGCTGCCCCAGCCGCCCGCGTGCAACAAGGTTGCCGCGCCCTGCGGTGACCTCCACCTTGTCGAGCGCATCCGGCGGCAGCGCCAGCAGATCACCGGTTTTCAACGCCTCCGCCCGGCTGAGCGGCAGCGTAAGCCGGCTCAGCACCGCGGACAGGCGCACCGGCACCCGGCTCAGCCGTTCCTCGTGCGGGCCGGGACCCTGCACCGCGTCGGACCCGGTCCGGCGCGGTTTGCGTTCGGGCAGGACCAGTTGCAACGCCCCTCGCCGCCGACCCAAGGCAAGATCCACCTCTGCCCGGAATACCCGGTAGGCGGCGGCGTCCAGCAACAGCGAAACAGCGCGCGAATCCTCGATCTGCGCGCCAAAGCGAAAGCCCTCCAACTGCCCATGCAGGGGGTGATCGGCCAGCATTTCGGCCATGCGGGTCAGCGCCCCGTCCAGCAGGGGTGACATCATGGCGGCATCGGTCTGGGTGACGATGCGTTCCTCATCCACGGGCATCTGGGTGACCTGCGCGATGGTCTGCACCTCGACCACGCCGGTCAGCACCTGACGGTCGATGGCGGCGATTCCCACCGCACCCTCCGGCCCCTCCAGCAAAACCAGTAGATCGCGCGACCCAAGCCCTTCGACAACCTCATCCTGATCGCGCATCTCGACAGTGACGTTCTGCGTGACCAGCGCCAGATCCCACAGCACATCCGCCGTGCGCGACAGGGCACGGCGCAATGCCTTTGGCATTGACATGCCACGCGCGTCGTAAGCGCGCTGAGCCGCTTGAGCCTTTTGACCCAGAACGTCGTTGCGTGCGCCATCAGCCATGCAGAAGAATGCCCGTCATTAACTGCCTCCAAGGCTGTTATCGGCGGATTTGGTTACCAACCGCTTTAACGGCTCACCAATTCTTTGGATTTTCTTACTGTGGCGCGCGGGTCACTGTGCGGCCATCGCCTGTCTGATTGGCAATTGCACGCGGAAGGCCGCCCCGCCCCGATCCGGCAGATAGCTGATCTGCCCGCCCAGCCGCGTCACGATCTGGCGCGATATCGCCAATCCCAGCCCCGCGCCACCGGCCTTCTGGTCGCTGACCCGGGCGAATTTCTCGAAAATCACGTCCTGAGCCTCCGGCGCGACGCCAGAGCCATTGTCGATGAAATCGACCAGAATTTCGCCCCGCGCCTCGGTCACCGAGATCTGCAACTCCTTGTCCTCGGCGTCGCAGTATTTCTGGGCATTGGCGATCAGGTTGATGAAAACCTGGCTCAGCCGCTCCACATCGGTGGACAGCAAGACCTGCTCGTTGATCCGGCGCCGCTTGATCCGCAGCCCGGACGACGCCTCATTCGCCAGCGCCGCTGACACCGCGCGGTCCAGCACATCCTCCAGCCGCCCCTCGCCAAGGTTCAGGCTGACCTGCCCGTTTTCCAGCACCGACAGGTCCAGCAGGTCGTCCAGCAGGCGGGTCAGGCGCATCGCCTCGTCATGGATGATCGAGGCATAGCGATTCTGATCGGACCTCGACAGGCCATCGGTGTCGCGCAGGATTTCGGAAAAGGCGCGAATCGAGCTCATGGGCGTGCGCAGCTCATGGCTGATCTGGCTGAGAAAGGCGTCCTTCTGCACCGACAGCCGGGTCAGCTTTTCGTTGGCGCGGCGCAACTCCCCGGCGGTGCGGGTCAGTTCCTGCGACTGCGCCTCCAGCCGGGCGGAATATTCCATCATCTGGGCGGTTTCATCCGCCACCGCCATCAGATCCTCGACCGAGACCATGGCCCCGCCGACGATCTGGCCGACCATCGCATGGGCCGTGGCCGCGCCCACGGAGCCGGCCAGTTCCCGTTCCAGCCGCTGCAGGAATTCCGGCGTTGGCGCGGGCAGATCGCCCTCCACCCCCTGCGAACGCGCCTCGCGCAGAAACATCGCCTGCGCCTCGTCCGCGCCCAGAATGCGCTGGGTCATGACCATCAGGTCTTCGCTTTGCGCCGTGCCCTGCAACCAGCTGCGCGGCCCTGCCCCGGCCTGCTGGGCCGAGACGAACTGCGCGCCTTGCAGACGTTCCAGCGGAGAGGCATCGCTGAACAGCGACCCCGCGACAAAGGCGATGGTGTTCAGCAGCAGGCTCCAGAACATGGCGTGCAGCAGGGGATCGTCCAGCGAAATGCCGAACAGCGCCTCTGGGCGTAGCGCCATGATGCCCAGCGGCCCCTCGGTGAACCAACTGGCAGGCAGCACAACCCCCGGCCCCACGGAGGGCAGGTAAAGCGTATACATCCAGGTCGAAAAGCCGGCGGTCAGACCCGCCAGGGCGCCGTAGCGGGTGGCCCCCCGCCAGAAAATCCCGCCAATCAGGACCGGCAGCACCTGCGCGACCCCGGTGAAAGAGATCAGACCGATGGCCGCCAATTCTGTGCCGCCCCCGGACAGCGCGTAGTAGAGATAGCCCAGCAGCAGGACCCCGGCGATCGACAGGCGGCGCGACAGCAGCACCACGTTGCGCACGTCGCCGGACACGCTCGCCGTGCCTTCGCGCAGACGCAGCCAGACCGGCATCACGATGTGGTTCGACACCATGGTCGACAGCGCAATCGCCGCCACGATGACCATCGAGGTGGCCGAGGAAAACCCGCCCAGAAACGACAGCATCGCCAGCCCGTCCTGCCCCTGGCTCAGGGGCACGGTCAGGACAAACAGATCCGGGTTCGCCCCCTCTGGCATCAATTCCAGCCCCACCACCGCGATGGGCACGATGAAGAGGCTCATCAGCATCAGGTAGATGGGAAAGGCCCAGGCCGCCATGCGCAGCTGCGCGTCGTTGTCATTCTCGACCACCAGTACCTGGAACATGCGCGGCAGACAGATGAAGGCGGCGGCAGAGACCAGCATCAGCCCCGCCCAGCGCCCGTTGTTCACCTGCCACGTCCCCAGCGGAGAGTCGTCGATCCGCGCCAAGGTCTCTCCGACCCCGCCCGAGATCCCCCAGACGACGAAGACACCCAGCGAAACCAGCGCAAACAGCTTGACCACCGCCTCGACCGCGATGGCCATGACGACGCCGTGGTGCCGTTCATTGGCGTCCAGATTGCGCGTGCCGAAGATCACGGTAAAGACCGCCAGCCCGGCGGCCACCCAGAAGGCGGTGGAATACTTGTCACCGGACACGCCGCTGCCTGGCGGGGCAAAGACCTCAACCGAGAGCGTCACCGACTGCAATTGCAGCGCGATATAAGGCGTGGTGCCGATCACGGCGAGGATGGTGACGCCGATGCCCAACAGGTTCGATTTGCCATAGCGCGAAGAGATCAGGTCCGCGACCGAGGTGATCCGCTGGTTGCGCCCGATGCGCACCAGCTTGCGCAGGATCCACCACCAGCCCAGCATGACAAGGCTGGGTCCAAGGTAGATCGTCAGGTATTCGAACCCGCCGCGCACCGCGCTGCCCACCGCGCCGTAGAACGTCCATGCGGTGCAATAGATCGACAGCGACAGCGTGTAGACGATGGGCGCCCGCAGCCACCGCCCGCGCCCGCGTTGCGCCGCGCGTTCGGCAAAGAAGGCGACGGCAAACAGCAGCGCGACATAGCTGATCGAGATGACCGCCAGCGCGTTCAGCGAATTCACGGCTGTTCCTCCGCCCCGGTGCCAGGCTCTGGCATCCGGGACCGTTCGATCAGCCGCACCAGACGCGCGGCGCAAAGACCAAGCGCCAGCCAGATGCCGAAGATGTAGATCAGCGCCATGGAGGCCGGAACCTCGTTCTCTGCCCCGTGCCAGAACAGCGGCAGCCACCACAGGATCCACCCCAAGAGCGGCAGCGCGCAGGCCGCATCAATCAGACGGCGGCGGCGAAAGGTGCGCCGTTCGACGTAATTGGGAACCACCGTGCCCGGCAGGGTCCGCGGCTGGGGCCGGGACGGCTCGGGCGTGGGGTCGGTCATTGCGGCGACAGCGCCCGCACGGCGTCAAGCACCTCGGAATTCGAGAACGGCTTGGTCATGAAACGGCTGGCACCGGCGCGTTCGGCCAGTTCGCGGTCCTTGGTCTGGCCGCGCGCGGTCAGCATCAGCACCGGCAGATCCGCGTGATCGGGATCGTCGCGCAATTCGCGCAGGATGTCATAGCCGGACCGCCCCGGCAGCATCACGTCAAGAATCACCACGTCCGGTGCCCGCTCTCTCACGATCTGCACCGCGTCGGTGCCGTTGGAATGTGTGTGCACCTGCCACCCGTCGCGCGACAGGATGAACCTGATCGCCTCGATGATATTCGGCTCGTCTTCGATCAGCAAAACCTGACCTGCCATATCTTCCCCCCGCATCCTGCCTCCCTCGGATCTTTTACGTCCGTCCCTTGCAGGTGCCGGGAGTTTAGGCACTATATGTACGTGCTGTCAAAAACCTGTTGGCAAGTCTGCCATGTTTCCAGCGGCAGGCTCCGCCCGGTCGCAAGGCTGTCCTATCGCCGGATGGCAGAGGCAAGGATCGAGGGTTCGCGCCGGGCTTCGCAGGCCTCACGCGGGCAGACCCGGCAGGCGACACCCAGTTGCGGCACGGTTGCGGGCGGTTCCGCCCCCGGCGGCAGCGGCCGGACCAGCATCTGCGCCTGATAAAGCGGATCGGCATTGACGGCAGGCCCTGCAATCGGCGTGGCCAGCGCCTCTGCCCAGAGCGCGACACCGCCGCGCCCGGCCTGCGCGACCGGCCCGGCAAGGATCACATGCGGACGGCTGAGCGCCCGGTACAGCGGCCACAGCGGACAGGCGGCCCCGAATCGCGGCATCGGGAAATCCGGCAGCGGCTTGCGATAGGTCAGCACGCCCGAGGCGTCACAGATGGCCAGCCCGACCGGGGTCGGCAGGACGTCATGCGGCAGCGCCGCCAGCCGCCGCATCACCCGCGCCGGATCGGCCCCCAGCGCCTGCGCCAGGACCGCCGGGTCCGGACCCAGCTTGTCGACCAGCGGCGCCAGCATCTCGATCGGCAAGGCGCGGGCGTCCTGTGCGTATCGGTCCAGCCAGCCGCGCAGTAGCCCGCGCGCCGGAGAGGACAGCCCCTTGCCCAGCCGGTCCAGCGCGGCGGCGACATCGTCGCCCTGTTCCAGACCGGGAACGCTATGGCCCGCCGATTCCAGCGCGGCGTCCAGTTCCTCCTGAGGGGCGCCGGTGTCCAGCGCCGAAGTTTCATCCGCCTCCAGATAGGTCACAAGCCCCCGGCTGGTTTCGGCAAGCCGCCCGCTGTCCTCGTAGATGTTGCGGTGAAAGCGGGCCTGCCATTCGGCGTCCACCTCACCCGGCTCGGCAAGGATCGAGGCGGCGGAGCGGATCGCCGTCACCGTCGACAGCATCTCATGCAATGAGGCGGCCAGATGCGGGTCATGAGTCATCCGGTCGTTCAGCGTCTCAAGGCTGCGCTCCAGCTGCGTGATCCGGGTCCGGCTGAGCGCCAGCAGCTGCGACCAGCCCGGAAATCGCCCGGCGAATTCGTCCACGCGATCCGTTTCGGCCCCGGCCTGCGGCATGTCGGCGGCGGCCTCGCGCAGCGTGGCGATCAGCGCCGCCCCCGCGCCTTCGGTCAGGGCGGCCGGTTCGACCTGCAGGATATCGGCGATTTCAAGCAGCAGTTTGCCGCCGATTCTGCGCCGGTTATGTTCGATCAGATTGAGGTATGAGGCCGAAATACCCGCCTGACGTGCAAGATCCGCCTGTTTCATGCCCCGCAGCACCCGTCTTTCGCGAATTCGCGACCCTGTCAGCGTGTCACGGGGCAACTGGCTTTCCTTTGACGTTTCAAGGGCTTTCTGCGGCGCAACATAAACTCCTTTACAGAATACCATCGTCTACTTTGCAGACGTTGACAAAAAAAGCCTTTTTAGTAAAGCGCTTGTTGCGCGGTTTTCCAACCTCCTGCCATAGTACTTTTGCACAAATGTGCGATCGCCCCCGCGCGCTGAGGAGAGCCAGGGGCGCAATCTCGAAACGGGAGGAATTCATGTCCAAACTGCATGTGACACGCCGCGGCGTGATCAAGACAGGTGCGGCTGCCGGTGCAGGCCTTGCTCTGCCCACCTATCTGTCCGCTGCAAGCCACTCGGGCTTTACCAACGCACCCACCGGCGACACGGTGACCCTTGGCTTTAACGTGCCGCAGACCGGTGCATATGCTGACGAGGGCGCCGACGAACTGCGCGCCTACGAACTGGCGGTCGAGCATCTGAACGGTGGTGGCGACGGCGGCATGCTGTCGACCTTCTCATCCAAGGTTCTGGATGGCACCGGCATCATGGGCAAGAAGGTCGAATACGTGACCGGCGATACCCAGACCAAGCCTGACGCCGCCCGCGCATCGGCACGCTCGATGATCGAAAAAGACGGCGCGGTGATGATCACCGGCGGTTCGTCCTCCGGTGTGGCCGTGGCCGTTCAGGCGCTCTGCCAAGAGGCCGGCATCATCTTCATGGCGGGTCTGACCCACTCCAACGACACCACCGGCAAGGACAAGAAGGCGAACGGCTTCCGTCACTTCTTCAACTCCTACATGTCCGGTGCCGCGCTGGCGCCGATCCTCGCCGCCAACTACGGCAAGGACCGCAAGGCCTATCACCTGACCGCAGACTACAACTGGGGTTACACCACCGAAGAAGCGGTCCGCACCTCGACAGAGGCCATGGGCTGGGAAACCGTCGCGGCGGTCAAAACCCCGCTGGCACAGACCGACTTCTCGTCCTATGTCGCCCCGGTTCTGAACTCGGGCGCGGACGTTCTGGTCCTGAACCACTACGGCGCGAACATGGTCAACTCGCTGACCTCCGCCGTTCAGTTCGGTCTGCGTGAAAAGCAGGCGAACGGCAAGAACTTCGAAATCGTCGTTCCGCTCTACTCGCGCCTGATGGCCAAGGGTGCCGGCGCCAACGTCAAGGGCATCTTCGGTTCCACCAACTGGCACTGGTCGCTGCAGGACGAAGGCTCCAAGGCATTCGTCAAGTCCTTCGGCACCAAGTACGGCTTCCCGCCGAGCCAGGCCGCGCACACCTGCTATGTGCAGACCCTGCTGTATGCTGACGCCGTGACCCGTGGCGGTTCGTTCAACCCCTGCTCGGTTGCCGAAGCGCTCGAAGGCTTCGAATTCGACGGCCTGGGCAACGGTCCGACCCTGTACCGCGCCGAAGACCACCAGTGCTTCAAGGACGTGCTGGTCGTGAAGGGTAAAGAGAACCCGACCTCCGAATTCGACCTTCTGGAGATCGTGGAAATCACCCCGCGCGCACAGGTCACCTATGACGCCTCGATCTTCGGCGGCGAACTCGGCACCTGCAACCCGGGCGCGTAACCTCGCCCATCGGCCCTGCCCCCACTGCGGGCAGGGCCCTCTTCCTGCTTTCCCTGTCATACTGGACCCGAGGGCCCAATGGACCAGATTATCCTCCAAATCCTGAACGGGTTGGACAAGGGCAGCGCATATGCGCTTATCGCCCTCGGCCTGACCCTGATCTTCGGCACGCTTGGCGTCGTGAACTTTGCGCACGGCGCCCTGTTCATGATGGGCGCCTTCTGTGCTGTCGTCCTGCAACGCCTGCTGTCCTGGTCGAGAGAAATCGTCGACCCGACGCGCACCGACTTTCTGGGCAACCCGCTGAAAGTGGATGTGCCCTATATCTACGATATGTTCGGCGAAGCCACTGGTGCGTCGATCATCGACTGGTCCGTCCCGCTGGCAATCGTCTTCTCGATCCCGGTGATGGTCCTGTTCGGAATCATCATGGAACGCGGCCTGATCAAACACTTCTACAAACGCCCGCACGCGGACCAGATCCTTGTGACCTTCGGCCTTGCGATCGTGCTGCAGGAAGTGATCAAGTATTACTTCGGCGCCAACCAGATCCCGACGCCCGCACCGCAGGCGCTGTTCGGCACCTATGATTTCGGTGCTCTGATCGGCCTTGATCCGGGCGCGGTCAACTACCCCTACTGGCGGATCATCTACTTCTTCTTTGCGATGATCGTAATCGGCGGCGTCTTTGCCTTCCTGCAGTTCACCACCTTCGGCATGGTTGTCCGCGCCGGCATGGCGGACCGCGAGACCGTGGGCCTGTTGGGTATCGACATCGACCGCCGCTTTACCCTGATGTTCGGCCTTGCTGCCGCTGTCGCGGGTCTGGCAGGGGTGATGTACACGCCCATCAACGCGCCCAACTATCACATGGGTATGGACTTCCTGGTGATCTCCTTCGTGGTGGTCGTCGTCGGCGGCATGGGCTCATTGCCCGGCGCTGTCGCCGCTGGCTTCCTGCTGGGCATTCTGGAAAGCTTTGCCTCGATGCGCGAAGTGATCGAGTTGATCCCCGGCATCAACCAGATCGTCATCTACCTTGCCGCAATCGTCATTCTGCTCACCCGCCCCCGCGGGCTCATGGGCCGCAAGGGCGTGATGGAGGACTGATCCATGTTCGGACTCGACAAAAAAGACACCCGCCTCCTGCTGATCGTGGCCGCGCTGGTCCTGTTCGCGCCCTTCCTGCTGAACCCGTTCCCCGCCGACTCCGGCATGGCGCAGTTCAACGCGGGCTATCCTGACCTGATGCAGCGTTTCGTGATCTTCGGCGTCTTCGCCATCGGCTTCAACCTGCTGTTCGGCCTGACCGGATACCTCTCGTTCGGCCATGCCGCCTTCCTTGGCGCGGGCTCTTACGCCGGGGTCTGGATGCTGAAGCTGCTGACCGTGAACATCATCCCGGCGATCATCGTCTCCACGCTGGTGGCCGGGCTGTTCGCGGTGCTGATCGGCTATATCTCGCTGCGGCGCTCCGGGATCTACTTCTCGATCCTGACGCTGGCCTTTGCGCAGATGGCCTTTGCGCTGGCGGCCTCGGTTCTGACGCCGATCACCGGCGGCGAAACCGGCCTGACCATGGCGCTGGACGATCCCCGCATCCTTGGTGCCTCGGTGACCGAAGACGGCTCGATCCCGGTGACCAACATCTTTGGCCTCGAAATGCGCGATGCCTACGAGATGGCGGTCGGCCCATGGCTGTTCACCTTCTCGGCGGGCTACTACGTCTGCGGTCTGATCATGCTGGCCTCCTTCTACCTGGCGATCCGCATCTTCCGCTCGCCCTTCGGCATGATGCTGCGCGCGATCAAATCGAACCAGCAGCGGCTGAAGTACACCGGCCTCAACCCCAAGCCCTACATGCTGACCTGCTTTGTCATCTCCGGCATGTACGCCGGTCTGGCCGGTGGCCTGATGGTGGCGATGGACCCGCTGGCCGGTGCGGAGCGGATGCAATGGACCGCCTCGGGCGAGGTTGTCCTGATGACCATCCTCGGCGGCGCGGGCACCCTGATCGGCCCGGTGCTGGGCGCAGGCCTCATCAAGTACTTCGAGAACATCTTCTCCAAGATCAACGACAACGTGCTGCACACATGGTTCAGCTTCATGCCGGACGGCCTTGAGGATTTCGTGGTCTTCGTCCTGCACCCCTTCGTGGGCAAGGGCTGGCACCTGACGCTGGGCCTGATGTTCATGGGCGTCGTGATCTTCCTGCCCGGCGGCCTTGTCGAAGGTGGACAGCGCATCGCCCGGCTCTTCAACCGCAAGAAGGCGGACGACCCCAAGTCGGCCACCACCGAGCCCGCGGAATAAGGAGACAGACAGATGGGTATCCTTGAAATCAAAGACGTGGGCAAACGGTTCGGCGGCCTCAAGGCGCTGTCGGACGTGAACCTCTCGGTGCAGGAAAACACCTGCCACGCGATCATCGGCCCCAACGGGGCGGGCAAATCCACGCTGCTGAACTGCCTCGTGGGCAAGCTGATCCCCGACACCGGATCGGTCCTGTTCCAGGGCCAGTCGGTGCTGGGGCGCAGCCCGCACGAGATCAACCAGATGGGGATTTCCCGCGTCTTCCAGACGCCAGAGATCTTTGGCGATCTGACGGTCTTCGAAAACATGATGATCCCGCTTTTCGCCAAGCGGGACGGTTCTTACCGCCTGCATGCGGTGGAATCGGTCATGAAAGAGCGTGAGCTCATTTCCGAGGCCGAAAAGATGCTGGAAGAGGTGAACATGCTGGACAAGCGCCACATGCATTCCGCCTCGATGTCGCGCGGGGACAAACGGCGGCTGGAGATGGCGATGTGCCTTGTGCAGTCGCCCAAGCTGCTCTTGCTGGACGAACCCACCGCCGGCATGGCGCGGGCCGACACCAACAACACCATCGACCTGCTCAAGCAGATCAAGGAAGAGCGCGACATCACCATCGCGATCATCGAACACGACATGCACGTGGTGTTCAGCCTTGCCGACCGGATCACCGTTCTGGCGCAGGGCACCCCGCTGGTCGAGGACGTGCCCGAGAAAATCAAGGGCCATCCGAAGGTACAGGAAGCCTATCTGGGCGAATCCCACACCTGACATGCCGACCGCGCCCCGGCCAACGCGCCGGGGCCCCACCCTATTTGTCCCGGGATCGAACCCGAACGGGAGTAGCCACAGATGAACGTCCGCCCCGATTTTTCCAAGAACGCCAATATGGCAGAGACGGCTCCGGCCTTTCTGTCGGTCTACGACATGCACTCCTACTACGGCGAGAGCTACATCGTGCAGGGCATCAGCTTCAACGTGCACGAAGGTGAGATCCTCGCCCTTCTGGGTCGCAACGGCGCTGGCAAGACCACGACACTGCGCTCCATCGCGCGGCTGGACAGCCCGCAGGTGAACAGCGGCGAAATCTGGCTGGATCACCAGCCGCTGCACCGGATGAAATCGCATCAGGCCTCTGCCGCCGGTCTGGGGCTTGTCCCCGAAGACCGCCGCATCATTCCCGGCCTGACGGTCGAGGAAAACCTGCAACTGGCGCAGATCGCCCCGCCGATCGGCTGGTCGCTGGACCGCCTGTATGACCTCTTCCCGCGCCTCGGCGAACGCCGCAAGCAGGAGGGCGTGACCCTGTCGGGCGGCGAACAGCAGATGCTGGCGATTGCCCGCGCGCTGGCCCGCGACATCAAGGTGCTGCTTCTGGACGAACCCTACGAGGGTCTGGCCCCGGTCATCGTCGACGAGATCGAAAAGACCCTGCGCCACGTCAAGGAACAGGGCATGACCACGATCATCGTCGAACAGAACGCAGTGCGCGCGCTGCAACTGGCCGACCGCGCGGTGATCCTCGACACCGGTTCGGTCGTCTTTGACGGCAGCGCCGCCGAGGTGCTGGAAAATGAAACCCTGCGATCCGAGTACCTGGCGATCTGATTTTCGGCCTCGCGACCAAGGCAGCACTTGATTTCGGGGGCGGGGAGGTTTTCCCTGCCCCCAAGCATTTCTGGAGGAGAGCCAAGATGAGCACCACCTACCCCCCATCAGACGACTTGGTGAAAAACGCCCACGTTGATGCGGCGCGTTATGATCAGATGTACGCGGCCTCGGTTGCGGATCCTGAGGCGTTCTGGGCCGAGCAGGCGCAGCGTCTGGACTGGATCAAGGCGCCGACCAAGATCAAGAACACCGATTTCACCCTGGGCCAGGTCTCGATCAAGTGGTTCGAGGACG
>NZ_JBQQXJ010000021.1:0-67150 GCF_052266595.1 Antarctobacter jejuensis | reverse complement strand
CAAAAATCCCATGTCGATCACTCCATATCTCCCCGACCAAATCCGTCGGGGCAACGTGTTCACATGGGTCAGTTCTCAGTGAAAATCTGGGGGGCTACCGGGTCACTTCTCAGCGGAAATCAACAGGTCAGCGGCCACAAAAGTACTTCGAGCTTGGTGGGTCGCCCCGCGCAGTGGGACTTCAAGCCGGAATAGTCCAACAAACTATTGGATGGAAAAGTGTCCCACCGTTACGTAAGCCCTTGAAGTTCTATTGCTCTGTGATGCCGCCCCCGGGCACCATTCACATCATACCTTGTGGCCGATGTGAGAGTTTGCACTCGATCTATGGACATGCCACTTTTTGGAGGTCACACAGGGTATCACCCTCCCTTTGCCCTCGCATCCCAACCCACAGGTGGACTCGGACAGCTGCACAACCGACCGGGACTCTCCTCAACCGGCTGATCTGCCGTTCAATCCTCAGACAATCTCATTTCGCCGAAATCACTTGAGAACAACAGCGATCTGTCCAGATCTGCTGCATCAGTCACGCCCAGCATGCCGAGATCGGCGCACAGCTGGACCCTGAGCAACTCGATGGCGTGACACACACCCGCTTCGCCCGCGATCGCGGCGGCGAAATTGAACGGCCTGCCGACAAATACGAAATCCGCGCCCAAGGCCCGCGCCTTTAGGATGTCGGTGCCGCGCATCACGCCGCCGTCCAGCATCACGGCCATACCCCCTGCCCTCTTTCGCGCCGCCGCAAGGACGCGCAGAGGCGCAACGGCGCCGTCCAGCTGGCGTCCGCCATGGTTCGACAGGATCACGCCCTCGACCCCCAGATCAGCAGCCCGGCGCACGTCGTCGGGGTGCAGGATACCCTTGAGTACAAGCCGGCCCTTCCAGAGGCGCCGCACCTCGGCCAGCATGTCCCAACTCAGATGCTCACGCCCCGAAAAATCCCGCACGGCCTGCCGGGACAGCAACGGAGCCCCGCGCGTGGCGGTTGCGTTTTCGAAATGCGGCGGACCGTGCTGCAGGAACGTTCGCAGGAAGGTGGCCAAGGCCCAGCGAGGATGGCTCATCCCCTGCCAGAGCAGCGACAGACTGGGACGCAGCGGCGTGCGAAAGCCTGTGCGCAGGTTGTTTTCGCGGCTGGGCACGACGGCGCTGTCCACCGTCACGACAAGGGTCTCAATGCCCGCCCGGGCGACCCGATCCAACAACGCCGCGATGTCCGGCGGACGGTGCGGGAGATAAGCTTGATACCAGACGCTTGGCGCGGCGGCGACGATCTCTTCCAAGGGGATCAGAGAGGCGGCGCTGATGACCATCGGGATCCCGGCCTGATTCGCGGCGCGCGCAAGGACCAGATCGCCGCGATAGGCGGTCAGGGCGGATACCCCCATCGGAGCAATGCCGAACGGCAGGTCAAAGTCCAGGTCCATCACTTTGCAGGACAGGGATCTGGCCGACACGTCGACACCTACCTTTGGCAAGAACCCGATCTCGGAAAAGGCCTTGCGATTGTCGTCGTAGGAGGCGTTGGTCTCCGCCGCGCCCGCAACATAGCCAAAAATCGGCGGCGGCAGCCTGCGACGGGCGGCAGGTTCAAAGTCTTCCAACGCGAATATCCTGCGCAGACTACGCGGTGGCGCGCCACGCCCGGCCATCATCCGGCCCTGCCTTGGGATGAAAGGGAAAGCCGGTCCTTGTCGAGCGGGACAAGGGCGCCTTTTCCGCCCACAACCTGTCCCGCGACCGCAGCCGCCTTCTGGACCCGCGCGCTCATCGGGACGTCACTGCCCCAGTCTGCAAGGAATCCGGCGTTGAAGCTGTCCCCGGCGGAGGTCGTGTCGATCAGCTTGGACACCGGCGCAATGGCAACCTCGAACCGCGTGCCTTGATGCAAGACATACACCGGATCCGGACCATTCTTGACCACCACGGTCGACGCCCCCGCAGAACGGTAACGTTCGGCTGTCGCGACCGGATCGGCATCGCCGAAATGTGCGGCTTCGTCCTCGAACGACGGCAGCAGAATGTCACTGACCTTGGCACCCTCGGTGATCGCCTGTTTCATCCGCGCCTCATCCGGCCAGAGTCGTGGACGCAGGTTGGGATCAAAGGCGACGGTCTTGCCCATCGCCCGCGCCACTTCCAGCCGCCGCAACAGCCTGCTCCGCGCGGCATCGTCGAGGATGGCAAGGGTGATGCCCGAAAAATAGATCAAATTCGCGCTCGCAAAGGCTGCGCCAAGTGCGGCGTCATCCTCGGCCAGAAGACGGGCGGCAGAGGTATCGCGCCAATAAGAGAAACTGCGCTCGCCATTATTCAGCGAAATCATATACATCCCGACACTGCGGCCGGGGTGCCGGCTCACATGCGTCGTGCCGACACCGGCCTCCTGCATGAACCGCAGCATTCGGTCGGAGATGTCATCGCAGCCGACGCCGCTGAGATACGAGACCTCAATATCCGGCTGCAACTGGCGCAGATACCAAGCGGTGTTGAACGTGTCGCCGGCAAACCCCAGCCGAAAATCGCCGGATACCTCCAGCGGAGCGAGTTCGGCCATGCACTCGCCGATACAAAGGATGTGAGGAGCGTTCGTTTCAGTCACAGCAATTCTCCCCGGCCGCGTTGCGACGCAGTCATTCCTGATGCCGGCTCCGGCGCGGCCGCAAACAGGACGCCGGAAGTGCTATCGGCATGCACGCTCGGGAAATCGCTCATTGGAAAGTCACTCCTTTGCTTTCCGCCATTGTTTTCAGCCAGATGACTCGTCATTCCCCATCCGGTCCGGAAGGCGCGCGTCACCGCGCGCCCCGGATTGCCCGCCAGGGTGAGGTCGATCAATCGTGCTCGACGTCCAGGGCAAAGAACGTCACCTGGTCAAAGTCGCGTTCCGGCCAGGTGGTGGTGTTGTTCTGCGAATAGGCCCCGGCCTTGAAGTACATGAAGTCCTTGCCGTGGCTGTAGCCACTTTCACTCATGTCAAAGGGCGGCGCTGTGATCACCGTACCGTCGTCGCGGGTGATCGACAGATGCAGCAGGGGTTTGACCGTCCCATCCACCTCTTCCGAGGTGACACGTATTTCGTAGGAAAACACCTCGTCCAGCGCGATGCCGTCTGCCGGGTTCTCGGCAAAATCGCCACGGTCGCCAATGACATTGACCCAGATGTCGTCCTTGCCCACCGCCTCATGTGCGTAATAGATCGCGCCGAACTTATTGGTTGGCAGCTTGCGGTAATACAGACGGATCGGCTCATCGTCCTTCGCGTGGATCTGACCGATGATGACGCGGCCCACCTTTCCCTTTTCGCCGATGCGGGTCACCTGATTGACCGCCAGCGTGGCCCGCATGACACCATCGACGCCGCCTGCCAGCGCCTGCGCCTCTGCCGGGGCGCTGCCGAAAACCCAGTTGTTCGGGTTCGGGGTCCCGTCGTCGATGCGGGTGCCGATGGCCGTATCGCCGCCACGGATCATTTCGCGCAGTTCAGAGCGGACGTAACTGGAATTCTGCGTGGTTTTTCCGCCGGGCACCGCGCGGAACACCATGCCGCCGGTTGCGGGGTCGGTGTAAAAGAATTCAGTGTCCTGCCACCCTTGCAGGGCGGTCTCCTCGATCTCATCCACCTTGCCATTGCCGTCCCGATCCACGGGCAGAGTGATCTTCCAGCGGCTCAGATCAAAGTTTTCGGACGGGGGCACATCCGTCTTCAGACCAAAGGCACCGACACCCGCAACACGCGCCACGTCGCTGCCGTCACCGGTGGCCATGATGGCCCCGGACCCACAGCCAAAGGCCTGCACTTCAAGCACGCTGTTCCACGCGCTCTTTTCGTTGCCCAGACCGATGACGCGCAAATAGCGGGCCTCGACGTCTTCGATATCCACGCGTTCGATTGCCGTGGTTCCGCCCTTCGTCGTCGTGTCTCCCAACACCGGAACATAGGTTTCCCCGTCCAGAGAGGCCTCTAGCCGGAACATGTTCAGCCGCTCATCGCCCTTGTAAAAGGCCAACCCGGCCTCTTTGAGCAACTGCGGCGCGCCCAGATCAAGTGTGAGCGCCTTGCCCTCCCCCTTGGATGACCAGCGCGAGTCCGGCGCGAAACTGCCGTCGATGGCCATTGCAGGGGCGTTGGTCTTGTCAAAGGTGCCATCGTCACTGGCCGAAACGATCTGCAATTGTGAAAGATCAGTACAGGCGGTTTGCGCAACCGCGGCGGTGCCGATCAGCAGAGCTGTGGCCGATGTACATATGAACGACAGGCGTGCGTTTTGGTAAGCGGACAGCATCGGGTCCTCCCTTGGTGTCTCGGTGATGATTTCGGGTGTCGGGGGTGCCCCATGCGCGCCCTCCTCCAGGGCGCGCACGGGAGGTGTCGGATCAACTGAAAAGCATGCCTCCGTCGATGTCGACATGGGCGCGGATCACGATTGCCGTCGTTCTCCGAAGTTTCATGGTCTCTCTTACCCGCCTCTTTGAATGACTGGTTCGATCTGCCGCGCGTCACACCGGATCGAGCGACTTATTTACCAAGCTTCAGGAAATAGTCGAAGATTTCCGGTACGTTGCCGTCACCCAGCCCCGCTGCCACAGCAGCCTGCAGGTTATGGGAGGTGCCTTCGGCAATTTCTGCCCGGGTGCCAAGATCCTCGGCCATCTTCAGGAAATAACCCAGGTCCTTGTTGGCATTGTTGATCGAGAACCCCAGATCGCTGACGCCATCGACCGCATAGTTCTTGCAGAACCCCATGAAGGGCGAATTCGACGGGCCGGTCGACATGATGTCATACAGCTGCTGGCGGTCGACACCGGCACGGTCGGCCACGGCGAACGCCTGGCTCATCGTGCAGACGGTGGTCATGCCCATGAAGTTGTTGATCAGCTTGGTCGTGTGACCCGCGCCCAACGCGCCAAGGTAGAAGACGTTTTCGCCCTGCTCGTCGAGCACCGGCTTGATCTTGTCGAAGGTCTCCTTGTCACCGGCGGCCATGATGTTCAGCAGGCCGTCCTTGGCATGCGCCGGGGTGCGGCCCAACGGTGCATCGACCATACCCGCGCCCTTGGCGGCGAGGTCCGCGCCAATCTTGCGGGTCGAGGCCGGAATGGAAGTACCGAAATCAACCAGGACCGCGCCTTCCTTGATGCCGGCCAGAATCCCGTTGTCACCATAGACGACTTTTTCCACCACCTCGGAGGTGGTCAGGCAGAGCATCACGATGTCGCTTGCCTCAGCCAGTTCCTTGGGAGAAGCCGCCTCCTTGGCATTGCCCCGGTCGAGCACCTTTTTGACGGCGTCCTTGTTGAGGTCCATGACGACAACCTCAAAGCCCCTTTTCTGAAGGTTCTCAACCATGTTTCCGCCCATGAGGCCGAGACCGATGAAGCCGATTACGGGTTTGGTCATACCCTGTTCTCCCTTTAGTGTTTTCTGGTGTTTTTTGATTGAATCAGAGGAAGTCTTCGCGGTGCGGCGTGAAGATATCCAAGAGCGTCCCCGCCTCGAGACAGGTGGCGCCGTGTACGACGTTGGGCTGCTTGTAGAGCGAGTCCCCGGCAGACACGATGTAAGTGTCATCGCCGACGGTGAACTCGAACTTGCCCGAGATCACGTAGGTGATCTGTTCGTGAGGGTGGTGGTGACGCGCGGCCACGGTGCCGGTTTCGAAATGCACTTCGACGACCATCGCGTTATCGTTGTAGGCGCCGACCTTTCGGGTCAGCCCGCCGCCTGCATCGTACAGAGCGTTTTCGTTTGCGGGGAAGTAGTTCTTAACAGTCATTTTGTCTCTCCACGACGTGGTCTGCGCTGAGGCACCGGCCCTCAAGGGCCAGCACCGCAAGGCGCAACGGGTCAGGTGTTGGCCAGTTTCTTCATCACGACCTTGAAGGTGTTTTCGTCGGCATCGGTGAAATAGAGATCGGCGTCATAGCCCTGGTCATCCATGAAGTTGAAGATCCGCTTGGGCTCACTCAGTTTGTACGGCACCAGCAGCGTGGCGATCCGGTGGCGCGTGGCTGCAGGGTATTGCGCGTGCAGACAGGTGCTGACCGGCAGGCCCTCGTAATCGGCGGGGTCGACATCCGGGAACCCGGTTTCCTGCGTCAAGACAGGCTTGCCCGCTTCGGACCAGACAACCTGACCGTAGAATCCCGCGCGCTCCCCCGTGTTGCGGAAAGAGGTCTTTCCCAGCTCATAGGGCTGGTTCGCGTGCAGCAGGAAATCGACCGTGACCGGCTCTGATGCGTCGACCTTGTCGACGATCACGAAATAGCTGTTGCGCACGAAATAGACCTCACGCTCTGCCAGCGTGACCTCGGGCGACAGCGACTGATAGGCCGCGGTGGCGTCACCCTTGATGTAGATGTGATCCTTATGCTCTTCGGCAGCTAGGATCTTGCCGGTGGCGGCCATCGCCTTGGCCTTGTCCTTTTCCGCGTACTGGCCTTTGCCGTTGATCAGGATCGCGTTCTTGGACCGGGTCTGACGCCGCCACTTGCGGTGCATCGTCGAATTGAAGGCCACGTAATAGCCGGACTGGATGGCCAGATCCTCGCCGTAGGCCGCCATGCAGAAGGCGTTCTGATCACCGTGGCTATGGCTGATGGAGCCATACTTGGACGATTTGAAGACGAACTGGATGTGCTCATCCGGATTGGCCATCGCGTGCTGGATACCGACCCAGCCAATGCCCCTGAAATGGCGCATCCCCGACGGCGGATCGCTTGCCTCGACCAGCGGGAAATCGGTCAGATAGGTCAACTCGTCGAAATTCGTGTCCCACCAGCCCCAGTTATAGAACGCACCCTCGGTGCCCGGGTTCAGGCGCATCAGCTCTTCGTGATACCACTGGTAGGCCCCGTTGCCGGTGACGCCTGCGTATTGCCGCAGGTTGATCCCAGTCTTGATGCAGGGCAGATCGCCCTGCGTGCTGTCGTCGCCAAAGGTGGCGCGGCGCGTGTTGGGCGCTTTGCAGAACAGCGGGAAATCCCCGGTGTTGCGGAAGAACGGGCGCTTGTAGAGGTCGATGCCGGTATAGCTTTTCAACCGGTTCGCCGCCTCGATCAGATAGGCCATGCCCATCATCCAGTAGTTCGTGCCCTCGGCCCAGCCGCCATCGGAATCGCCCCACGGGGAATAGACCGTGGCGAGGAATTCGATGCAGTAGTTCAGCCAGTCGCGCGCCTCGTCCTCTTCGTCATCGCCCAAAAGCGCGATGCAGGCCGGGATCAGCGTCAGCGACACAGAGCGCACCGCGTGGCTGTCATAGGGAAAGAGATGGATCTTGGCGTTCAGGATCGCGTGTTCGGCGATGTCGCGGGTGCGCGTTAGGAGGGAGGCGCGCACCCGCGCACGCTCGTCCTCGGACATCTGGTCATACAACCAGTCATAGCCCCAGGACAGCGCATTGGTGACCCGATAGGCCCATTCGTCGGTATAGGCGCGGCTGGTGACGCCCATGGGGTCCCAGCTTGCCGCTTCCAGCAGCCAGGCCTTGGCGCGGTCCATCATCGCCTGATCGCCGGTCACCTGACCGCCGATGGCAAGGTGGCGCACCGCGTACATGTGCTCTTGCAGGTCAATGTAGGTCTGGCGCCAGACGGGGGCGACGCGCTGGTGGTTCGGATAGCCCGCAGGCTCCTTCATCACCTCGCGGTCCATCCACGGCAGTACGGATTTCTCGTAGAAACTGGACCATGTGCAATGGTCCGGGTCGGCCTTCACGGCCGTACGGAACTCTGTCAGCCGATCCTGCGTCAGCCACAGGCGTGGGTGATCCTGCGCTGATTTGGCAAAACGCGCCTTGCGCGAGGGAAGCGGCGACTCCGGCAGCCCCTCGGGGATGGTGAACTGGCGGTCGGAACTCCACGAGGTGGCCGGCTTGCCGGTTTCCGGATCACAGACCGCGTAGGACCAGTGATAGTCACCCGGGGCCAAGGCCACTTCGGGCGTGAAGAAATTCATCGGCAGACGGCAGTAGAAGTGCGTCGCCTCGGTCGGGTACTTCGGATCGGTCGAAATGCGCAGCACGTATTGCGCCTCGTCCTCGATCACCGGCAGCCAGGTAAACCGTGGCGGGTTCTCGACAATGTCGGTCCCTTCATCTGGCGCGTACTGAATGGTCAGGCGGCCTGTCTTGGGTTCATCGAGCAGGGGAACGGAGGCGCCGGGCATCTCTGAGGTCTTTCTTTTGGACATAAGGGGGGTGGTGCGGCCGATTATCGGCCGCACTGATTGTCATTGAAAACGTCGGGGGACTTAGCCGCCGTACTGACGCTCGTAAGCAGAGTTCATGACCTCGAGCACGTCCTCGTAACCCATCTTGTTGAGGGTCGAGATGTAGTCGTCCCAGTCTGCCACGATGTCACCCGAGCCGAGGATCCAGGCTTGCTGGCGCTCCAGCATGTAGGTCCGCATGGTCGGCCAGTACTTGTCATAGACAGCCTGCTCTTCCTTGTTGAACGCAACACCAAGGAACTGCTCAACCAGCAGATCCTGGGTATCGTACAACTCGATCCCATCGCGCGCCGAGTCCCGCGTCCACTGCCACTCATAGCGGTAGTCCTGCGGATAGCCACGATAGACCTGTGCGCCTTCCAGATACATCTGGCTGTTCACCGGCTGACCCGATTCCAGCACTTCCGGCTTGTAGACCGGCTGGCCGTCGACCAGATCCCAGGTCTTGCCCTCGACGCCGAAGTTGGCCAGGAGCGCGCCCTCTTCCGAGAACCAGTAGTCAAAGTACTTGATGGTCTCGACCGGATGATCGTTGGAATAGCTGATTGCCCAGCCATCGGGTTTCATCGGAATCCGGCGGTTTTCTTCGATCCGCTTACCGCTGGCCGATTTCGGCGGCAGGAAAGGGATGAAGTTGAAGCCGTCAACCTTGTCCGCCAGTGCCACGTTGTAGCCGGAGGTGGACGCGAACCAGTCATGCGTCATGCCGCCCAGGTTTTCGCCCAGCAGGTAGTCGCGCGCCGAAGAACCGCGGGTGAACACCTCGGGGTCGATCAGGCCTTCTGCATACCACTTCGCAATGTTGGCCAGCCCGTCACGATACCCCTCTTGCGCATAGGGGTGCACCACTTGGCCGTCCTTGATATAGAACTGGTGATAGACGTCTGCCCCGGTCGAGCGTGCATCCCAAAGCGTCAGAAGGCGCAGAACCTCTTCCCAGTCGCGGACGAAGAAGGGGATTTCATCCTTTTCGCCGTTGCCGTTCGGATCCTGGTCGCGGAAGGCCACCAGCACGTCGTACAGTTCTTCGACATTGTCGGGACGTTCCAGCCCCAGATTGTCGAGCCAGTCCTGACGGACAAACCACGCGCGGGCATATTTGCCGTCCGGCAGATAGGGGATGTAATAGACATTGCCGTCATAGGCCTTGATCGCATCCCAGATCTCCGGGTGATCATCGAACCACGCCTTGATGTTCGGGGCGTGCTCTTCGACCAGATCGTTCAGCGGCACAAAGGCGCCTTCGGGACCGTACTGGTTGACCGGCTGCTTGATCAGGTTGCCGCCGACGATGTCGGGCAGGTCGCCGGTGGCGAGCAGCAGGTTCATCGCCTCGTTGTTGTCCTTGGTGTTGCGGCCCGAGGTCTTGTCGATGAGGTGAATGTTGGTCTTTTCGCGCGCCACTTCCTCAACCGGATAGATCTTGGAAGTATCGCCGCCGACGCCATAGCCCTGGGCGCGAGGCCAGTGCATGTGGATCGTCAGCTCCAGAGGCTTGTCAACGATCGGCAGATGGCTTTCGGCGAATGCCGGGACCGTCATGGCCGTGGTTGCCAGCATGGCAAGTGACAGTTTCAAAGTTCGCATGGTGTCCTCCCTTTTGCGAATTCTAAGGTTTATTCCTTCACTCCACCCAGCAGGATGCCCTTGCTGAAGTACTTCTGGAGGAAGGGGTAGATGAGCAGGATCGGAATGATCGAGCATACGATGATCGCTGCGGTGACAGTCTCTACGGAGTAGGCTGCGGTCAGCAGGGACGTGGCGAATTCCTCGTCATCGGAAAGCTCCGAGATGACCTTGCGCAGGTAAACCTGAAGCGGAATCTTGTCTTCGTCCTGCAAGAGCACCATGGCCCAGAAGAACCCGTTCCAGCGCGACACGATACAGAACAGCGCAACCGTGGCGATCGCCGGCTTCGACAGCGGTATGTAGACCTTCCACAGCACCTGGAATTCATTGGCACCATCCATCCGCGCCGCTTCCTCGAACGACTGAGGGATGCCCTCGAAGAAGTTGCGCAGAAGGATGATGTTGAAGCCGTTGACCGCAAAGCCGATGATGATGCCAAAGTAGCTGTCCAGCAGGCCAAGATCGCGCATGTTCAGGAAGAACGGGATCAGACCGGCGTTGAACCACATGGTAAAGGCCACCACCAGGTTCCAGAACCGCCGCCCATACAGTTGGGGCTTGGACAGGGCATAGGCGCCGGGGATGATGAACAGCAGGCTCATGATCGTGCCGCCGATCGTGTAGATGAACGTGTTCATGTACGACGTCCAGAACAGCGGCTCGCTCAGGACCTGCTTGTAGGCTTCCAGCGTGAACCCGACCGGGGTCAGGATCACATTGCCAGCGCGGGCCTCGAAGCCGGTGCTCATCGACAGCGATGCGATGTAGATGAACGGGTACAGCGTCGAGATCGTGAAGAGCGCGATCAGCACCATATTGACGATGACGAAGAGCTTGTCGCCGCGTGAATAGAGATTCATGTTGGTCATTCTGTGTTCCCCCTCACCACAGCGACGTGCGCGAGTAGCGCTTGGAGATCGTGTTCGCGGTCATCACCAGGACAAAGGCAACCACGGCGTTGAACAGACCGGCGGCGGCGGCAAAGTCGTACTGTCCGCCCTGCAGACCCTGACGATAGATGAACGTGTTCACGACATCGGCAGTCTGATAGGTCGCCGGCTGGTACAGCAGGATGATCATCTCAAAGCTGACTTCGAGGATGTTCCCGATTCGGATGATCAGCATGATGATGATCGTCGGCAGGATCGACGGGATGGTGATCTTCCACATCATCTGCCAGCGGCTTGCGCCATCCACGACCGCCGATTCATAGAGCGTCGGAGAGACACCCGCGATGGCCGCAAGGTAGACGATCGACTGAAAGCCCGCTTCTTGCCAGATCCCCGTCCCGATGAAGATCGGTCGGAACCACTCCGGTTTGGTCAGGAAGTAGATCGGTTCGATCCCCATCCATCCCAGCACCGTGTTCACGATCCCCGCGCTTGGCGAAAAGGACGTGATGACGATACCCGCGATAATCACCGAAGAGATGAAGTGCGGCAGGTAAACGATGGTCTGCGCGGATTTCTTGAACGTCTGGTTCAGGATCTCGTTGAACATCAGCGCCAGCAGGATCGGCATCGGAAAGCCGAAAAGCAGCGAGTAGAAACTAATGATGAGCGTATTCTTGAGCGCCCGCAGGAACTGATCGTTGCCGAACAGGGTCTCGAAGTGTTCGAAACCGATCCAGGGGCTGCCCGCGACGCCGCGGAAAATCGAGTAATCCTTGAACGCGATTTGCAGCCCGTACATGGGTTTGTAAAGGAATACGATCAGCCAGATGATCGTCGGGATCAGCATCGCGTACAGCTGCCATTCCCGCTTCAGGTGGTCGCCCACCCTCTGGATGCGGCTGGGTTGGCGGCGGCGCTGCGCCTCGGAGGCGTCAAAGATCAGTTCTTCGGTCTTTGGGCCGGCGGAAGAGGTGAAATCGGGATCGCTGCTCATTGTTCCAGCACCTGTCCCGGCAGTGCCTGACCGGTTTCGCCATCGAACACCTTCACAAGGTGCGGCTCGATCTTGAAGCCCGAAATCCCATCAAGGATATCCATCTGACCGACAGTATCGGTGCGGATGACAAAGGGCGCGTCTTGCAGCGTTGCGTGGATCAGCGCCTCGGATCCCAGCGTCTCGACCAGATCGACATCCAGCGAAACGCGGGTCGGATCATCCTCGGTCGCCACGGTGACGAACTCGGGGCGAATGCCCAGCGTGACCTCGCGGCCAACCGCGTTCTGAAGCGACGGCAGTTGCTGCAACTGAACGCGCTGGCCGTCAAACTCGGCCACTGGCCCCTGATCGCCCGCAACGATGGTCGCCTTGACCATGTTCATCGGCGGAGAGCCAAGGAACCCCGCGACAAAGGTGTTGGCCGGGTTCAGGAACAGCTCCATCGGAGAGCCGATCTGTTCGATCCGGCCATCGTGCATGACGACGATGCGATCGGCCAACGTCATCGCCTCGACCTGATCGTGGGTCACATAGATGCTGGTGGCGCCAAGGCGTTTGTGCAGACGTTTGATCTCCGCGCGCATCTGGGTGCGCAGCTTGGCGTCTAGGTTCGACAGCGGCTCGTCAAAGAGGAACACCTTGGGGCGACGCACGATAGCGCGGCCCATGGCGACCCGCTGACGCTGACCGCCGGACAAATCCGCCGGACGGCGCTCAAGGTAAGGTGTCAGGCCCAGGATCTGACCGACCTCTTCGACCGAGGATGCGATATTTTCCTTGCTTTCCTTACGGATACGCAGACCAAACGCGATGTTGTCAGCCACGTTCAGGTGGGGATACAGCGCGTAGTTCTGGAACACCATCGCCACGTCGCGATCCTTGGGCGCGACGCGGTTCACGTGCCGCCCATCAATCGTCAGGTCCCCGTCAGAGATTTCCTCCAACCCGGCGATCATGCGCAGGGTTGTGGACTTGCCGCAGCCGGACGGACCGACAAGGACGACAAATTCTTTTTCCTGAACCTCAAGGTCGATACCGTGCACGACCTGCACCGCACCATAAGCCTTGACGATTCCTTCCAAACGCACCCCTGACATGGGCCCTCCCTTTCGATTTTCGCCAGATAATCCGGCGCCTGATGCCTGATCCGACGCCCGGCCCTCCAGCCGGTAGATGCGCCATTTGATTCGCAGCTAATTTCAAACTGGTATACTAGTAAAAAATCTGGAATACTAGTATGAAGATTGAGACTCGGCGACAATCCGGGAGAAACGGGAGGTCAGGATCAGACAGCGACGATGCGTCGGGACGGGGGCCGCCACGCGCCACAAAACGGGCCGCGACAGGGTCAGGAATTGGCCGTCATCGCGCCGGTGTTGGCTGCGAAACCCACCCGAAGTTTCCGAAATGTGCACCCGGCCACGTGTACAGACTGCCGCACAGGGCATGAAACGGAGCCCTGACACACCCCGGAGATTGGCCATTCGGTAAACCGCGTTTATATATTCGCCACGCAGAAGGAACTTCGAGCTATGCCATCAACCCTGGCACAAGACCGCCGCACAACCGTCGATGAGATCTTTGAACACCTCTATGCAGAGATCACGTCCCTGCGCCTGCGGCCGGGCGACAGGATCTCCGAGGCGGAAATTGCCGCGCAGTTTGGCGTATCCCGCCAGCCCGTGCGTGACGCCTTCACCCGGCTCGCCAACCTCGATCTGCTGCTGATCCGTCCGCAGCGCGCGACCGAGGTGAAACGCTTTTCCTCGCGTGAGATCGAAAAGTCGCGTTTTGTCCGCGCCGCAGTCGAGGCGGAGGTTCTGCGCCGGGCATCGCGCAACATCGACAAGGCCGGAATTGCCCGCCTGCACGCCTGTCTTGATCGGCAACGCGCCGCAATCGCCGACAAGAGCTTCAAGAAATTCGGTGCTCTCGACTACGAGTTTCATCAGACCCTGTGCGACATCGCCGGTGTCGACTTTGCGTTCGAGGTGATCTCTGCCGAAAAGGCAAAGGTCGACCGGCTGTGCACCCTTGGACTGGCCAAGGAAGACCGGATGCCGCAACTGCTGGAAGACCACGAAGCGATGGCCGCCGCGATCATCGACGGTGACGAGGACCGCGCCGTTGCCGCCGGAATGCTGCACCTGTCCCGGCTTGACGCCACGATCGAGGCGATTTCGGAGACAAACGCCAACTACTTCGAACCCGAAAACACCTAATACCCGACCGCAACCCGCGGTCGGCCCCCAATCTTTTACCCGGCGACGTGACCCGCCCCGCAATTTCGGGCCGGTGCCGCCTTGCCTCTTGCGGACGGAATTTGCCGCCCGCCGAAAGCACTGTCGATCATGACCCACTCTGCCCTGTCCGGGGACGCTCCCTCCGTTCGCGCCGTTTTCAGTCTGGCCTGGCCCCTGACGCTCAAGGCGATCATGCTGCACGGCATCGTCGTCATAGACGCCTACCTCGTCTCTTCGCTGGGAGAGTCGGCCGTGGCTGTGCTCGGCCTCTCGGCCTCTATCGCAGGCCTGTTGCTGGGCCTGATCGTGGCCTTTTCGAACGCCACCCAGATCCGCATCGCGCAGGCCTATGGCTCCGGGGACAAGGTCTTTCTGAAATCGGCCCTTCTGTCGGGACTGACCATCAACTTCGGCGTGGTGCTGATCGGTCTGGCGCTGCTTGCCCTGTTTTCCGGCATGATCATCGACGGACTGGCCCATGACGACTGGATCGCCGGACAGGCCAAACGCTACCTGTCCATCTTCGCGATCGTCATCATGGCCGAGGCCGTGGGGCATTGCCTGAGCAGCTTTTTCAACGGTTGCGGCGACACAAGGATGCCCGCGCTCAGCTATCTGATGGCGGTCCCGGTCAACATCTTCGCCAGCTACGTGCTGATCCACGGCCTGTTCGGCGCGCCGGAAATGGGGGTGGTAGGTGCCGCCATCGGCAGCGCCATCGCCTCGACGATACAGGTCGGCTTTCTGGTTTTGCGACTGCTTAGCCGTCACAAAGACCTTTTGCGCCTGTTCGGTTGGCGCAACGGCACCTTCGCCGCCTCGGTCCGCCGTCATCTGGTCTTTGCGCTGCCCATCGCGGCGACATTCGGCAGCGCGGTCATCGCGATGAATGTCTGCGGCCTGATCTACGCGACCCTGCCGGTAAATCAGTTTGCGGCCATGACGATCATCACACCCTGGGTACAGGTCGCAGGAACCTTTGGCATGTCATGGGCGCAGTCCATGGGTATCATGGTGGCGCAACTGCTGGGGCGCGAAACGCCCACAGATGTATTGGACGCCTTTCTGGCGGACGCATGGCGCGCCGCCATGATTGCCGCCGCCATTGTCGCCGCCGTTTATACCGCTGTCTGCCTGTCGACCCCCTGGATCTACAGCGAGTTGGACCGCGAAACGCAGATGATCCTGCTCAGTTTTCTGCCGATCCTCGTCCTGTTGCCCTTCCCCAAGGGGTCAAACGCGATCTGCGGCAATACCCTGCGCGCGGGCGGCGACACGGTCTATGTCATGCATATCTTTGTCTGGGCTCAGTGGCTGTTCCGCGTTCCCGCCACGGCGGTGATGGTGCTCTATCTGGACCTGCCGGTGTTCTGGATCTTCTCGCTGCATCTGGTCGAGGAACTGGTGAAATTCCCGCCGTTTCATCTGCGGCTGCGCAAGGGTGAGTGGAAAAAAGGCGCGCTTGCGGACTGATCCCATAGATCCGACAGGCACGCGGCGGTGCGTCATCCGTCCTGTCCCAGCCTTGTATGGGGCCAGACAGAGCGGATGTCCCAGGCAAGGTTTTGCACCGTCTCCACCCGCGCGCCGCCGCCCCGGGTGGCCACGACATATCCCACAAGGCCGAACGGCAGGTCCCCGGTCAGCACCTCGGCCACGATGGCATCGGGCAGGATCGTCTCCCGACCCGACACCGGACTGCGCGGAAAATCGGCCTCGACATACATCCGCGCGATCAACTCGGAACAGAACAATGCGGATGGGTCGGTGGAATCGAAATGCATGTCAAAGGGCGTCCCGATCGTGGCCAGACCCCGCCGCAGCGCCCAGCCCCGGTTCGGCCCGCGCGGGCGCAGCGCCACAACGGCATCGGTGTCCAACACCACGTCCGCCCCGATCAGCCGCACGCCGCCATCGACCGCCTCCAGATAGATATTCCCTTGCCGTATGTGGTCCCGCCACGGGTCCAGCGCCGGCAAATGCCACAGCCCCGCCTGCCGCAACTGCGCCTCGGTGCCGATGTAGATCGCCCCATGCGTGAACTGGCCCGGGATCAACAGGCCTGAAACCCGGTTTTGGGAGTGAAAGAACACCACATCCATCGGGCGCAGCGCGTCCTTTAGCAGGGCTACCGCCTCGGGCTGCCGCGTCAGGCGGCCCGGTCGCAACTGGATCAGGCCGACCCGGCGCAGAGGCTCGACATTGGCGTCCGCCAGCCGGATCAGCCAGTCGGGATAGGTCTCTTCCGTATCGCAACATCCAGCCAGTATTTCCCCGGCCGGGCGCGCCGCCAACGCCCTATCCACCGGCACCTGTGCGGCACAGCCCGCCAGCCCGGCCACAAGGATCAGCGCCGCGCAAAGGCGCCGCGCCTGTCGCATGTCGTGCCGCCCCCGTGTCACGCCACCTTCCCCCTGAACCATTCAGGATGCTTCACCATGCGTGCGTCGTTTGGCAAGGTGGGCGCAGGCGCTCGGCGCATCCTTGCCGGATCGCGGCCCGGATCAGCGCTTGACGATCCGACCCGCAGGGCCGAAGCATCGCAGACCCCAGACAAACGGTGCCCGACCATGACCACGCCAGACCATATCTCGACCCATGATGCCGCCGAAGATCCGCGTAACGCGGACATCCTGATCCACGTCGACGGCGAATTGAAGCACCGCGATCAGGCGCTGGTGTCGGTCTACGATTCCGGCTTTCTGCTGGGGGACGGCATCTGGGAGGGGCTGCGCCTATATGACGGCCACATCCCCTTTCTCGACGACCACCTCGACCGCCTGTATGAGGCCGCGCTCTATATCGACATGGAGATCGGCAAGACGCGGGCCGAGATGACGCAGGCGATCTGGGACCTCTTGGCCGCCAACGGGATGACAACGGACGTGCATATCCGCCTGATGGTCACGCGCGGGCGCAAGAAAAAGCCGTTCCAGCACCCGCATCTCAGCATCTATGGCCCCACCATCGTCATCATTGCCGAACACTCGCGCCCGGATGAGCGCATCCTCGAGCGCGGGGTAAAACTGGTGACGGTACCGCATCATCGCGGTTTGCCGCTGACACAGGATGCCAAGCTGAACTCCCATTCCAAGCTGAACTGCATCATCGCGCTGAACCACGCGGTGCGCGCGGGCGGGGATGAGGCGCTGATGCTGGATCCCTTCGGGTTCGTGAACACGACCAATGCCTGCAACTTCTTCATCGTGAAAAAGGGCGCGGTCTGGACCTCGACCGGGGACTACTGCATGAACGGCATCACCCGGCAGAAGGTCATCGACCTGTGCCGCGCCAACGACATCCCCGTCTTTGAACGCAACTATTCCCTGGTCGATACCTACAGCGCCGACGAGGCCTTCCTGACCGGCACCTTCGGCGCGCAAACCCCGGTGTTCGACATAGACGGGCGCGTAATCGGCGGGGGGCGCCCCGGCCCGGTCTTCCTGCGCCTGCGCCAACTCTACAAGGACATGATCCGCGCAGAGGCCTAACTTTCCACCACGACCCCCGCCTGCTGCCACCAGCTGTGGTTGTCGCGCTGCCGCTGCATGGACTGCGCCGGAAAGGCCCCGATCAGCTGGTCCACCTCTGCGGCCAGCACACGCGCCACCGGCGCGGCCACCTGCGGCAGCAACCCGCGTTCGCCCGCCACGCTGGTGAGATAGGACATGTTGCTGCGCAGCCCGTCATCCTTGGCCTGACCGATGGTCTCCAGGACGTCGGCGACGCGGGCGTAGCGCGGACCGCTGAGCTGCTCCACCGCTTGCCGTTCCACCGCGCGCACTTCTGGCGCGGCTTCGGTGATCGTGTCCTGTCCCGTCTGCTGCACAGCCGTGGCCAGCAACGCCGGGCGGACAGGCCCCAACTCGCCGGCCAGCGCGCGCATCAACCCCGGCCTGTCCAGCAGGACAGAGGTCCCTGCCCGATCAAGCAGAACATTTGCCCGCTCCACCAGGTCCTCCGCCTCGGGTCCGGCCACATTGCGGGATTTGCGCCGCAGGCGCAGCAGCGTTGCGATGGCCCGCAGCGTGATTTCCAGATCCTCCAGATCTTCGCCAATGCCATAGGCGCTGGTCGCATCGCGCGAAGCGCGTGCAAAGTGTCGGCTGCGCTCTTCGATCAGCGCCCGCACCAGCCACAGTTCCGCCGCCTGCCTGCGCGTCCCGGCCCCGGCCGCGCTATCCAGCCCACGAGTGATCACCTCGCGGGCCTCGGCAACCTGCTGCTGCTGCGACAGGGCATCCGCCTCCAGCGCATAAAGCGCGCTGCCGGGCAGGCGCGCGTTGCGCTGCCGCAGAACGTCCAGTGCCCCTTCGGGATCGCCCCGGTTCAGCGCGGTCCGGGCACTGCGCAGGGCAAAGGTCTCCCACTCCGCCTGATCCGCCTCATCCATGGCGTCCTGCGGCAGGTCAAACCCCAGCCGGTTCGCCAACCACGGTCGCCGCGCCAGCGGGATCTCATCGACCGTATCCTGAAGGTGGACGGCGCAATCGGGCGTCCAGCGCGCCTCGACCGCCACCATCGCCTCATCCGCCCAAAGACGGTGATAGATTTCCTCTGCCCGCGCCATCGCGCCCTTCTGCCGCGCGAAATAGTCAATCGCGCCACGGTCGATGGCGCCCACGACCTCCGGCTCCCCCTCACGCAGATCGCCCAGCATGATGGCCCGCACGTCCCCGCGATGGGTCAGCATCGGCTCCCCCCAATCGGCATAGCCCGGTTCGCACAGGTCCACCTCGCGCCCGTAGAGATCGAACAATTCATCGGCGCTGATCCCCGACGGCAACAGCCCCGCGACAGGCGCCAGCACCTCCGCGATCAAGCCCGGTGTGACATGCCGCAGCAACAACCCCCAACGCGCCAGCCGCCGCACCCGCAAATCGCCGATCTGACCCAAAATGCGATTGTAAAGCACCGCCTCCGCCTGTTCCGAGCGGACTTCCAACAGCGCCTCGGTGCGGTGTTGCGGGTCATCCAGATTGGACAGGCCAATCCGCTTGAACAGCAATCCCGCCAGCCGCACGCCAAGGGGCCGCCCCTCGGTCGCCTCGACGACGGCATCCACCAATGCGTCATCCACTGCCGCGCCGCAGGTTTCTTCCAGCACCGCCCCGACCGCCTCTGCATCCAACCCGCCCAGCGCGACCGCGTTCTGAAACAGCTCGAACTGATCCACCCGGCCCGCAGCAATGATCCGCAGCCGTGGCGCCTGCTTGCCCAGATGGTTGAACATGCGCCAGAATTCGCGCACCACGGTTTCGCCATAGCGCTGCGCCTGTTCGAAGGTGTCGACCAACACAAGGAACGGCCCATCTCCCGGGATCGCGCGGATCGCCTCCGCCACGCCGCCGATCATCCCCTCCCAGTTGCCACCGCCGTCGAAAGAGGATTCCAGCACGCTGCGGTCCCCGGCGAACCGGCGGATGTAATCGTCGATCTCGGCCCGCAGACCCTCGACCTCCTTGTGCTGCGCCTGCGCCGCGATCTGCACCACCATCTCGCGCAGCACGGTCAGCGGTTCACGCACGTCCAGCGTGGCGCGGTCAAAGTTCAGATAGGCGATCAGGTCGATGGTTCCGCGTTCCCGCAGGTCCATGGCGAATTTCGCCAGCGTCGTGGATTTCCCGGTCCCGCCGACGCCGTGGAGGTACAGGATATTGTCCACGTCCAGCGGTTCGCGGAAATACGCGTACATCCGACCCAGCAACGCCTCGCGTCCCGCAAAAGGACCGCCGACCAGTTCGCGCAGCGGCTCGACCAGCCGCGCCGCCGCCAGTTCCTGCAGGATCGCATCGCGGTCCGGCAAGTCGGGCAGGATGCCCTCGACCCATAACAGCGCTTCGGCCAACCCGGCCAACCGCTCTGCATCACGGTCGGCGCGCACCCGCGCCACCGCCTCCGGCCCCTCCAGCAACAACGCCAGACCGTGCTGCACCGGCACGTCCGGTCCCGGCGCATTCGGGGCCAGAACTCGCCGCAGGCTCTCTGCGTCGCCCAGGTCACCCAACATACGTCTGCGATCGGCCAGCCGCAGCGTCCGCGCGCCCCCGGCGTTCATCGCCGGTTCGCTGGCATCTATCAGCGCCTCGAACGTGTCGAAATCCGGCGGCACGCGCCCCTGCGCATCGCGCAGGGCAGAGGGATCGAACCGCGCCAGAACCGCCGCAGCCTCCAGCCAGGCGGAGGCCGGAGCAGCCTCAACCGGGGTGGGTGCCTGCGCGCGGATTTCTTCCAGCTGTTCCTTCAGGGTCTCCGCATCGGTCCCGGTTCCGGCGCGGAAATGGCGCAGGTTGGCCGCATGCGCCCACAGGCCGGATGCGCGTTTGCCCACCATCACAGGCTCCTTACCAGCAGGGTCAACTGCTGCGTCACACTGTTCAGGGTCGACATCTCGGGATTGGCAAAATCGCAGTTCTGGGTAATCGCCTCCACCGCCGTTGGCACGTCCGCGTAGCCGCCCATGGACCCGCCCGCGGATTTCACCTTGTTCAGAAAATCCTCGATGTCCGGTCGACCCAGCGGCGGCACATCCACCTCCTGAACGTGAAAGCCGTCCTGCGCCATCTGATCGCCGCTGCCCAGAAGGAACATCGCCAACCGAGGCGTCGTCCCCGATCCGATCAGGCGGACCAGCCTGCGGATCATATCTGCCGTCGCGGGCGGCACGGATTCCCGGTGGCTGTTGTCCAGCACCAGCCAGAAGGCCCGGTCGTTTTCCTCGATATAGGCGGTCGCCTGCCCGATGAACCATGTGGACAGGGCCAGCGCCAGTTGCGCCGATTGCACGTCTGGCCGCCCGTCCTGCCGCAGCAGGTCATTGCGCGTCGGCGGATCGTCGAACCGCGCCAGCAGGGCAATGGATTTCATCACCGTCTCGGGCGACAGGTCACCGCCCAACAGGTCCAAATCCAGATGCAGCGCCTTGATCCCTTCGTGTTCGCGCGCGACATGGGTGATCATCTGGCGGCAATAGCTGGTCCCGACCAGTCGGGCACCGCGCAAGACCACAACCGATGGCCCCTGCTCGTCCGCCATCTGCGCAACGGTTTCGCGCAGTCGGTTTCGGTTCACAAAGGCGAGGTTGGTCATCAACAGGTGGTTGTGCGGATCGCCCTGCTGTCCGATGGGCCAGATCCGGTTCGTCAGATCCGCAAGCCGGTCCAGCGCGACCTGATGGCCGCCGGTCTCCTGCTGGTCAAAGATCGCCTCCAGCAAATCTTCGAGCCAGCCCTGGCTGTAGGCGTTCACGATGACCTCCAGGAATATCTCGGGTCGCGTGCCTGCAGTGCTGACATCCTCGATATTGCGCCCGGCAATCGACACGGCCAGCCGCAGGTTATTGACGCTCTGGTACAGGTCCAGAAGCAGCCTGTGCAGGTCCTTGCGCTCGTCCCGTCCCAGCGGCATCGCTCAGATCACCTCCACCTGGTTCGCCGTCATGTCGGCAAGGATCAGGGAAATCGGAACCGCCTGATTGTACTGCGCCATGCGGTCGAAATTCGGGTCTCCCGCGTGGTGCAGCGCGATCAACTGACCGGTGTGGTCCAGCACCGGACTGCCAGAGGATCCCGGCTTGGTGTTCGCATCATAGCGCAGCCGCCGCCCCTCTCCGGTCAGGGCCGTGATCCGGCCAAAGGAGATCTTCTTGGGCGCGCCTGCGGGGTGCTGGATGAGAACGATATCATTGCCCTGAACGCCGGGTGATGCGGGCATGGGTGTCACTGGTTGCACGCCATCCGGGGCAGCCGTAAGCCGCACAACCGCATAATCGAGATGCGCCGCCGCGGGTGGCCCCGCCGGTCCGCCCACGTCATCCGCCGGATCCGGCGGGCGCGCGTGGATCAGCCAGCTGTCGGCAAACGCGGTCCGCTTGCCGTCCCGGATAATGGCCCCCTCGCCGCGTTCGAACCCGAAGCGCGCCGTCAGGTCGCTGACGGGTTGGCCCTGCATCGGCTCGATGACGTGGAAATTGGTGATCAGCGTCCGTGGCCCGATCAGCAGGCCCGTCCCCTGATGCTCTCGCGACCACTCGACCGAGCAGACGGCGTGCGAAATATCCGTCAACCGGTCGGCAAAGACGCGAACCTCGGCATCCGGCTGCCCCTCCCTCACCGTGCGCTGCAGGGCCGAGGCGAGCTTGTCATCCGCTTCGTCACTATAGGCATGATCGAACAGGCTGACCTTGCGGACTGGCGCGTTCCGCTCCGCCTCGATCTGCTGCGTCAGCGCGCTCAGCCGCGCCCGGATGTCCTCATTCCCTTCCTGATGATCGAACACACCGCCCATCAGGTCATCGACCCAGCCACCCGCATCGGCAGCGACAACCACCTCCATGTATTTCTCGGGCCGGTTGCTGCCCGGGGTCGAGTGATCCTCGATGTTGCGCCCGACCAGCCGCAGGACCAGCGTCAGCGCGGAAATCCCCGGATAGGCGTCCAGCAGGATGCGCCACAACTCATTTCGGGACGGGCGGCTCAGGGCCATCTGTCGGCCCTCCGGTCAGACAGGGCCACCGGTTGGAAAACGGCGGGTCTGGGCATGAATGATAATCCAAAATGCACGCGTCAATTGCATTTCAGTGTCGCCCACACGCGCGTTTCGATCAAGCCCTGCGAAACGCCAACTCAACCTATAGACACAAATACGCGCATCGAATCGCGTTATCAGGTACACTTTTCCGCATATTCATTTTCAGGAGTCATTCGTCATGCCGCCGTCAACATATGACCAGTTCACCTCGCTGCTCGAAGACAGTGACCTACTCGAAGAAATTCAGAACAAGGCCGCGCGCGGCGGCCTGCGCCACCTCGCAACGCGTGGAATCGGCGGGCTGGAGGCGGCGGAACGCCTTGCCGACGCCGCCGGGACACCCCGCCCCGCAGGGCTTGAACGGATGCCGCGCCCGGGCGACATGCCCCGCCCCTCCAGCGCGATGGAAGCCATCGTTCTGCTGGAAGGACGCCCGTCCCTGCTGGTCCAGAATGGCACCTTTGCCACGCCGGACAGCGCGATCTGGGACAGCACCCTGTCGCTGTCGCGCAGCGCCATCGAGGCGGCCATCGCCCGCACGGGCCGCGTCGACCTCTTCAACAACCTCGACTTCGACTGGGTCGGAACTGGATGGATCGTGGCGCCCGGCATCCTGTGCACCAACCGCCATGTCGCGGTGGAATTCGCGCAGGCCTCGGGCGGCGGCTTCACCTTCCGCACCAACCTGTTGAATGAGGTCATGGCGGCGGAGATCGATTTCCGGGTCGAACATGACAGCACCGACGCCTTCAAGGTGAAGGTCGAGGAGATCCTCTACATCGCGCCCGACGGCACCCCCGACATCGCCCTGCTGAAGATCGCCACCGATGCCCCCCTGCCCGAACCGCTGGAACTGGACACCACAGCCCCCCAACGACGGGCAGAGATCGGCACAGTGGGTTTTCCGGCCAACGATCCCCGCAACGGCGCCGACGCGCTGGCCGATATCTTCAAGGGCATCTTCGGCGTGAAACGCTTTGCGCCCGGCAAGGTCAGCCACACGGGCGATGGCGAACACTGGTTCGTGCATGACTGTTCGACGCTGGGCGGCGCGTCCGGCTCTGCCGTCTTCTCGCTCGACACCGGCAAGGTCGTGGGCCTGCACTTCTCTGGACGCTTCCTGTCCGGTAATTTCGCGGTCAAGACCGCGCATGTGGCCGATGCGCTGGCCGGTCTGTCCACCACGGTGCCCGTCGGCGGCCCGGTCGAGGAAGAGGCGATTGCCGATGGCCGCCACCCGCCCGCGCATTTCGACGGACGCGAGGGGTACAGGGAGGATTTCCTTGAACATGAGGTCGCCCTGCCCGGTTTCGGCACATGGGACGGCGACATCACCGACCCGGGAAATGCGCGCAAAACGCTGGATTACCATCACTTTTCGGTCGTGATGAGCAGCTCGCGCAAACTGCCACTGTTCACCGCCGTCAACATCGACGGCCAACAGGCGCGGCGAGCCTTCCGCTCCAACGACAAATGGTTCATCGACGACCGCATCGACGAGGACTTGCAACTGGGGAACGAAATTTATTTCCGCAACGATCTGGATCGCGGCCACATGGTGCGGCGGCTGGATCCGGTCTGGGGCACGGTCGACGACGCGAACATGGCGAACGAAGACACGTTCCATTATGTCAACGCCGCCCCCCAACACAAGAACCTGAACCAGCGGATCTGGCTGCAACTGGAAAACTTCCTGCTCGACAGCGCCAAGGCCAAAGACCTGCGCATGTCGGTCTTTACCGGCCCGGTCTTTCGCGCCGATGACAGGCTGTACCGGGACCTCGTGCGCCTGCCCCGCGAGTACTGGAAGGTGGCGGTGCTGGCAGATGTGGACGGCGGTCAGTTGCTCAGCGCGGGTTATGTGCTCAGCCAAGGCGAGATGATCAAGAACATCACTGAGGTGCCCTTCGTCTTTGGCGAGCACCGCACCTATCAGGTCAGGATCGAGGCCATTGCAGAGGCGACGGGACTGAACCTGTCGGCACTGGCCGCCCATGACGTCATGACCCCCGGTGCAGAGGAAATCACCCCGGCCCGCGTGCGCCGCATCGAAGAGGCCCGCGACATACGCCTCTAAGCCCTCAGACCGGCAGCGGCACCAGATGGTTGTCCCAATGCAGCCCATGCGCCGCTGCCGGTTTGCGCGCCCCTTCGCGCCAGACCTCGCCGGTGCCAGAGGTCAGGACAAAGCCGTCTCCGGCCCATGCCACGCCGCAAACATCGCGATGCGCCCGTTCGCGCTTTAGCGCGCCGGTCATGGCGTCGTAGATTTGCACTTGCCCGCCGACGGGCGAGGTAATGGCCACTTCGCCCGCAGGCGACATGGCCACGCTGCCCGCATAGCCGCGCATCCGTGTCTGCGCCGCATGGCCCGACTTCGCCAAGGTCAGGTCTTTGTCAGGTGATACAAGGCCCAGCAGCGGCGGCGCCTCCACCACATCACCCTGCCATTGCATGGCAAAGCCCACGCGCCCGTCCGCCGCCACCGCCAGATGGCGGATCGAATTGCGGTGCATGTCGGGGGTCAGTTCGGCCCTGTGCTGCACCTCGCCCTCCAGAGAAAGAAAGGTCAGGTTCGGACGCATCGTGGGCAGGTTCAGCTTGCTGCGTCCGCTGTCGGGATGCGTCTCGATCCCGCCATTCGCCACAACCAGCGACCGCCCGTCGGGCATCAGGCGGATCTCGTGCGGCCCCACGCCGCCAGAGGCGAACTCACCCAACCGCCGATAACCGCCTCGCGCGTCCCAGATGCCGATGACGCCCTGTGCCGCCTCGAAATCGTTTTCCGTTGTGAAAAGCAGCGCCCCATCGGCGGAAAAGGCGCCGTGACCGTAGAAATGCCGCCCGCCGGGCGCGTTCAAAAGCGCGGTTTCCTGTCCGCTCACGCAGTCGATCACCAGGGCGAACCGCCCCGGACGCCGGGCAAAGGCCACCGCCTCGGCCAGTTCGGGATGTGCCGCCGCCGCGTGGCCCCGCGCGGGCAAGGGCAGTTCGAACAGGATCTGCCCCGCCCCGTCCAGCCCGCACAGCACATAATCCCCGCCCATGGTCTGCGCGGCGGACAACAGCACCGGACTCCCTGCCTCCGCCCATGTGGGACGCGGGCAGAAACCGGCGGCCAAAAGCCCCGCCATGAAGGCACGTCGATCGGTCATCAGTCGCCGTCCAACGAGTTGAAGCCGGCAGCAATGCCCAGACGCGGCCCCAGATCCTCGGACACGAGGGTGCGAATGTCGCCAATCGCCTGCTGCAGCGCCTCGACCCGGATGCGCCCCATCGGGTCGGCGACCCCGGCAAAGACCGGATCGCCCAGCGTCTCGGCGCGGCTCAGGGCCCGCGCAAAAGCGGCATCAAGGTCTGCATCCTGCTCCGACAACCGTGCACCCAGATCGCGCAGCGCCTCCAGCGACAGGATCACATGCCGCAGGGAACGTTCCGCGCGCCGCGCCTCTGCCCGTGCGGGGCGCGGTTGGTCGAAGGTGCCCATCGGCCTGCCGATACGCGTATCGGCGGTGAATTCCAGCCCCGTGGACAGCGCCGTGAACATCTGGCGCAGAGCCTCATCCCGCGTGCGATAGGTATCGTTCTGCCCGGCCTCGCGCATCAGGTCGGCATAACCGCCCTGCCAGCCGTCGAGGATCGCCGCAGAGGTCCGCGCCATATCGGCCGCCATGACCTTTGTGAGGACACAGCGGTACGCTGCGCTTTCCGGCACCTGCAAGGCGGTCTCAAACAGCAGGAATTCCATCGCGTAGAACCCGCGCGCCGCGATCGAGACCTCGGCAAAACCATCAAGGCTTTCTACCACCGGATCCGCGTCGCGGATCAGGCTGCCCAGCGCCTTGGGCGTCGATCCACGCGGATCCGGCCAATAGGCCAGCGCAAAGGCGCGGTCGCCTTCTTCGGACGGACCGAACCGCAGGTGACTGACGCCGACCCAGGCGTCAAAGGCCGTGCCATAGGCATCGCGCAGGCTGTCGCTGTCCGCTTTGCAATCGGCCTCCGCCGCCCCGGCCAGGGTGGCGGTCTCGGCCGCCAAGGCCTGATAGCGCGGCAGCACATGTCCATCGACGATACCGCCCAGATCCACCTCTGCCACCGTCGGTGTGGCCACCACGGCCAACACCGATGTCGCCGCCGCGGCCAGCGCCGCAATCATCTTCCGCATCTCAAAGGCTCTCCAGAAACCGTATCAGTGCCGCGCGCTCTTCGGGCGGCATGTCGACCACCGCATCGCGGTGCCGCTCTGCTTCTCCACCGTGCCACAGCACCGCCTCCAAAAGCGAGCGCGCGCGCCCGTCATGCAGGAAAAAACTGTGGCCCGACACCTGCCGCGTCAGCCCGATCCCCCAGAGCGGCGGCGTCCGCCATTCGCGCCCCGTCGCCCGCGCCTCGGGACGGCCATCCGCCAGATCCGGGCCCATGTCGTGCAACAGCATGTCCGTGTAGGGCCAGATCAGCTGGAAACTCTGCTCCGGCTGGTCCTGCAGGCGATGCGTCACGAAGGCGGGGTTGTGGCAGTCGGTACAGCCGGTGTCATAGAACACCGCCTTGCCGCGCAGCACCTGCGGGTCCCCCACATCCCGCCGTCCCGGCACGCCAAGGTTGCGGCTGTAAAAGGTCACAAGGTCCAGCCCCTCGGCATCAATCTCGAACACCCGGTCGTCGCCATCGCCATGCGGCGCGGCGCGGCAATCGGCCTGCAGATCCGTGCACTCGCCCGACCCGGCGGTGAACAGCGGGTTGGAAATCCCGATATCCCCGACAAAGGCCGCAGCGCTCTGTTCGCGCACCGTGGGATTGCCCGCCTTGTGACCAAAGCGGCCCAGCATCGGCCTGTCGAACTCCTGCGACCAGACCACGTTCACCCGGCCCGACACGCCGTTGCCATCCGCATCCTCGGGATCGGCCAGTGCAAGGATATCCGCCGCCGGGATCGCCTCCAGCAGGCCCAGCCCGATCATCTGCTGCGCCACACGCGGGCTCAGCATCGCGTCGGGGTGCAAGGGCCCATAACCCAGATCCGCCGCCGTATAGGTCGGCACCCGCAGATGCGCGACCTCGCCGCCGGACAGCGGCACCGCGCGTTCCTCATAGTCGATCTGCAAACGATATTCCGCCGCCAGCCCCGGCAGTGCGAAATCCTGCAACTGCGTGCCATAGGTGGGGTCCGGCAGAGAGGCGATATAGTCCTCGATCTCATTCACACCCGGCCCGCCGGGGATCGAGACCCGCAGGAACATCGACACCGCGTTGTCGTCCCCCGCCTCGGGCGGATGCCCGCGCCCGTCCTTGATGTGACACCGCTGGCAGGACCGCGCGTTGAACAGCGGACCAAGCCCGTCCGAGGCCAGTGTCGAAGACGGCGACGACACCCAGATCTTGCGGAACAGCCCGTTGCCGACCTTGAACGTCAGTTCACCGTCAAAGGTGATATTCCCCGAGGGCAGCGAAAAGGCGTTGGCATCCGGCGCCACCCGCACCGTCGCCGCACCGGCGGACTTCTCCTCGAACCGCTGCGGCGCATCGAACGTGGTCGCCAAGGCGGTCACCGTGCTGATCCGTGCGGCCTCTGCCGCGGTGCGCGGCACGATGTTCAGATGCGGCTCTGACAGCACATCCGCAAACGCGGGCCCCGCAAGGCCCGCGATGAGTGTGCCGATCCACAAGCTGCCTTGCCCGAACGGGCTTCGGTGGCGTGTCATCGTCATGTCCTGAACAAAGGTTACTGAAAGACCGCTTCGGGATCGTCGAGGCTGTCGGACCCTTCAAAGGCTATGGCATCCACGCCCAGAACCGCAACCACCCGCTCGATGGTCTTGGTCTGGTCGATCAGCCCGTTGACGCCCCCCATGACCAGCGCCTCACCGGCGGCATTGCCGCGCTCCAGCATCATGTCATAGGCAAACCCGGCCTCAGCGGCGGTCTTGATGCGGCCCAGCGACATCATCGTATGCGCCAGCTTGCCGGTCATCTCGGCGTCCAGCGCCGCATCGCTCGCAGCGACAAGGTCCGACAGCGACGGACCGCTGACCAACGAGCCGTCGACCCGCACGTATTCGCCCAGATAGACGTTCTGCACGCCCAGACCGTCGTAGTAGTGGCTGTTGTGCGTGTTGTCGGAAAAACAGTCGTGCTCTTCTTCGGGGTCGTTCAGCATCAGGCCAAGGCGCATTCGCTCGCCAGCCTGCTCGCCATAGGACAGCGACCCCATGCCGGTCAGCATGGCCGCGAGGCCCACGTCCTCCTCGGCGGTCAGATCGGCCCGTGCCGCGCCGCCATCCGCCCATTGCGCGGCCATCCACTCCAGATCGGAAACCAGCAGCTCTGTCGCCGCCTGCAGGTATGCGCCGCGACGGTCACAGTTGCCGCCGGTACAGGCGTCGCCCTTGGCGTAATCGGTCCACGGACGCGCGCCCGCCCCCGGCGCATGGCCGTTCAGATCCTGCCCCCACAGCAGGAATTCGATGGCGTGATAGCCGGTGGCGACATTGGCCTCGACCCCGTCCGCCTCTTGCAGCGTTTCCGCCAGCAGGGCGGGCGTGATCGCGCTTGCATCCACGGTTTCCCCGGACAGGGAAAAGGTCGGGTTGGCGATCACGTTCAGCGCGGCAAAGGCGTTTTCGTCCGTCGCACCGCCATAGGCCATGTCTACGTAATCGATCAGCCCTTCGTCCAGCGGCCAGGCGTTCACCTTGCCTTCCCAATCGTCGACGATGGCATTGCCAAACCGGAACACCTCGGTCTGCTGATAGGGCACCCGCGCCGCCAGCCACGCGGCCTTCGCCGCCTGCAGCGCCTCTGCCGAAGGCTCCGCGACAAGGGCGTTCACCGCCTCCTGCAAGGCGCGGGCGGTGGTCAGGCTGTCGCCGTATCCCGCCTCTGCGATATCGGCGTAGGTGTCCAGAATGGCGGCCTTCGACGGGACGTCCTGCGCCATGGCCGACGTGCCAAGCGCCAGGCACAGGGCACTGGTCATCAGGTGGCTGTTGATCTTCACGTTCACTGTCCTCTTGGTCGTGTTCTTAGTGGAGTGTCATTGCAGGCGCGGCATGGCTGTCGCGCCCGGTTTTCAGGGTCATCCGGCGCAGGGCCAGTGCCACCTCTTCGGCCAGCCCCGCCAGAACGCCCGCCATGTCCGGGCGCACCAGGGTCATGGCCATCAGCATGGCATCCTCGCGCGCGCCTTCGCTGGCGTAGCCGATCAGCGTGGCGAAACAGGATTCGTCCGCGCCAAGGCACTTGCAGGTCACCTGATGCCGCATCAGCGGACGGCGGCCGTGCCGGGCGCAGAGTTCGCAGAGCGATTCAAAGGATTCGAGCGCCCGGCGCCCATCCCCTGTGCCCAACGTTCGCGCGAAGTCGTTCCAGACCTGCTGCTTGGTCTCGACGCTGTCGCACCACAGCCGCAGGTACAGAACGGCCTCGGCCTCGACCGGGGGCAGATCGGTGATCTGGCCAACGGGCGCACCGCCGCGATGTCTGAACGGGGCGGTCATTTGGTCAGGATCAGCTTGCCGGCGCGGGTGATGCGCAGAATGTACATCTGGTCATCCAGCCGAATCCGGGCGAGCTGTCCGCCCTGCGTCAGATCCTGCGCCTGATATTGCGGCACCTGATAGCTGCCCGCGCAGCCTGCGTCGGTTTCCACGGTCAGACTCATCCTCGCTCTCCTTCGCGCGGATCGGTCCGGTTTATCCAGTCGATCAACCGTTCGAGGTCGGGGAACCCCGGCATGTCGAGGTCCAGTGCCGTCAGCAGGCTTTCGGTCCGCGATCCGCGCGACGGCCGCACCGCTTCGGATCGTGCAGGGATGATCTGCATGTGCCTTCTCCGTATTGCTTGGGTTGTCGGCTGGCCCGGGGGATGGGTTGGCTTCTGCGCCAGAAGATGACCAAACGACTCAGGTATGTCAATCTGATAATTTTAGTCAGGAAATAGATGCAGAGTTTCCGGGGGCGGCATAAACGAACGGATTTTGGGCTGGGATACGGGGCGGCTGTACGGCACCAACACGCCCCTCACACCCCCTGACCGCAAGCGGCAAGGGTTAAGAGAAGATTGATTCGCCTCTGGAAGCCCTTGATTTTATTAGGGCGCCACCGTGTCCACGCGTGGACACCCCTTTTCACCCCTGCGGCGCAAAGGCCGACCAGCCGGTGAAATCCGCGATTCTCTCGGCCAGCCAGGTGCCGACCTTGGAATTCCCATACTCGTCCAGCCCCGGCGACCAGACCGCGATCGAGGCCTTGCCCGGCACCACCATCAGGATGCCGCCACCCACGCCGCTCTTGCCCGGCAAGCCCACCCGGAAGGCAAAATTGCCCGACCCGTCGTATTGCCCGCAGGTCATCATCAGCGCATTGATCCGCCGCGCCCTGAGCGGCGAGATCATCACCGGCGCCCCCGGCATCATCGCCAGCATCCGCCCTGCCCGCGCCAACTGCCGACAGGTCATTTCAATGGCGCATTGATGGACATAGGTCCCCAACACCATTTCCGGCGGATTGACCAGGTTGCCATGCGATTTCATGTAATAGAGCAACGCCGTGTTCCGGTCCGCCGTCGCCTTTTCCGAGTCGGCCACATCCTTGTCGATGTGGATGTCCTCATCCTCTGCCGCCGCCCTGAGCAGGCCCACGATCTCGGACAGGGCCAGACGCGGTTCCCGCCCGCCCAGAAGCACATCGGTGGTCACCAAGGCGCCCGCGTTGATAAATGGATTGCGCGGCCTGCCTTTCTCAAGCTCCAGCAAAAAGACGCTGTCAAAGGCATCGCCGGACGGCTCGCGCCCCACCCGCCGCCACAGGTCGTCGCCGACCCGGCCCAGAACGGCGGCAAGGGCAAAGACCTTGGAAATGCTCTGGATCGAAAACGGCTGATCCGCCGCCCCGGCCACGATTTCCCGCCCGTCGGCCAGCACGATGCAAACCCCCGCCTGCGCGGGGTCGACCTTGGCCAGTTCCGGGATGTAATCGGCGGGCTTGCCCCAGTCTTCCGCCTCATGCGCCAGCGCGACAAGGCGGCGCAACTCTTCGGCCAGACCATCCATCTTTATGCCGTCAGGGCCGGCATCTCAGCGCGCCAGATCGCGGGCGATGCTTTCAGACAGTTCGGTCAGGGCCTTGGCCTGTGCCGCTGCGATGGCCCCGGGGCTGCGATCCGCCAGCGGGATCACGATGTCGAACAGCCGCGCCTTGTCCGGCAACGGTGCGGGCAGCTTTTTCGGCGGCTTGTCGAAATCGGGATCTTCGATCGGTTCCGGCGTTTCGGAGCCCATGAAATACTGCCCCGACATGCGGAAGGCCGTGCCATCGGTGGCAATGAAGGTTTCGAACCGCACGTCCAGAACGCCCTTTGCCGGTTCCGGCAGGGGCCAGGGTTCCGGAGCCACCTTGGCGGAGGTCATTTTGTTCAGATGGCGGCTGATCAGAAGGGTCGTGGCCCGCTCCGGCTCATCCGCCCAAAGGCCGAAATTCGCCGCGCGCACCACCCCCGCTTCGTCGCGGATCGCGATTTTTTCGTCCGCTGCATAGGTCGGCAGTGACACCGTGCGCACCAGCAGGGTCGGCACCCGTGCCCGAACCTTCAGATCCGATTGCGTGCTCTCGACGATGTATTGCGGACTGCCGTCACCGCAGGCTGTCAGCGCCAGCAAGGCCAATGTGGCCGCCAGTGTCTTGAAACTCATATCACCGTCCCATCAAGAGCGAATTCGGGTTGCGTTGCAGCGTGCGGGCCAATGTGCGCATGGCGTCCGCCGCCTCACTGATATCACGCAAGGTCGACAAAGCACCAGTGATCAGGCGCGAACTGTCATCATAGGCGCTCAGGACCGCCTCCGTCCGCCCCGCCAGCGTGTTCAGCCGTCCGGTCAGTTTCGGCAGCTCCCCCGCCGCCTTTTCAACCGCATCCGCCGCGGCGGCGGCCGAATCGAACACCTTGTTCACATTGGTGGTGGCGCCGCTTTCGCGCAGGCTGACCGCGATCAGGCGCACCTCTTCCAGCGTTGCCTCGGTCTTGGCCAGAGTTGTCTTCAGGTCCGGCGCAAGCGTGCGCAGGTCCGCCAGTGTCGTGTTGATACCCGGCACAAGGGCGCGGGTATCGTCCGCGGCGACGATGGTATTGGCGGAGTCGATCAACCCCTGCAGAGAGGCCAGAAGCTCCTCCACCGGCAGGTTGTTGATGCGCTCAAACACGCCCTCGGCGGTGGCGTTGAGGTTGACCATTTCGGCCTCGACCGTGGGCAATTGCGGCAGCTTGCCCTCGGCGGAAATCACTTCGGCCTTTGCGGCATCGGGCAGTTCCACCAGTTCGACCACCAACTCCCCCGAGAGCAGGCTGGCAGTGGCCAGACGTACGCGCAGCCCCTGGTTGACGTAGCCGCGCAGGAAATCAAGCGCCTCGTCGGAACTGGCGTCTTCGCCCAATCCGAGCCGCGCCGGGTTGATCGCCAGCGTCGCATGCATTTGCACGACTTTCCGCGCACCGATGTCGGATGCAATCATCGCCACCCCTTCGACAACCCCGACCGGCACGCCACGGAACCGGACGCTTGCCCCGTCCGAAAGGCCCCCGACGCTGCCGTCAAACACCGCCAGAACTTTCAGGCTGTCCAGCGACGGATCGTCCAGCAGGCTGGCCCGCGCGGCGGATTGGTCTGCATAAAGCGGATAGCTGTGGCCCTGTTCGATGGCCTCGCCACCGGCCACCAAGGTATCGAAACTGATCCCACCCTGCACCAGAGAGGCGACAGAGGAGAAATCCAGCGACACGCCGCCCGGTCCAAGCGAAACGGAGACCCCGGAAATATCCCAGAACCGCGTGTTGGTGGTGAGGATCCGGTCATAGGGCGCCTCGACAAAGCCGCGGATCACGACGCCGTCGCCCTTTTCGGTCAGTGCCGGGGCCTCGACCGCGCCCACCGCAATCCCCTTGTACAGAATGGGCGCGCCGGCGACGATGGAATTGCCGTCCCGGGCGCTGAGTTGAATGACCGTGCCCGGGCGTGTCGGATCGGACAATGGCGCATGGTCCAGACCGATGAATTCGGTCTGCGGAACGCCCTCGGTCGAATCCCAGCTTGCCTCGATATAGACGCCCGACAGCACGGTGTTCAGCCCGCTGATGCCCTGCGCCGAAACCTCGGGCCGCACGACCCAGAACTGCGCATCCCCGTCCAGGAACGATGCAAGCTTGCGGTCGACCCGCACACCGACAAGCACATGGGACAGATCGTCAGAAAAGCTGACCGCTTCAACCACACCGACCGTGACATCGCGGTATTTCAGTTCGGTCTTGTCCGCCGCGACGCCCGAAGCGCTTTCAAAAGCGATCTCGATCAGAATGCCGCGTTCGGCATAGCTTTGCCACGCGATGCCCAGAGACACGGCCAATGCCAGCACCGGCACTAGCCAGACAAAGGAAAACCGGGCCATGATGCCGCGCCGCGCCGGGCGGACGATCGGCTCTGCCGGGGTGGGGTTTGTCATTGCGACTCCTCGTCAGCGTCCCAGATCAACCTCGGGTCGAGACTCTGCGCTGACAACATGGTAAAGGCAACCGAGAGCGCGAAACTGACAGCTGCGATCCCGGGATTGATGATAGCGACGCTGCCAAGCTGGACAAGGGCCGACAGGATCGCGACGACAAAGACGTCGATCATGGACCACCGCCCGATGAATTCGACGACCTCGTACAGCATGTGACGCTGGTGCGCCGTCATGCCGGACCGTTTCCCAAGTCCCAGCGCCAGAAAGCCGATGGCAAGGAATTTGCCCACCGGGATCAGGATGCTGGCAACAAAGACGATGATCGCCACGCCGTAGGACCCGTGATGGAACAGGTCGATCGCGCCGCCAACGATGGTGCTTTCGGACCTGTCCAGCAGCGTCGCCGTGCGCAGCATCGGATAGAGGTTGGCCGGGATATAGACAATGATCCCCGCAATCAGCCAGGCCCAGACGACCTGCAGCGAACGGCGGCCGTCCTGATCCAGCGCCGCGCCGCAGCGCAGGCACCTGTCGGTCCCGGCGTCATGCACCCGACCACAGTGATCGCAGGCCAGAAGGCCCGCCCGCCGGGCGGTTATCAGGCTTGGGTCTTTTCCAGAGATTTCCAAATTGTGTACCGGCACATGGTGTTGTCCTGAAGGACGGTGATAACGACAAGAGCCGCAAAGGCCCAGAAGGCAGGGCCAAGACTGACAGTGGCAAGACCCGCGACCTTGACCAGCGCCACGGCGACGCCCAGCACAAAGATTTCCGCCATGGACCACGGACGCAGCTGCTCGGAAAGACGGAAGGCGCGCGGCGCAAAGCGATACGGCGGGCGATCCTGAACCAGCGGCAGCAGAGTGTAGATGATCGCGGCCAGACGCGCCGTGGGGATCAGCACGATCAACAGCGCGACCGCGATGGCCAAGGGCGCCATAAGGCCCTGCGAAAAGGCCAGTGCCGCGTCCAGTACCGAGGCGCGGTTGTGCAGTCCCGCCGCCTGCAATTCGATGAACGGAAAGAACACCGCGCCGACCATGAGAATGGTCGAGGTAACGGCCAGGGCCAGCACGTTGGCATAGGCGTTGTCACGCGGCGCGGCCAGCACCCGACCGCACCGGCGACAGCGCGCCGTGTGGTTGTCGGGCACCTCCGGCTCGACGTGCAGGGTGTCGCAGGTCGGACAGGCGATCAGCGCCTGTCCTGCGAAACCCTCTGGCAGATCCGGCATGCTGGCTGGTCCTCTTGCCTTGGTGGCGGTGGGCGGACGCGTTGCGCGCCGCTTCCCCGTTGCAAGAACATGGTGCAGCGGTCTTGCCAAGTCCAGATTGCCGTTTCCGGGTTTCCGGCCCCGCCGTCATCCTTGCTCTGCAAAGGATCCCTTCAGACGGTCCAGCAGAAAATCCATGAAGACCCGCGTCTTGGGTGTCAGGACGTTGGAGCGCGGATAGATCAGCCACAGCACGGACCGGTCATTCAGCCGCCAGTCCGGCAGAACGCGCACCAAACGACCCGCCGCGAATTCATGCGCCACGTTCCAGAAGGAGTTGATCGACAGGCCCGCGCCAGCCAGTGTCGCCTCACGTTGTGAGGCACCGTCGTCAAAGATCGTACGTGCCCCAAGAGCGGCTGGATCCAGTATCCAGGTCTCTCCCTGGCGGTTCAACAGTTCCCTCGGCGACAGATCGGACCATGACAGGAACCGGTGCCTCAGCAAATCCTCCGGCGTCTCAGGATGCCCATACGCCTGCAAATAGTCCGGAGAGGCGCAAAGCACCCGGACATCTTCGGACAGTTTTCGCCCTTTCAGGCTGCTGTCGGTCAGCGGCGCACTGCGCAGGGCAAGGTCGAAACTGCCCTCGATCAGATCGAACCGCGTATCCGACAGGCGCAGGTCCAGCGTGATCCCGGGGTGTAGGCTCTGGAACTCTGGCAGCAGCGGCATGATATGCAGTTGCGCAAAACTGCTGGGCGCGGCAAAGCGCAGCGTGCCGACCGGTTCCGCCCTCCCGTGTCCAAGCACTGCCCTACCGGCTTCGGCCTGCGCAAGGATCTCACGTGCATAGGGCAAAAACGCCTCGCCCTCCTGTGACAGCGCCACCTTGCGCGTGGTGCGGTGCAGCAGTTCGACACCCAGCCCATGTTCTAGCTTCGCCAGCCGCGCGCTGGCGACCGCGGGGGCAAAGCCCAGACTGCGCCCTGCCGCACTGATGTTCAGCCGTTCTGCCGCCAGAACAAACAGCCGGAGGCTCTCAGTGTCCATGATTATCTCCGAAATCGGAATACTGAACTCTGGTATCCAGCGTTTATCGCGAAACCTCAAGGCGTATGTTGGGGGCAACAACGCAAAGGAGCGAACCAGACATGAAAGCCATCGGATACACCCAGACAGGGCCGGTAGATGCCGCAGGAGCACTGACCATGTTCGAGGCAGACCGCCCCAAGGTCGGCCCGCGCGACCTGTTGGTCGAGGTGCGTGGCGTGTCGCTGAACCCGGTGGACGTCAAATTGCGCGCCAACCGGCCGCCGCTGAACGGCACGGATATCCTCGGCTTTGACGCCGCGGGTGTGGTTGTGGACACCGGCGCCGAGGTGACCGGCTACAAGGTTGGCGACGAAGTGTTCTATGCAGGCGACGTGACCCGCGCCGGATCCAACGCGGAACTGCAAGCCGTGGATGAGCGGATCGTGGGACGCAAGCCGCAGAGCCTCGACTTTGCAGAGGCCGCGGGCATGCCGCTGACGGCCATCACGGCCTGGGAAATGCTCTTTGACAGCTTTCGCCTAGCCGAAAACGGCGGCGCGGGCCAAAGCCTGCTGGTGATCGGCGGCGCCGGTGGTGTCGGTTCCATCCTGATCCAGTTGGCCAAGAAACTGACCGGACTGACGGTGATCGCAACTGCATCACGTCCGGAGACGCATGAGTGGGTGCGCAGGATGGGTGCCGACCACGTGATCGACCATCGCGGCGACATGGCGGCGCAATTGCGCGATCTCTACCTGTCCCCCACCTACGTCGCGGCGCTGACCGCCACCGATCAGCACTGGCCCACCATTGTCGAACTGATCGCACCGCGCGGGCAGATCGCCATGATCGACGACCCTCAGGCGCTCGACATCGCGTCGGCCAAGCCCAAGGCGCTGTCGATCCACTGGGAATTCATGTTCACCCGCTCGATGTTCGAAACCGCGGATATGGCGGCCCAGAAAGACCTGCTGAACCGCGTATCGGCGATGCTGGACGACGGCACGCTGCAGTCCACCGTCACCGAAAATGTGGGCAAGATGAACGTTGAGAACCTGACCGCCGCGCACCTGCGGCAGGAAAGCGGCCGTGTGATCGGCAAGCAGGTTCTTTCTGCCCTCACTTCCTGATCGACGGCAAGGACTGACATGACGGGCCGCCCGGCAACGGGCGCCCTTCCCCAATGGAGGCCACGATGCGCGACATGACGGAACAGGGTTTTGCCCCGATCAACCGGGGCTTCGACCGGACCTTTCAGAACGGGCGTCTGACGCTTGGTCTGGTGGTGCCGATCACGGCCTACCCGAACAGCCCGGTGCCGGACATGGACGGGCACCTGCAGACGGTGCAACTGGCCGAGCGGCTGGGGTTCAGGGCGATCTGGCTGCGCGATGTGCCGTTTGACGTGCCTTCCTTTGGTGACGCCGGGCAATTATTCGATCCATTCACCTATCTTGGCTACCTTGCGGGACAGACCAGCGAGATCGCGCTTGGCGTCGCCAGCATTGTGCTGCCCCTGCGCCACCCGGCGCATGTGGCCAAATCCGCCGCCAGCGCGGATGTGCTGTCCGGCGGACGGGTGATCCTTGGCATCGCTTCGGGCGACCGGCCAGAGGAATACCCGGCAATGAACCTGTCGCATGACCGCCGGGCAGAGGCCTTTCGGGACAGCTTTGACTATATCCGGCAGATGGCGGAGAGACGTCCGCGCTTTGCCAATTCCTTTGGCGCGCTGACAGGGTCCATGGACATGCAGCCAAAACCGACGGGCACTCGTCTGCCCCTGCTGGTCACCGGATCCAGCCGCCAGTCCCCCGACTGGATTGCCAAAAATGCCGACGGTTGGATGACCTATCCGCGTCCCGGTGCCGGGCAACATCAGGTCATCGTGGATTGGCAGGACCGCGTGGCGACCACAGGCCAAAAGCCGAAGCCGGTGCTGCAACCTCTGTACATTGACCTTGCCGAAGACCCGGACGAGTCCCCGCGCCCGATCCATCTGGGCTTCCGCGCCGGGGCCAGGGCACTGACCGGCTATCTGCATCAGTTGCAGACTGCCGGCGTCAACCACGTGGCGCTGAACCTGCGCTTCAACCGTGCGCCCATCGACGAGACGCTGGAACGCTTGGCGCAGGACATTCTGCCGGATTTCACCTAAGGATACCGCAATGACCAAGACCATCCTCATCACCGGCGCTACCGACGGGATCGGCCGCGCCACCGCCCAGCGCCTTGCCTCCGAAGGCCACACGCTGCTGATCCACGGGCGCAACGCCGACAAGCTGGCCACCACTGCCGAAGCGCTGCGCAAGGTTGGCGGCACGGTCGAAAGCTATCGCGCCGACCTGTCCGATCTGGCCGAGGTGGCCGCAATGGCCCGCGAGATCCGCGCCAGCCAGACAAGGATTGACGCGCTGATCAACAACGCCGGCGTGCTCAAGGCGGCCGCCCCGCGCACGGCGGACGGTCTGGACCTCCGCTTTGTGGTGAACAGTTTTGCCCCCGCTTTGCTGACCCGCGCGCTGTTGCCGCTGCTGGCCAGAGATGCCCGGATCGTGCACCTTTCGTCGGCGGCGCAGGCCCCCGTTGACCTGAAGGCGCTGGCCGGCGCCCGTCCGCTGCAGGACATGGAGGCCTACGCCCAAAGCAAGCTCGCGCTCACCATGTGGAGCCAGGCCTTTGCCGCAGAACATCCCCAAGGCCCCGTCTCTGTCGCGGTCAATCCCGGATCGCTGCTGGCCACCAACATGGTGCGCGACGGCTTTGGCGTGGCGGGCAATGACATCGACATCGGGGCTGATGTCCTGACGCGCGCCGCGTTGTCAGAGGAATTTGCGCAGGCCTCTGGCCGCTATTTCGACAACGATTCCGGCCGTTTTGCCGCGCCCCACGCAGATGCTGGCAAGCCGGATCGCGTGGCCGCGGTCGTCGCGGCGATCGAGGCGCAGATTGCCCCGTTCCTGAACACCTGACAGGGGCTCGCCGATCCCACCTTGCACCGGGCCCCCTGCTTGGCCTAGCAAACCGGGGCCCCCTGCGAGGAAAGGCGCGACGTGCACTTCGTCTTTGTGATCGAACCCAGCTTTACCATGCAGGCCTTTTCGTCCGCGATCGAAGTCCTGCGGCTGGCGCGCAAGTTCGGCGAAGGCGCACGATTCAGCTATTCCGTAGCCTCGCTGCACGATGGCCCCGTCCCGGCCTCCAACGGGATCGAGGTTCTGCCCAATCGCGCCCCGGACGACCTGCCGCGCGGGGCGACGGTGGTTGTGGTGGCCGGTGCGGGGGTGGAAACCCGTCCCAATCCCGAGTTGTTGGCGCGTTTGCGGCGCTGGTCGCGCGAAGGGCATCCCGTCTGGGCGATTGCCTCTGGTGTCGTGCGCCTGGCGCAGGCGGGACTGGCCGACGGCGGCACCGTTGCCCCCCATTGGGAAGACATCCCCTACCTGCGTGAACACCATCCCCGGGTCGAGGTGGCAACCTCGCTTTTTGTGCTGAACGCCAAACACCCCACCTGTGCGGGCGGCGGAGCCTCGGCGGATTTGATGCTGAACTACATCGCGAACGCGGGTCTTGGCGATTTGGTGGACGAGATCACATCGCGCCTGATGATCGACGGGGTACGGGACGGCCGCATGAAGCAGGCCCTGCCCGCAGAGATGCGCTATGCCACCTCCAACCGGGCGTGTTTTGCAGCGATCCGACTGATGGAGGCCAACCTTTTCGATCCTCTGCCGCTGACCGAACTGGCGCGCCGGGCGGGTGTCTCTCAGCGTCAGTTGGAACGGGTGTTCAAGACGGATTTCGGCAAGACGCCCAAGGCCGTCTATTCCGAGCTGCGTCTGGCAGAGGCCCGGCAAGAGATCCTCGCGGGCCACCGATCCATTCTGGACATCGCGCTGGACTATGGATTTGAACCAGCCAAATTTTCCAAGACGTACCGCCGCATCTTCGGCGTCTTGCCGTCCAAGGACCGGCGCTGACACCGTCAGAGTGTCGGGAAATCCCGTTGGGACTGTCGAGAAAGGCTTATCCGGGTCTGCCTGACTGTCATAGCCTGCCTTTAAATGTAGGATAACTGGATCGCGACGGCCAAACGGCACAGGCCGAAGTCACAGCCGATCCGGTCCATGCTTCAACCAACGAAAGACTGCTGGGGTAATTCACATGTCCGCACTTCCTTCGCACGCCTCGGTCGTCGTCATCGGCGGCGGCATCATGGGCTGTTCGACGCTGTATCATCTGGCCAACATGGGAGTCACTGACGCAATCCTGCTGGAGCGCAACAAGCTGACATCCGGCACAACCTGGCATTCGGCGGCACAGGTGCGCGCGCTGCGCCATTCGCGGAACCTGACGCGCATGATCCAGTATTCCGTGGATCTCTATTCCCGGCTGGAAGAGGAAACCGGTCAATCCGTGGGCTGGATCCAGAAGGGATCCCTGTCCATCGCCACCTCGCCGGACCGGCTGACCCATGTAAAGCGGCAAGAGGCGCTGGCCCATGCCTACGGGATCGAAGCGCATTCGATCAGCGCGGCAGAAGCCAAGGAACGCTGGCCGCTGATGAACAACGAGGACGTTCTTGGCGCCGTCTGGTCCCCCGCTGACGGGCGTGTCTCGCCCTCGGACGTCTGCGCGGCGCTGGTCAAGGCGTCAAAACCCTTGGGGGCACAGATTTTCGAGCACACCGGCGTGACCGGCATCCTGACGGAGAATGGCCGCGTCACGGGCGTGGAGACCACCCAAGGCACGGTGATGTGCGACGCGATTGCGCTCTGCGCCGGTCTGTGGTCGCGTGAGGTGGGTGCTATGGCCGGGGCCGAAGTGCCACTCCTGGCCTGTGAACACTTCTACCTGCTGACCAAACCCATCGAAGGCATAACCGGCAACATGCCGACCCTCAGCGACCATGACAGCCACCTCTACATCCGCGACGATTCCGGCGGCCTGCTGGTGGGCTGTTTCGAACCGATGGGCAAACCCATCGCACCGGGTGTGCTGAACGAGACCTTTGAATTCGGTCTGCTGCCAGAGGATTGGGACCATTTCGAACCGATGATGGATCTGGCACTGCACCGCCTGCCGTCGCTGGAAACGGCCGAGGTCAAGATGCTGCTGAACGGGCCGGAAAGCTTTACCCCCGATGGCACCTTCATGCTGGGCGAGACGGCAGAGACGCGCGGGCTTTTCCTTGGCTGTGGCATGAACTCGGTCGGGATGGCCTCCGGGGGCGGCGCGGGGATGAACCTTGCCCATGCGATCGTACACGGCCACACCGCCTATGATCTGGGTGAGGCAGACGCGAAACGCTTTGCACCGGTGTTCAACTCTGTCGATCACCTGATGGCCCGCGCACCCGAAATCCTTGGCACGCATTACGACATCGCCTACCCGGGCAAGCAGTTGAAGACGGCGCGCGGCCTGCGCAAACTGCCCCTGCATGACGCATACGTCGCCGCAGGCGCGCATTTCGGCCAGTTCTACGGCTGGGAGCGACCACTCTATTTTGGCAAGACCGCCGAACCGGCTTTGCGCTTCGACAAGCCTGACTGGTTCGAGAACGTCCGCGCCGAGGTCATGGCGGCGCATGAAGGTGCGGCGATCTTTGATGCCTCAACCTTTGGCAAGATCGAGGTGACAGGACCGGATGCCGAAGCCTTCCTGCTGAAGACCTGTGCAGGCGACATGGCGCGCAAGCCCGGTTCGGTGATCTACACTGCCATGCTGAACGAACGCGGCACCTATGAAAGTGATCTGACCGCGCAGCGCATTGCCGAGGATCAATATCGCCTGTTCGTGGGAACCAACGCGATCAAGCGTGATCTTGCATGGCTGCAGAGGGCCGCGCAGGGCTTCGACGTGACGCTGGAGGACAGCACAGAGAAATACGCCGTGCTGGCCCTGATGGGACCGGAGGCGGCGCGCATCGTGGCGGACTGCGGCGCGCCGGAATTGAACGACCTAGAATATTTCAAGGTCGGACCGGCCCATATCGCGGGCAAACACGTCCGCGCTGCACGCCAGTCCTACGTCGGCGAAGCTGGGTGGGAGATCACCTGCCTGTCGGAAAATGCCCCCGTAATCTATGCCGCGCTGACCGATGCAGGCGCGCGCCCCGCCGGGTTGTTCGCACAGACCTCGATGCGGATCGAAAAGGGCTTCCGCGCCATGGGGCACGAATTGGACGGAGACATCACGCCCATCGCCGCCGGACTGGATTTTGCCACCCGCAAATCCGGCGGTTTCACCGGGGCAGAGGCACTGGCCGAGGCGCGCAGGTCCGGCGCGGTTCCTAAAGTCGTCTCCCTGAAGCTCGACGATGAAACGGCTGTCCCGCTGGGGCACGAACCGATCTATCTGGATGGCCAGATCATCGGCCAGACATCATCCTGCGCCTTCGGTTATCGGGTTGGCGGTCCCGTGGCGCTTGGCCATGTCGACCGGACGCTGGAGGATGGGGCCCGCGTGCAGGTGGACATCGCGCGCAGGCTGTTCGATGCCACTATCGTCCTTGGCCCCCTGTTCGATCCAAACGGCACACGAATGAAACCGTCCTGACATGCCCGGCGACACATCACGCGATCAGCGTTTTGGCACGCCCCGCGACTGCGTCAGACGCTTTTGCGCCGCGATACGGAACGGGGCGTTGGGCGCGCCATATCCGTCATAGTCCCCCTCCCGCTGGACCACCTCGAAGAACAACCCGCCCCCAAATGGCCGCGCGTAGAACTGATAGAACCGGCCCTGCGCATCCTCGTCGTACAGGATGTGATGCGCCTTGAGCGCCTCCAGCGTGGCGGGCTCCAAATCAAAGCGCGCGTCCAGGTCGCGGTAGTAGTTCTCTGTCATCGGCAGCGGCGCGAACCCTTGTGCCTGCATCGCCCGCGCCGTTTCAAGGATGTCGTCGCTGGCGAAGGCCACGTGCTGAACCGCCCCGCCAAAGCTTTCGGCAAGGAAAGCGCCCGCAAGCGTGCGGTGCGTCTCTGCCCCGTTCAGCGTAATCCGAACCGCACCATCGGAGGTGCGCAGGGCCTGACTGCGCACAAGGCCGTCAGGGTCGATCACGTCGGTCATCGCCATCGGCGCCATGTCGAAAAGCGAGGTGTAGAACAACGACCAGGACAGCATTTCGTCGTAGCTCATCGTCTCGGCAAGGTGATCCACCCGCGTCAACCCGGCACCAGCCGATGGCTGTTCCGTGGGTTTGAATTCAACCGACCACACGTCCGCCAGCCCGCTGGCCTCGTCGATGAAATGCAGCACGCTGCCGCCGACACTGCGGATCGCCGGAATATCGAACTCACCCGGGCCGACCGGTTGTTGAAACAGGTCCGTCCCCAGGGCCTGCGCCCGTGCAACCGTATCTGCGGCGCTGGTCACCTCCAGCCCCACGTCACAAACGCCGGTGCCGCGTGCGGTCCAGACGTGGTCTGCGAAACCGGTGGTTTCCTCGTTCAGCACGATGCGAATTTCGCCCTGCTGCCACAGCGTGACCTTCTTGGAGACATGCCGCCCCGCCTCGTGGAAGCCCATCGAACGCAACAACGCGCGCAGCGCTTCGGCCTCCTTGCCACGGGTGGCGAATTCGACAAAGGCCACGGCCCGGGCAGTAACGCGCGGCGGGATCTCCGGCACGTCGATGGACAGGTCCGGTTCCTGCCGCCTTACGTCATCCATGACCGCCACCAGTGAACGATGCCCGTCGCGGGCCAGCCCCTCGGGGCGTCCGCCCCGGAACTGATCGTTGAATATCTCCAGGCTGATCCAGTCGTCGTATCCGGTCGCCGCGACCGCGCGCATGAAATCCGTCACCGCCAGATCGCCTTCGCCCGGCATGTTGCGGAAGTGGCGCGACCAGTACAGCAGATCCATGTCGATTTGCGGGGCATCCGCCAGCTGGACAAAGGTGATCTTGTCCCCGGGAATGCGCCGGATGGTGTTCGGGTCGATCTTGCGGCCCAGCGTGTGGAAACTGTCGAGGATGATGCCAACGTTGGGATGATCCGCCCGGCGCACGATCTCCCATGCGTCACGGTGGTCGTTGACGTGGCGTCCCCAAGCAAGCGCCTCATAGCCCACCTGAATGCCGTAGTCCTTTGCAATCGCGCCCAGTTCTGCGAAATCCTCCGCCGCCCGGTCGATCCCGCCCAGCGCCTGCGGGTGGCAGGACGAACAGACCAGGATGCGATCTGTCCCCAGCTCCGCCATGGTGTCGAACTTGTAGCGCGCGCGATCAAAGGCGCGGCGGCGCAGGGCACCGGTCAGCCCCTCGAAATCCCGGAACGGCTGGAACAGCGAGATGTCCAGCCCATGATCGCGGATCATCTGCCCGATTTCGCGCGCGCTGCCCTCATCCGCGATGAAATCCTGCTCGAATATCTCGATCCCGTCGAAACCAGCCTTGGCGATGGCGGTCAGTTTTTCGCGCAGGGTGCCAGAGATGGAGACTGTCGCGATGGAGGTTTTCATGAGGCCACCGCCGCTATTTCGGCTTCTTCCGCGTCCAGCAGACCGGCCCGCAGGGCGCCCTGATCCAGCGGCTTGCCCGAGAAATGGCCCCAGGCATGGACCCCTTGCCAGAAGAACAATTCGTAGCCCGAAATGATGGACAAACCTGCCGCCGTCGCATCAATCAGGAACTGCGTGTCGACAGGGGTATAGACCGCGTCAAAGGCCCATTCCGCGCCGACCATCGCCTCGACCGGCAGCGGCGTCCCGCCGTATCCCACCATGCCCACCGGGGTGCCATTGAGCAGCCCCTGCGCCCCCCTTGCCGCCTCTGCTGAATCGGCATAGGTCACGATCCGCGCAGGTTTGCCCGTGGCGCGCAGATCGTCTGCCAGCGCCTCGGCCTTGGCCTTGTCGCGGTCCACCAGTCGGATTTCGCTTGCCTCCAGCGCCAGCAGGCCAAAGGCCAACGCCCGGCCTACACCGCCAGTGCCGATCAGGCAGCAGATGCCGGGAGCCGCGGCCCGCAGTCCTTGGTAGGCTGCGATGAAACCGGAGTAATCCGTGTTCTGTCCGCGCGGGCCGCCGTCCTCGAACAGCACTGTGTTCACCGCGCCAATGGCCGCGACAAGCGGATCGTCGATCATCACCTTCTTCGCGGCGCGTTCCTTGTAGGGATAGGTGACGTTGATCCCGCGATAGCCGCGGTCTGCGCAATGGTCGAAAACCATGTCGAAATCCGCGCCGATCTCACGCGGGATCAGCCGGTCGTATTGAACGGTCATCCCGTTCTGCACCCCTGCCAGATGGTGCAGAACCGGGGCACGCGAGCGGGCGATGTTGTCGCCGATCAGGCCCAGTCTCAGGTCCGGTTTCGTCATCGTCATGCTTCCTTGAACAGCTTGGATTTGCCCCAGCGCCAGACCGGCGTCTGGGACACGAATACGAGGAGGACGGCGACAAACAGCACCAGCGACAGCGGGCTGGTCAGAATGCCTTCGAAGAACCGTCCAAGATCCTCACGCTCCGAGATGATCGCCCGCCGCCAGTTGTCATCCAGCAGGCGCGACAGGATCACACCCAGGATCACCGGCCCCAACGGATAGCCGTAGTGCCGCATGAAATAGCCGAACACGCCGAACCCGAGCATCCAGTAGACATCGGTGATCGAATTGTTCACCGCAAAGGCCCCCACGATCGACAGCAGCATGATCAGCGGGATCAGGACGCTGCGCGGCATCTCGACGATCTTCGTGAACAGCTTGATACCGGTCAGGCCGAAGAGCAGCATGAAACAGTTCGCCGTCACAAGGCAGCCGACGATAAACCAGAACATGTCGGGCTGGTCGATCATCAGCATCGGCCCCGGGTTCAGCCCGTGGATGAACAGCGCGCCGATCATGATGGCCGTCACCGCGTCACCGGGAATGCCCAGTGTCATCATCGGGATGAAGGCCCCGCCCACGGCGGCGTTGTTGGCGGTTTCGGGCGCGACCAGCCCCTCCATCGCACCGTCGCCAAAGGGACGTTCAGGGTGTTTGGTGACGCGTTTGGCGTGATCATAAGCCATCAGCGCCGCGATATCGCCCCCGGTGCCCGGCAAGGCGCCGATGACCACACCGATGGTTGAGGTCTGCAGCGACAGCGGCAGGTGTTTCTTCACGGTCGCCAGCGACGGCACGATGCGGCTGATCTTTTGCCGGACTGCGTCCTTGTTCACATGATGCAGTTGCAGCAAAGCTTCGGAGACGCCGAACATCCCGATCATCACCGCGATGAAGGAAATCCCGCCCTCCATCAGCTTGAGATCAAAGGTAAAGCGTTCGGTAAAAGTCAGCGGATCGCGGCCCACCGCGCCAATGGCGATGCCCAGCGCACCCGCAAAGATCCCCTTGACCAGAGAGCCCTGCGAGAGGGAGCCCACCAGAAGGATGCCAAGAATGGCAAGCAACATGTAGTCGCGCGGCTGAAACTTCAGTGCGAAATCCGACACGAAAGGCGCGGCCAGTGCCAGAACGCCGATGCCCACGAAACCGCCGATGAAGGACATGACCGTTGTCACACCGATGGCGGTCCCCGCCTCCCCGCGCTGCGCCATGGGATAACCGTCAAGCGCTGTGGCGATGGCCGATGGCGCACCAGGGATATTCAGCAGGATCGCCGTGCGCGACCCGCCATAGACACCGCCCATGTAGATGCCGATCATCAGGGAGATGGCGGGGTAGACATCCCAGGAAAAGGTGAACGAAATCAGGATCGAGACGGCCATGGTGACCGACAGGCCCGGGATCGCGCCGACATAGACGCCGGCAAAGGTGCCCAGACCGACAAGCAAGAGCAGTTGCGGCTGGGTGAAGACCAGCAGGAAATCCATCAGCGCGCTCATTGCGACCCTCCGGAAAAAATCGAGCGGAAGAACTGAACCACCTCAGCCTCTGGCACGATGCCTGCCGGCATCAGCACCGAGAAGACGATGCGGAAGATCAGCCAGATCACCACCAGGGAAGTCAGCGACACCATCGCGGTCCAGCCCCAGCCGCGCCGCGACAAAAGCTTGATCGCCACGATCAGGAAAGCAGCCGAAACCGGCAGAAACCCCACGGGTTTCAAGGCAATGCCGTAAAGGACCAGAAGACCGGCGAAGACAATGACCGTTACTGGAACGATGTCGCGCATCAGGCTTTCGGCGCGATCAAGAGGCAGGCGGACGGTCTTCAGCACAACGATGGCCGCGCTGATCAGCATGGCAAAGGTCGTCGCCAGAGGGATCGACCGGGGGGAAGACAGGCCGTTGGGGCCAAAGCTGTTCTCGATACCCCAGGCGTTCCACATGAGAACGCCACTGGCCACCAGCATCACCAGCGCAAAGCCAAGCTCACCCGGTCGGCGTTTGTGCGCTTCGCCCCCTGGCGTGGCGTCGGACGTGCCGTCGTGATGTTCCGGATCGATTCTCTGCATGGCGCTCCCCTTCCCGAAGAACATTGAATGCAAAGGACGCCGCACTTCGCCTTGGAAATGCGGCGTCCACCGTGCCGCGGGTCAGATGACCCGACAGGGAAAGTTATTCTCCCGGACGCGCGATGCCGAACTCTTCGGGCGAAGTCTTGGTCAGGCCCGCGTCCTGCAGCAGCCATGCGGTGCCCTGCTGCCACTTCGACAGGAAGTCCTCAGCCTCGGCGCCGGAAATGCCCATCAGGGTAAAGCCGCGGCCTTCCATCAGCTCGATGAACTCGGGGTTCTTGGCGGCCTCGGCATAGGCTGTCGACAGTTTGGCAACCACGTCATCCGGCGTACCCTTCTTGACGAAGACACCAAAGAACGGCCCCCAGGGCAGATAGGTGTTGTAGCCGTCGTTCACCGCGGCCACGGCCTGCACGCCGGGCAGCTTGTCGTTCTCGGCCACGTCCACAACGGCCAGCGCCTTCATGTTGCCGGCCCGGATGCCTTCGATGGCAGCGCCCAGAACGGCGGGCATGACGTCGATGGCACCACCCTGCAGACCGGTCAGCGCCGGGCCGTCACCGTCATAGGGCACCTTGATCACGTCCAGTTCGCCCTCGACGGCGTTGACCATGGCGGTCACGACCGACGGCAGGCCGCCCGGGCCGGTCGATCCGAAACGGACCTCTCCGGGGTGCGTTTTTACGTATTCGATCATCTCTGCGTAGGTGTCGAAAGGCGCATCATTGTTGGCGACCAGCAGCGGCGTGCCACGCGCCAGTAGCGCGACAGGGATGAATTCGCCGTAGTCTTTGTCGCCCAGGCCCATGATCTTGTAGAGCATCGGGTTTTCGGCGCCCATCAGCAGGGTGTAGCCGTCAGCATCCGCGTCGGCGACATAGTTCAGCGCGATGGCGCCCACTGCGCCGGTCATGTTCTGCATGACGACAGAGCCGCCCAGAACCTCTTCGGCATGGGGTGTGATCGACCGCATCACCGTATCGGTCGAGCCACCGGCCCCCCACTGGATGATGCCCTGGATTTCTTTTTCCGGGTATTCGGCCACGGCCATGCCAGTGGTCAGAGCAAGTGCCGCAACGGCACCGAACAGAATGCGCTTCATGGTATCCTCCCTATACGTCGTATCCTTGGCCACCCTTGCCGGGGTCCTCCCGGCCAGGTGGACGACGCTTGTGACATTCGCCGATGAAGCAGCGTAACGTCAAATACAATAATCTTGCGATCATTAACCTGATGTTATTTTCGTCCTGCCCCGGAACCGGCCCCGCTGCGCAGCCACGGGCCGTCATCAACGGCCTTTTCCAACTCGCGCCGGAATTGCTGAATGGCATATTCGGCGAAACCTGACAGGACCCGCCCCTTCTTGCGCACCACATAGATCGCGATCTTCGTTTCCTCCTGCAGCGGACGGCGGGTGACACCGGGCATGTAGACCTCAGCAACCGAGAATTCGTCGATCAACGCCACACCCAGCCCGTGCCGCACAAGGCTGACCAGTGTTTGCGCAAAACGCCCGCGCATGGCGTGGCGGACAGGCAGCCCCACGCGTTCCATCGGTTGCGCAAGCAGTCGGCCGTAGGGGTCTGCCGGGTCAATTCCAATCAGATCTTCCTGCGCGAGATCGCGCACCGACACAACGGATTGCTCCGCCAGCCGATGACCGTCCGGCATGATCGCCACCAGTCGGCCCTCGGCGATCTTTTCATTCTCGACGGCGGCGTTCTGGACCGGCGAACTCATGATCACGAACTCGCCACGTTCCAGCAGGAGATAGTCCACCGTCTCTTCGATCTTGAGGATGTTCAGGTCAATGAACAGGTCGGAATAGCGCGTCCTGACCCGCCGCATCACGCGCGCGGCGATGAATTGGGCCACCGACGGGGCCGAGGCATAGGCAAGGCGCACGTCCTCCCCCTGTTGCAGGGCTCCGACAGCCCGTTGCAGGTTTTCCACACCCTTGTAGACCTCACGCACCTGATCAAAGACCTTCGACGCCTCAATTGAAGGAACGAACAGCCCCGCTTTGCGTTCGAACAGGCGGATGCCCAGCGATTCCTCGGTGTGTTTGACCAATCGGCTGATGCCCGGGGCCGAGACATTCAGCATCTGCGCCGCACCATTGATGGTGCCGGTCATCATCACGGCCCGGATCACCTCGATCTGCCGCAGGGTCATTTCCGCCATGTGTGCCTCCCCTTTCGAATGAACATGACGTTAAGCTGAGCGACAAACAAGCATTTGACGTTACGCGAGTGGCTGAGGACTCTGCGCCGGTCAGAGGAGGTTTCGGGGTGCGGACAGAGGAATGCGATCTGCTGGTCATCGGCTCCGGCGCGGCGGGTCTGGCCGCTGCCGTCACCGCCGCGCATCACGGGTTGCGTGTGGTCCTTGCGGAAAAATCGGGGACGCTTGGGGGGACCACAGCATGGTCCGGCGGATGGATCTGGGCCCCCTGCAATCCGGTGGCGCATCGTAACGGCATAGAAGAAGACATGTCAGAACCACGCCGCTATCTTGCCGCCGTGCTGGGCAACAGTTTCAACGCGGAACTGGTCGATGCCTTCCTGCAGGCGGCACCAGAAATGGTCGGCTTCTTCGAGCAGAACACCGCGCTGCAATTCGATTGCGGCGCAAGGATCCCCGACACCTATACCCATCTGCCGGGCGCGGGCATGGGCGGACGGTCCGTCATCGCGCAACCCTATGATGCGCGCGGCCTTGGGGCCGATGTGGCGTTGCTGCGCAAACCGATGACGGAGACGACCTTCTGGGGCATGACCATACAGGCCGGGCCGGATTTGCGCGCCTTCATGACGGCAACGCGGTCGGTCGCTTCGGCCATTCATGTGACGCGGCGCCTGTTGCGCCATCTGTGGGATCTGGCCCGCCATGGACGCGGCATGCAGCTGCGCAACGGCAACGCACTGGTGGCGCGGCTCTTGAGGTCAGCCTTGGATCAAAGCGTTTCGATCCGGACACGCCATGCCGCGATACGTCTGTTGGAGTCAAAAGGCACCGTCACCGGCGCGATCCTGTCCGGCCCCAATGGTGACGTGCATGTTTCCGCAACCCGGGGCGTGGTGCTGGCCGCAGGTGGCTTTCCGCATGATGCCCAGCGCCGCGCGGCGCAGTTTCCAAGGGCAGAAAACCACCTTTCGCTGGCCCTGCCCGCAGCAACGGGCGACGGGCTGCGCATGGCAGAGGCGGTTGGCGGCCAACAGGCGCAAACCCTTGCCTCGCCTGCAGCATGGTGCCCCGTGTCCCGGGTGCCCTATGCGGATGGCCAAACCGGCACCTTCCCGCACATCATCGACCGGGGAAAACCCGGGGTGATCGGCGTTCTTGGGAACGGGAAGAGGTTTTGCAACGAGGGTCTTGGCTATCACGACTATGTCCGCGACATGCTGGCGGCACTGCCAGACCAGCAGGAGGCGCAAAGCTGGCTGATCTGCGATCACCGGTTCATACGCCGCTACGGGCTGGGGATCGTGCGCCCAGCCCCCGTGCCGCTGCGGCCCTGGCTCCGAAACGGTTACCTGATCCGCGCAAAGACGCCCGAAGGATTGGCCCAGGCCTGCGGCATCGACCCAGAGGGCCTGACCCTGACCATCTCGGAATTCAACGACCATGCCAAACGGGGCGAAGACCCTGCCTTTCACCGGGGCACCACGCCCTACATGCGCCTGCAGGGCGATCCCGACGTAACGCCCAATCCCTGCCTCGCCCCGATCGAGGCCGCTCCCTACTACGCGGTCAAGGTCGTGCCCGGCAGTTTCGGCACCTTTGCGGGGCTGCGGACCGACGGTCAGGCCCGCGTCCTTGACGCGGCGGATCACCCAATCCCCGGCCTCTACGCCGCCGGCACCGACATGGCCAGCGTCATGGGCGGGCATTATCCGGCGGGGGGGATCAACCTTGGCCCCGCCCTGACCTTCGGCTTTGTCGCGGGTCGCAATGCCGCAAGGAGGACATGAATGCGCCTGCTGTCGCTTGCCCACTTGACTGCCATCGACCTGGATCCGCCGGCGCTGATCCGGGCCGCCGCAGAGGCGGGTTTCGATGCGGTCGGCTTGCGCCTGTTGCAGGTGACGCCGACCTCTCCGGGCTATCCTCTGATGACCGCCCCTGTCTTGATGCGCGAAACGCAGGCCGCGCTGCGCGAGACCGGCCTTTGGGTGCATGACATCGAATTTGTCCGCATCACGCCCGAAACCTCCGTCGCCTCGCTGCTGCCATTTCTTGATGCAGGGGCCGCGCTTGGGGCGCGTGAGGTCATCACGGCCCCCTATGACCCGGATCATTCCCGGCTTGCCGACACGCTGGGACAACTGGCCGAGGAAGCGGCATTACGCGGCCTTGGCGTTTCGTTGGAGTTCTTTCCATGGACCGACATCCGCACCGTTGACGACGCTGTGAGGATTGTCGAACAAGCCGGGCCCACCGTGGGCATCCTGCCTGACAGCCTGCATTTCGACCGCTCGGACAGCAGCCATCAGACATTGTCGAACCTTCCGCCCGACAGGTTGCGCTTTGCCCACCTGTGTGATGCGCCGGTTTGCCCGCCTTATGATGCGCAAACGCTGCTCTTTGCCGCGCGTGAAGAGCGGCTGCCTCCCGGTCTGGGTCAGATCGACCTGGGGGCCTTTTTGGCAGCCTTGCCCGCAGATCTGCCAATCGGGATAGAGGTGCCACAGACAGCGCGCATGCGATCAGCCCCTGCCGCGCGTGTCATTCAGGAAACCTGCCGCGCAGCCCGCCGGTTTTTGGCGCAGCACTCAGAGCAACCTTGATCGCTGCCCCTTGCCCCTGTTCAGCACTGATGGGCAGATCGACATCGGTCGGATCGTCAGCGCCTCAGATCTCGATCCAGACGCGGTCTCCTTCGACCTTGGTGGGATAGGTCTTGAGGTTCACACAAGCCGGGGCACGCAGGGCTTCGCCGGTACGGTAGTCGAAGGTGGCGTTGTGCTTGGGGCATTCGATCTCGAAGTCCTGCACCAGCCCGTCCTCAAGATGCACATGCTCATGCGTGCAGAGGCCATCGGTACAGAAATACTCATCGTTCGGGCTGCGGTAGAGCGCAAACGTGCGGCCGTCGTGATCGAAGCGGATCAGGTCCTCTTCGTCGATGTCGCCGGTGGCACAGGCGTCGATCCAGGGCATACCCAGGTCCTTATTCTGCGGGCACGCCAAGGGCGGCGGCGTGGAAATCTTCGCGGTAGGGTTTGGCGTTTGGCGGCAGGTCGCGCTTGAGGAAGAAGTCCTCATAGGACAGCTGACGGCGCAGGACGGGCAGGATCTCTACATAGGCCTGCCAAATCGATGTGTTCGGCGCGGGCAGATCGTATTTGATCGCCTCATGCAGGTCCGGCAGCCTGTGATAGGGCACCATCGGGAACATGTGGTGATCCACGTGATAGTTCATGTTCCAATAGATGAAGCGGCTGATCGGGTTGATGTAGACCGTGCGAGAGTTCAACCGGTGGTCGGTCACGTTTTCGGCCAGCCCCGCGTGCTGCATGACGCCGGTCATCACATGGTGCCACGCGCCGTAGAGGCGCGGCAGGCCGATCACCATCAGCGGCAGGATCGACCCCATCCAGAGCGCCAACAGGATCGTCGCCGCGTAGATCGCGGTCCAGATGCGGGCGACGCGGATCACCTTGGGGCGCTCCGTTTCGGGGATATAGTTGGCCTCTTCAGGATCCAGCCGCCCGGTGGCGTTCAGCAACATCCTCGCCCATCCGTTCCAGGCGTCGAGAATACCAAAGACATTCAGAAAGATGCGGAACAGGGCGGGCGGGCGCATGGCGACGATCTCGGGGTCGCGACCGACGATGATCGTATCGGTGTGATGGCGCGCAAGGCTCCAGCGCCAGCTGACGGGATTGCGGACCATGCAAAAGCAAGCCACCTGATACAGCCAGTCGTTCATCCAGCGTGTCTTGAACGCGGTGCCATGCCCGCATTCGTGCCAGCGCGCATCCATCTCCGATCCGTAGAGCACGCCATAGGCCAGCCAGAATGGCGCGGACCACCAGCTGGGCCAGAGCGCGATGCCGAGGCCCGCGAAGGCAAACATGCAGGCGAACAGGACAATCGTATCGCGGATCGCGGGCTGATCTGCTCGCGGCATCAATGCCTTCATCTGCTTGCGCGGGATGTCCGTGTGAGACCATTCGGCGGCGGCCAGACCGCTGTCGACCGCGTGCCGGGCGTCTTTTCCCAGCAATGAATAGTCGCGTTTCGCCATGACAGCTCCTCCTACCGTCGTGCGCTGACCATAGATCGGATCGCGGAAACCTGCCAATATTGGCGACGCATTCTCTATCCCCGGGCACCATTCACTACATGCCCGAAGATGTTTTTTCATCATTTCGGAAATAGCTCAAAGATTGGCCATGCACCGGACCGAGCATATCCGGGATCGATTTACGGGTGCCGCCGCTTCCAAGTGGTCTGTGTATCGCGACAGGACGCGACACGACATTGGACACTCATCAGATGACGACTTGTCCATCTGGATGTCAGGGCCTTTCGCCGGAGGCTAGGCGAGCAAGACAGGCACCGCATAATTCGGGCCCAATCCGTCAATGCCCGCCTGCATCAAAGTCCCGGGACACCGACCAGCCAATCGACCACGTCGGTCAATTGCTGCGTCATCGCCACGTCAAACGCGGCAATAACCTGTTCCGATGATGTATCGGCAGCACCCACCGTATTGCTGAAACTGCGCGACGAAACGACAGTCCCATCTGAATCGCTCAACAGCGTCATGCTCGACCGGATCTCAACGGTCACTTTCTCGTCGGTGATTTCCGCCTGAAAGGCCTGCAAATCCGTCATCAGAACATAATCCGGCGACGGCCCCGATCCGGCACCGGCGACCAGAGCGAACTTGCCCGAGTTTGCCAGGGAGCGAACCAGCAACAGCTGCACATGATCGGCCGCTTCGTCGATCCAGCGTGCATCCTGCAGCGTCTGGACCTGTAGCGGGGTCGGTTTGATCACGATACGGTCACTCGTCAGCGCCCCGGTCGCGGTCGGCATGGCCACTTCAAGAAGGCGCCGCCCCTTTCTGATGTGGTTCGAGCCGGCGGGTAGCGGACTAAGCTCGTAGGTTTCCAGTGGTTTGGCGGCGGAGTCGAGGCTCGAAATCGCAGAGCACCCGGCCAAGATAACCAGCCCCATCCCGATCGCTGACAAACGCAGTGCGGCAAGGAATTTCATGTCCGATTATCTCCTGAACTCAGGCAGGTTGTTACCAAAGAAGAACCGCGCCGGGTCGCGCTCCATCTTTTTGGCCAATTGCTCCAGACGGGCCACCAATTGCTGGGACTCACGCGCGAACTTGGTGAATTCCGGCAGCCCGGTCCGGGCGAATGACTGGATCGGCGGTGCGCTGGCCGCGACGGTTTTGTCGATATCCTGAACCACTTCCAGCGCGCGGGCCATGACATTGCGCAAGTCCGCCGTGATCGCGGGCAGGTCCTTGGACAGATTGGCCATTGTCACCCGGATCTGATCCGCGGCTGTCCGAATATCCGTGATCGCGGGCCCGAAATCCGTCGCGATAATCGTTTCCGCCTTGGCGAATGTGCTCTGTGCAACTTCCAGCGCCTTCTCTGACTTGGCAAAGGCCCGATCCAGATTGGCGAGGGTCCGGTTGGCATTGCGCAGCGTTTCCGTCGCGGTCTTGAGGGTCGTTTCGCCGGTTTCCACCAGCGGGTCCAGCCGCGTCGTGAAAGCTGTCACATCGGTGGACACCCGATCGACGACTTCGGTGGCGGATGTGACCGCCTTCCGCACTTCCGCCAGCAGCGCCGGGATGTCCGTTTGCAGGATTTCGTCCATGCCGGTGATCGTGGTCTGAACCGATTTCAAGGTCGCCCGCGCATCTTTCACCAATGCCGTCCCCTCTCCATCCACCAATTTCTGGAAGTTGACAGAGGCACTCTCGACCGCGGCGAGTGACGTCCGCGCGTCCTTCAGTGTGAGGTCCAGCGAAGCGATTGTCTTTTCGAATTCGGTGAACCGTTTCGTGGCCACGTCGGCAGAGCCGCCGAATTGCACCAGCACCTCATCCAGCCGTGTGCGCAGGTCTTTCGTGGCCGTGTCGATGGAGTTGATCGCCGCCGAGACTTCGTCAGCGATCTTCGGAACCCTGTTTTCAACCAGCGTGTCCACGTTCCCGATCGTTTTCTCCGCGGCGGTGAATGCCCCGGTTGCCGAGCGCATGGTTGGTTCGACCTCAGCGATGGCCACCTTGGCCACGTCCAGCGTTTCGTTGATCTTTACAAGCGACGTCTGGACTGTCTTTGCAATCTCATCCAGCCGCCCGGTGAATTTCGAAATTTCGGCGGTGCCTTGGGAAACACTCTGAGAAATTTCTGAAAAATCCTTGAGCGCCGTGTCCAGCTGGCTCGACGCACTTTCGAGGTTCTTCAGAAGATTTGCGACCGAATCCCGGTTCTCCGTCCCCAGAAAGCTCCTGATTTCCTTGATTGCCTCGACGGCTTCGGCCACCAGGTCCGGCGCATCCTCGGTCAGGGCCTGCACGACAGACCTTTCCGCCGGTATCAGCGGCACGGCGGCAGGGTCAGCCGCATCACGCAACAACGGGGCGCCGGGACTTCCACCAGTCAGTGCGACGAAGGCAACGCCTGTCACGCCTTGCGAATTCAACTGCGCGGAGGTGTCGGTCTTGACCGGAGTATCCGCCGCCACCTCTATCCGGACCCGCACCTTGCTGGGATCCTCCGCGTCGAGGCCAAGGCCGATGACCTTGCCGACGGACAGGCCGTTGTAGCGCACATCCGCCGCCATCCCGAGGCCGGACACGCTATCGAACAGCACCTCGTAAAGCGCATACTGGCGGTCAATCTCGACTTTGGCGAACCAGATCAAAAGACCCAGAAGACCAAAGATGCCAAGGACAGACACCGCGCCGATCAGCACGAAATTGGCTTTGGTTTCCATCCGCTATCAGCCCTCAGTCCCGATTCCCGCCGCGCGCGCCCGGGGACCATGAAAGTACTCGTGTACCCAGGGCTGGTCCACGGTCAACATGTCCTGCATGGTGCCCGTGACGAAAACCTTCTTTTCGGCAAGAACGGCAATCCGGTCACAGATTGCATGCAGGCTGTCCAAATCATGCGTCACCATGAAAACGGTCAAGCCCAGTGTCGTCTGCAACTTCTTGATCAGGGCATCGAATGCAGAGGCGCCAATCGGATCCAGTCCGGCCGTGGGTTCGTCAAGGAACACAATCTCGGGGTCCAGTGCCAGCGCCCGGGCCAAACCGGCGCGCTTGCGCATCCCGCCCGAAAGTTCTGATGGGTATTTGTCGCAAGCCAGTTCCGGCAATCCGACCATCGAGATCTTGAGTTCGGCCAGCGCGCGGCGTGTCTCTGCCGACAGATTCGTATGTTCGCGCATCGGGACCTCGACGTTCTCGCGCACCGTCAGCGATGAAAACAGCGCCCCATCCTGAAACATCACGCCCCAGCGCTGCTCGACCGCCTGCCGCGCCTCATCCGAGGCTGTGAGCATATCGGTGCCGAACACGTTCACGCCGCCCGCCTTGGGCCGCAGCAGTCCGACGATGGCCCGCAACAGAACTGATTTCCCAGTGCCCGAACCGCCTACAACGCCAAGAACCTCGCCGCGGTAAACGTCCAGATCGAGATTGTCGTGTACGACATGATTGCCGAACTGCGTGCGCAACCCACGGACTTGAATGATCGCTTCACGAGGTTCTGACATCAAACCCCCACGACGGCAAAGAAGACCGAGAACATCGCATCCGCGACGATGACAAGAAAGATGGACTGCACGACCGACGTGGATGTCAGGCGGCCAAGGGATTCCGCGTCTCCGCCAACCTTCATCCCCTGGTAACATCCGACGATAGCTATGATCACGGCAAAGAAGGGCGCCTTGATCAGACCCACGACATAGTGCCAGACGTCCACCGAGTCGTAGAGACGCGTCTGAAACATGCCGGGCGAGACGTCCAATTCGATCCAGGACATCATGGCCCCGCCGAACAGGCCCATGACATCCGCCACAAAGCCCAGCAAAGGCAGCATGAAAACCAGCGCCAGCACCCGGGGCAGAACCAGAACCTCGACCGGATCGAGGCCAAAGGTCTGCATGGCGTCGATTTCCTCACGCATCTTCATCGAACCGATGGCCGCCGTGAATGCCGCGCCCGACCGGCCTGCGACGATGATCGCCGTCAGCAGGATGCCCAGTTCGCGCAGGATCGAGATTGCGATCAGATCAACGACAAAGACTTCGGCCCCGAACTGCCGTAACTGAACGGCCCCCTGAAACGCCATTACCACGCCGATCAGAAACGCCATCAGTGAGACGATCGGTATGGCGTTGAAACCAATCTCCTGCATGTGATGAACCAGCGCGGTAACGCGCAATCGCCGCGGATGGAGGATGACACCGCCAAGGCGCACGACAACTTCGCCAAGGAAACTCAGCATTTCGAACAGGCTGAAAACGCCGCTCCAGATTTTCAATCCGACCGCCTCCAGCCAGTCGAAGAAACCGTGACGGGGCTTTGGGGCGATCCCATGCGTCGGAATGCTCTTGCGGACAACCTCCAGCAGTTCGCTGTGGACTTGTGATGCACCGACGATCTGACACTGCCCGCCACGGTCTTGAATCCGGGTTTGAGCGTCGATCAAAAGCCAAGCCCCGGCGGTATCCATTGCCTCTACCGCCGATAGATCCAGCGTGACCTCTGGCGACAGTTCTGCCGCCACGACTTGCGCGCGTATGTCTTCGAGTCTGGCGACGACCAAGCGTCCTGACAATTGCAGGTTCATGCGGCTATCGATACTGGCCAGCCCCTCGGTTGGCATCACGCATTTTGTCTCAGTCACGCTTCCCGAAACCGATCAAATGGCGCGCGCACCTTCTACGCCCGGGTCAACGCGCAATTGCGCGGCCAGCAAATCACACCAAACCTCGTGATCAAATGACAAGGTCAGCAAAGAAGGTTAATCTGCCGGTTAATCGCAAAAAAACTCATGGATGGACCTGTTGGATATCGCGCTGATCCGGACCTTTCTCGAAGTTGCCTCGACAGGTTCATTCGTAAATGCCAGCGAACGCCTGTTCGTGACCCAATCCGCCGTAAGCCTTCGGGTGGCACGGCTGGAAAACGAGCTTGGCAAGCCGTTGTTCACCCGATCGAAGGCCGGGGCGGAACTGACACCGGCGGGCCGCGAGTTCGAGCGTTACGCCCTATCGCTGATCAGGATCTGGGAAGAAGCCCGGCAGCAGGTCGGCATACCGGAGGGCTATACCAAGTCTCTGAGTATCGGAGCGCAGTATTCCCTTTGGCCCAGCCTCGGGTTCAAGTGGATCGACCTCCTTCAGTCGCGGATGCCAAGCCTGAACGTGCGCGCCGAACTGGGCATGCCGGACCGCCTGACCAGATTTCTGGTGGAAGGGACCGTCCAGATCGGGCTGATGTATTCCCCGCAATTGCGACCCGGATTGGTCGCGTCCCGGGCGCTGGACGAAGAGCTTGTGCTGGCCGCGTCGTTGCCCACCAGTTTCGAAGACATCGCGGAGCATTACGTCTTCGTCGACTGGGGGCCTGAATTCGTGCACGCCCATGCGCTTGACCTGCCGGAACTCACGAACCCGGGCCTGACGCTGTCTCTGGGGGCGATGTCGGTGCATTATCTCCTGTCTCGCCCGGCCGCGGCCTATCTGCCCGCACGCTACATCAAGCAATACCTCGATGCCGGTCAATTGTTCCTTGTGCCGGACGCCCCGGTCTTCCCCTACCCGGTCTGGACCATCTGGCGAGAGGACCTGGACGAAGACATCCGCGAGACCGCCGAAGCCGCACTTGTGTCAATTCAGTCACAGATTCACAAGGATCAGAGCGCCGTGATTTCCGATCTGGTCGAGATCAGCGCGGGTGACACCGTGGAAGTGTTTGGAATAGATTGATTTCGTTTTGACGTGATTAATTATCACCTCAACCATGATTATATTAAATTTAACTCTTACATCACGGACCCCTAAATCGACTCCAGCAGAACCTGCTCCCACTTCCGGGAAGGTTCACCACCAAGTTGGGGAAGGATTAAACCAATGAAAACCCAAGCCAAATTCGGCGCAACCTTGATCGCGCTGATTGCTGCCCTGTCAGCCTCTTCCGTGTCCGCCCAGGACCTGACCGGCCGCGGCTCTGTCGCGAAGGATCTGAACGAAGACCTGATGGATGCCATCGAGGACGATGCCGAGCGCGACCTTGACCGCTTTGGCAACGAAGGCCGCCCGCAGGGCTTCACCGGCTCTTTCGCGCTGCGCGGCATTGCCTCCAGCGGCAACACCGACAGCCTTGACGTCGGCGTCGGCACCGACATGAGCTACGTCTGGGGCCTGAACGGAATCCAGCTGCAGCTGAACTATGCCTACGGCGAAGATGACGACGTCAAGACCGAGGAAAGCCTGTTCTACGACCTGGAATACACCCGCGACTTCAACCCGGCCTTCTTCGGCTTCGCCAAGGTTCAGGGCACTGTCGACGAATTCTCGGACTATGAAACCGACACCTTTGCCTCGCTCGGCTTCGGTTACCGGATCTTCAACGATGAAAAGCGCCAGTGGTCCGTTCAGGCCGGCCCGGGTTACCGTTTCTCGGAACTCTCCGACATCACCCGGGGCGACATCAGCGAAGAAGCGCTGGGCTTCAGCTCTGACTACGCGCACAAGCTGACGGACACCCTGTTCCTGACCAACGACACGGACGTGATCTGGTCGAAGTCGGACACCGTGGTCTACAACGACCTCGCCCTGAACGTCTCGGTGACAAACAACATGGCGCTGCGGACCAGCGTGCTGACCGAGCACCACTCCAAAGTGTCCTCGGGCGTGAACCACTTCGACAACACCTACGGCGTGTCGCTGGTCTACACGTTCAACTGATCCCTTATCGACCTCATGTGACCTTGGGGGCAGAGCAATCTGCCCCCCTTTTCTCGTGCTGGAGGGGCTGTTCGTGCGGGCAGGCCCCCTCCCCTTGTACCGGCTTATAGTCAACGTTCAGGGCGCAGCACAGGCTCTAGGTCCAAGGGCGTCAGACGTCACGGAATGGGAAAGCGGGGCCAATATGGCCCCTCTTGAGCGCCCTGTCGGTTGCGTTTGTGGGGACCGTTGCATTGAGCGATTTAAAGTAAGGTTCGCCTCTGCCGCGCGGTCGCCGAAGATTTTTCAGACGTTTCGAGTGACGACTACGCCGTCTTTTGAATCGGTGCTCACGCGCGGGCCTTCTCTCTCTTCGGGTCAAGGAATGGCAGGTCGACGACGCGCGCCGGCAGCCGCTTCATGTGGCCGTCAAGCTTGCCCACTTCCACTTCGGTTCCGGTCTCGGCGTTCTCCACCGCCAGCCGCGCCATTGCGATGGCATGGCCCAGTTGCGGCGACACGCAACCGCTGGTGATCACGCCGACCTGTTCGCGTCCGATAAAGACCGGGTCGCCATGATGCGGTGCCTCGTTGCCGCCCAGATGCAGGCCGACCAGCTTGCGGCGCGGCGCGGCGGCATTGCGTTCAAGCGCGGCGCGACCGATGAAATCGGGCTTCTTGAAGTCCACTGCGAACCCAAGGCCGGATTCCATTGCGTCCACGTCCGGGCCGAACTCGGCGCCCGCGATCATCAACCCGGCTTCGATACGCAGCATCTCCAGCGCATGCCCGCCCATCGGCACCATGCCCTGCGGCGCCCCCGCCGCCATCAATCCATCCCAGATCTCCAGCGCGTCGGTCCCGTCGCAAAAGACCTCGTAGCCCAGTTCACCGGTAAACCCGGACCGGCAGAGCATGAACATCGGCCCGTCCCGGTCGCGCAGGCGGGCGATGGTGAAGCCGAACCACTTGAGATTGTCGAGCGATGGCTTGGTCGGCTGGGTGAAAACCACCTCGCGCAGGATGTCGCGTGATTTCGGCCCTTGCAGCGCAAGGTTCACCATCCGGTGGCCCAGCGTCATGACCTGTACTTTCAGGCCCAGCGCCTCTGCCTGTTCACGCAGATGCAGCGCCGAATTGTCCGATCCGCAGCACCAGCGGAAGGCATGAGGTTCCAGTCTGAACAGCGTCCCATCGTCGAGAACCGCTCCCCGGGCGTCACAGACCAGCGCATAGAACCCGCGATGCTGGGCCAGCTTCGACACGTCGCGCGTCAGGCAATGCTGCAGCAGGGCCTCGGCATCCGGGCCGACCACATCGACCTTGCGCAGCCCCGACATGTCCTGAAGCGTGGCGGTGTTCTTGGTGGCCCAGTATTCCTCGATTGCGCCGGTGCCATCGAATTGCGCCGGCAGCCAAAGGTCCCGCGATACGCCGAAAGACGACGTCAGGGCCGAGGTGCGCGGGTGAAAAGCGGAGTGCCGGGTCAGTTTTCCAGCATCCTCCGGGTTGGCCCGCCAGACGACGGAATGGGTCAAGGCGCTGTCCTTTTCATAGACGCGGACGTGAATGTCCGTCGGATTCCAGCCATTGATGGGATCGACATCGTCGGGGCATGCGGTCGAGACGCAGACAAGGTCGGTGAGTGCCTCCATCGCCACGTAATCGCCGGGACGCGACCAGGCCTCGTCACCGGCAAGCACGTTCTGCCGCCAGTCGATCCATGAATTGAAAAAGAAGTTGATCGCGGGCCAGGCACGGCGGCGTTCGATGCCATAGGGATCGAACGCCTCGCTGATATTGTCCGAGCAGTTCAGGTGACCCGGATAGCCGCGCTCTTCATAGCCGCGCGCGGTGCAGGCCAGCGCAAAGGTGTCATGCCGCCCGACGGTATCCTGACGCACGGCCATCAGCGGACGCATGTCCTGATCGTAGAATTTGTCGAACAATCCCGGCAGCGGATAAGCGGCCCTGGCCATGGTCCGCGACACGGTGAAATCGATACACCGTTCGATGCCACCCTCCAGCGCGTCCGCCCGCAACGCCATGAAGTCCGAGCATTGCTGCCCCTCGACGTCTATGACTTGGACAAACTGGCCTTTTTTCACCTCATAGGCCTTGGCTGTTCCCCGCGCGACGCGGAATTCATCGACCACTTTTCCCAACGGATCAGGCAGCAGCAGGTCATTGGCCTGACCCTCGGGTGGTTTGACCTCGATCTGGATCGCGGCGCCGCCTCCGGCACAGATGTAATCCGGTGCAACCGGCGCGATGACAAAGACCTCGGCGCTCTGGCGCAGGCGGAAGATAAAACTTTCGCCGGGCGCGCCGCCGCCGAACAACCGCTGCCCACAGGCGTTTTCCAGACTGCCGCCGCGGGCGGCGATCAGTTCCCGCATCATCCGGTCGTCGAAGCGCCCCAATTCGAGGGGCTCTGCGGCAGAAGACGGCAAGTCGAGCGCCGACAGGTCGAATGCTCGGCGGTCCTCGGCCAGCGCGGTCAGCCAGATCGACGATCCGCCGTCCACATGGGTGATCGAAACCACGGAACCAGAAGGAGCACGTATGCGCCCTACCTCGCCATAGCCAACGTCCTGCCGGAGGCTATTCGCCTGCTTCAATCCACGGTACAGCCTGCGGGTCACTTCGCCTGACATGGCAGTATGCAGCATTTTTCCTCTTGCCCCGGCACAGGACCGCAGGTGACGGCCCCAGTATCCTGTTGCATCGCCAATCCGGCTCACAGCACACGAAATTGACATGTAACCGGTTTCATTCGATCATCATCCCAAGAGATTCGTCAAGAAAATTACCGTTGGGGTGAGGCAGCCGTGAAAAAACCGGGAGGAAAGATCAGAGATGTCGCAAATGCGACCGGACTCTCCATCGCCACTATCTCGCGCGTGATGAACGGCAGCGCCAAAGTCAGCAAGAAGACCCGTAAACTTGTTCTTGAGGCCTGCGCCCAGTTGGACTATCTCCCCAATCCCGCGGCGCGCGCCCTGTCAACCAGCCGGTCGAAGACCGTTGCGGCCATCATTCCGACCATCGAACACTCGGTTTTTGCGAAATTTATCGCCGCCATCGAAGCCACGCTTGGAGAGCACGGCTATACGCTGGTCCTTGCAATCTCGAACAGCGACGCCGACGAGGAGTTGAAAGGCGCCCAAAAGCTGTTGGGCATGGGGGCCGAGGCCTTTATCCTGAGCGGCGCGGCGCACAGCCCGACGTTGCTGGACATGTTCACACGGAGGCAAGTGCCGCATGTCTTCACCTCTGTTTGGGATCCCGCCAGCGCCAGCCCGACCGTAGGCTATGACAACGCCCGACTTGCCGGAGAGGCGATCCGTTATCTCGCCGAACGCGGCCACGACAGCATCGGCGTCATCCACGGGCCCCTCGCCGACAGTGACCGGACGGTTGCCCGGCGGCTGGGGGCCGCTGCAGTCGGGGCAGAGATTGCCCGGCTCGAGTTTTTTGAAACCGAGTTAAGCGTTCGTGGCGGAAAAGCCGCGATCTCCGAGGTGCTGACCGGCGCACCCGGACTGAGCGCCTTGCTCTGTTTCTCGGATGTCATCGCCCTGGGGGCCTATTTCGGACTGGCCGAAGCAGGAAAACGCGTTCCGGACGACATGTCGGTTATGGGGTTCGACAACCTCGACTGGGCCAGCCAAACGCTGCCACCGCTCACGACCATCGACCTTCCCGCTGCCGACATGGGGCGCGCCGCCGCTTTGCAGATAATCAACAATCTTGAAAGCGGACAGGCCCTGCAACCGCAGTTGCTTCCAGCCCGGATCATCGAACGGGGATCAGTCTCGACCGGGTAGCGGATGATCCAACCCGGTGGCTTCCTTGCGCCGGAGGGCCGGAATGGGGTTTTCGGCCTTCCGGGAAAGCCCCCCCTTGGATGACGCCGCTGATTTTTACAGCGGCCCAACAAATTTCCCCTGCGCCGTCTTTTACGCACAGTCCGGACGCATGATGACGTTGACGGACGCAACCCGGACGGCAGGATGGCAGATATGAGCCATGTCAATGAAACCCGCCTGTATCACGTTATGGTTCCGATCTGCATTGCGATGAAGGGAGTGCGCGTCGTGAAAATGAAGGCGGTCCAAAGACGGCTGGCTGAAGTCGGCCCGCCCTTGCCGCTGGCCACCGGTACGGCAGTTTTTCTGGCATGAAGCGATTTTACCTTCCGGCCGCTATTTCCGCACTCCTTCTGGCCTTCTGGTTCAGCCCGGACGCGCAGGAAATAGCTGCGGGCGTCGCGATTTTCCTCTTCGGCATGTTGATGCTTGAGGAAGGGTTCAAATTGTTCGGCGGGGGCGCGCTGGAACGCGTCTTGGAGAGGGCAACTGCATCGACCCCCCGGGCGATTTCATTCGGGGTCCTTTCGACCACGCTTTTGCAGTCCAGCTCGCTTGTCTCGATCGTCACCATCTCTTTTCTGAGCGCCGGTCTGATATCCTTGATCGGAGGCGTGGGGATCATCTTTGGCGCGAACATCGGGACGACGACCGGCGCATGGCTGGTCGCGGGGCTTGGGCTAAAGGTCAATATTGCGGCCTACGCGATGCCAATGATCGCGATCAGTGTCGTCCTTGTGTTCCAGAAGGCCAAGCCGTTGCGGGGCATCGGCTATGCGCTGGCGGGGCTGGGGTTCCTGTTTCTTGGCATCCACTACATGAAAGAAGGGTTCGACGCCTTCAAGGATCAGATCGACCTCACGCGCTTTGCCCTGTCCGGTCTGCTGGGCCTGTTCGTCTATTCCCTGATCGGAACCGCCGCCACCGTCGTCATGCAGTCGAGCCACGCGACGATGGTTCTGATCCTGACGGCGCTTTCCGCCAGCCAGATCAGCTATGAGAACGCGCTGGCGCTAGCCATCGGCGCGAATATCGGCACGACGATAACCGCTATCATCGGCTCGCTCGGCGCGAATTTTCAGGGCAAGCGGCTGGCGCTGGCGCATCTCATCTTCAACATGAGCACGGCGATCGTCGCGCTGTTGTTGATTGTGCCGTTGCGTGAGGCAGTGGACTGGATCAGCGACGCGGTGGGGATCGCATCGGCTGACTACGCGATGAAACTTGCGGTGTTCCACACGATCTTCAATGTGCTCGGCGTTGCGCTCATGTTACCTTTGCTGAGCCGGCTCATCACGTTCCTCGAAAACCGCATCCCAGAGGCGATGCCGGATGTCAGCCGTCCGCGTTACCTGAACGAAGCGGTCGACGAATTTCCGCAGACATTGGAAATCGCGCTGCGCAAGGAGGTGTCGCACCTCTATGAAAACGCGGCTGAACTGATCCTGCACGGGCTGAACCTGCATCGTGACGAGGTTTTCGCAACAGAGGATGTTGCCGAAGTGGTCCGCAAGAGCCGCAGCCCGCTCGACCTTGACCTGAACGAAGCCTACGAACGCCGGGTGAAAACGCTGTATTCAGGCATTGTGGAGTTCACCTCGCGCGCCGGGGACAAGCAGGTCGCACCAGAGATTGCCGAACGGATCTACATCTTGCGCGATGTGGCCAGCAACATCGTGCAGGCGGTGAAATCCATCAAACACCTGCGCAAGAATATCCTGCGCTACACCGTCCGGCCGCAGGGCGCGCCGACCGAGCTTTATGACGAATTGCGCACGCAAATCGCACGGATCGCGGTAGAAATCAGGAAACTCGACCAGACCGAACCGGACGACCGCAGCGCGCTCTGGCTCGATCAGGAACGTGCTCGGATCGAAGTGGATGCCCAATCGACATCCAGGCGGGTCGATGCCCTGATCCGCATGGGCGCACTGACGCCTGCCGCGGCGACGTCGTTCATGAACGATTCCGGATACGCCTTTGACGCGATGCACGACCTGATCGAAGCGGCGCGCAACTTTTTCATCGAGCGCGACAGCGCTATGGCCGAAGTGGAACGCATCCTGTCCCTCGACCAAGAAGAGATCGATGAAGCGGTGACAGACCGCGCAGGCGGCACGCGCCCTCACACGGGGCCGGAAAGCATCACGAAACCGTCATGAAACAGGTACAGGGTTAATCCCCAGGTCAGTATTGGAGCACCGCATGGGACTGAAAAATCTTGCCGCGAAAGTGCAAGACTACAACGCACGCCTCGAAAGCGGGAAGGCGAGCAAGATCAAGCCCCGCCATGTGGAGAAAGTCCTGCAGAAACTTCGTGCCAAATCGACGGAGCTGGAGGCCGAGATCGCGGAGGCACATTCCGCTGACAAGAAAGCCCGGCTGGCGGACAAGCTCCAGATCGCGCGCACCCATATCGAACGCGCCGAATGGCTGCTGAACGAGTTGGACTGACGGTTCGGCGACCCGCCGAGAGGGAGCCTCTTGCGTGACTACGAGGCCGTCGCACACAGGGACCTGTCCCGCTTGGTCTTCCCCCACTGAAGTGGTCCTCCGCTATGTTTAGGAAAACGGAGGAAATACATGGCCAACAGGCGCCCCAAGCCCGAAGAGATTGTCACGAAGTTACGGCAGGTTGAGGTTCTAACGGGGCA